>ONBI01000027.1 GCA_900316035.1 uncultured Eubacteriales bacterium
GACCTTCGGATTCGGAACCGGAATCGCACTTAAGAGAGATTCCGTATACGGATGAAGAGGATTTGCAAAGATCTCTTGGCTCGGCGCTAACTCCACCAGATGTCCTAAATACATGACCGCGATACGGTCGGAGATATGTTTGACGACAAGCAGGTTATGGGCGACAAAAAGATACGTGAGATGGAACTCTTCCTGAAGTTCCTTGAAGGTATTTAAGACCTGTGCCTGAATCGAAACATCCAGCGCCGATACCGGTTCATCGCAGACGACGAATTCCGGGTTGAGACTGAGTGCTCTTGCGATACCGATACGCTGTCTTTGACCGCCGGAGAATTCATGCGGATAACGGTTTGCCTGTTCGGCATTGAGACCGACTCTCTTCATCAGAGCAGCGATCTTTTCGGCTCTTTCTGCTTTGTTCTTATAGGCGTGATTGACATCGAGAGGTTCCCCGATGATATCCGCGACCTTCATACGGGGATCCAAAGAAGAATAAGGATCCTGGAAGACGATATTGGTCTTGGTGCGGAACTTCTTCAGATTCTTCTTAGTGACTTCTTCGCCGTGGAAGAAAACTTTTCCGGCGGTAGGAGTATAAAGATGGAGAATGGTTCTTCCGGTCGTGGTCTTTCCGCATCCGGATTCACCGACCAGACCTAAGGTTTCCCCTTCTTTGATATCGAAACTGACATCGTCGCAGGCCTTTAACATTTTGGTCTTGAAGAAACCGGCATTGATAGGGAAATACTCTCTCAGATGCTGGACGGAGACAAGAACGTCTTTATCCACATCGCGATAGACATCGTTTTTGAATTGGTTGCTCATACGTTCTTTTCCTCCTTTCCGGTTTCTAGACCCTTAGTGAGAATCTTCTCAAATTTCTTACTCGTAGGAGAAGGTGCCTTTGTTGGCTTCTTCCCCTGGGGAGGAAGCATCGGGTCTATAATTCCTTCTTCGGTGAGTTTTCTTACTTCTTCAAAGCAGGAGACGCGGTGGGTAGGTCCTACTCCGATTTCATCCGGATACTCTTTCAGGCAGATCTCCATGCATTTCGCACAACGGGGAGCAAAAGCACAACCCTTCGGTAAATCGAGAAGGTTGACCGGATTTCCTTTGATCGGATTGAGTTCCTTCTCTTCTAAGGTAGGAACCGAAGCAAGTAAGCCTTTCGTGTATTCATGAGCGGGGTGATAGAAGATCTCATCGGCGGTTCCTCTTTCGACGATTCTTCCGGCATACATGACATCGACTTCATCGCAGATCTGGGCGATGACGCCAAGATCGTGGGTGATCATGATGATACCCATGCCGTACTCTTTCTGAAGATCCTTCAGAAGATCGAGAATCTGCGCCTGAATCGTGACATCCAGAGCCGTTGTCGGTTCATCCGCAATCAATAAATCCGGTTTCATGACTAGTGCCATAGCGATCATCGCTCTTTGCAGCATACCGCCGGAGAGTTCAAACGGATATTGCTTCATTCTCTTCTCCGGTTCGTTGAAACCGACTTTGCGTAACATCTCTACCGACGCATCGAAAGCCTGTTTCTTAGAGATTTTTTTATCGTGGGTACGGATAGCTTCAATCAGCTGGTTACCGATCGTATAGACCGGATTAAGACCGCTCATCGGATCCTGGAAGATCATCGCGATACGGTTTCCACGGATCTCCCGCAATTCTTTTTCCGGCATTCCGATCAGCTCTTTTCCTTCAAAGCGGATCGAACCGGAATCGATATGGCCGTTCTTATCGAGAATCTGAAGGATGGAGTAGTTGGTGACGGATTTACCGGAACCCGATTCGCCGACAATTCCTAAGATCTTTCCTTTCTCCAGAGAGAAGGAGACACCGTTGACGGCTTCGACTTTACCGGCCATGACCGCAAAAGACACATGAAGGTCTTTTACGACGAGCATCGGTTCTTTGTTTTCCTGTGGTAAGACATCCATGTTTCTTTTTCCTTTCTATGTCTTAAGAAAGACATATTTCTCACATTACTTCGATAACTTCGGATCAAAGGCATCCCGTAAGCCATCGCCTAATAAGTTGAGGGCTAAGACAATAAGACAGATTGTAACCGCCGGAATCACAAGGCGGTAAGGATAAGAGCGGATTCCGCTTAAGGCATCACTTGCTAAACTCCCAAGAGACGGCATAGGAGCGTTGACACCTAGCCCTAAGAAAGAGAGGAAGGATTCGGTGAAGATAGCGGAAGGTATCTGCAAAGCGACCGAGATGATGATGACCGACATCGAGTTAGGAAGAAGATGCTTCCATATGATCCAGAAACCAGAGGCACCGCTCGCCTTAGCGGCTAAGACGAAATCTTCCTGTTTGATCGAAAGAATCTGACCTCTTACGAGTCTTGCCATACCGACCCAGTAGAGAAGACCGAAGACGATGAAGATCGAGATCATACCGACACCCATCTTGGCTAAGAAAGGATGTCCGTTGAGATCGAGTGTCTTATTGAGAACCGAGGAGAGAAGAATGATGATCAATAAGTCCGGCAAGGAATAGATGATATCGACAATACGCATCATCACCAGGTCTACTTTGCCTCCGCAGTATCCGGCGATCGATCCGTATAAGGATCCGATGATAAGAACAATGAGAGAAGCAAAGAAGCCGACCAGCAAGGAGATTCTTGCTCCGTAGATGACGCGGATGAAGTAGTCTCTTCCGAATCTATCGGTGCCGAAGATATGAGGCATCAGGTGAGTGCCGGCGGCGATAAGCTCTTTTTCACTGCTTCCCCACTGGAAGGGGCGTAAGTTCGCCATGGTGGAATCGTCCATCGCTAGCATCGAGGAGTAGTCATAAGGCCAGACCTGAGGAAGGATGATGACGGCTAAGACAAGAAGGACGACGAAGACTAAGGAGATGACGGCAATCGGATTGTGGAAGAATCTTCTGGTACCATCTTTGAAGAAGGAAGAAGGCTTATGGTAGACAAGATGTCTCTGTTTTTCACTTTCGGTCGATCTCTGGAAGAGCTCCGGGCGGATCTGAAGGCTCAGAGGGTTGAAGCGGATTACTTTTTTGACGGTTTCGCTGACGTTCATGTGTTTGAGCCTCCTTTCTAATCAAGCTCGACTTTCGGATTGGCGACTTTGTAGAGGATATCGGAGAGAAGAAGCATAAAGACCATAAGGTAAGTAAGGAAGACGGTCGTACCCATAATCAGAGGATAATCACGGTTGAGAATCGACTGCGTGAAGTCTCTTCCGATACCGGGGACAGCGAAGATCTGTTCGACGACTAACGATCCGGTGATGATATAGGCAAATTCCGGACCGACATAAGTGATGACCGGAGTAAGGGAGTTACGTAACGCGTGTTTGAAGAGAATCTTGCTATTGGTAAGACCTTTGGCTTTGGCGGTACGGATATAATCCTGATTGAGAACATCCAAGGTCGAAGAACGGGTCAAACGGGTGATATAAGCCATCGGATAAAGAGAGAGACAGAGAGTAGGAAGAATCAAGGCTTTCGGTCCGTTGATGGCGCTATAGGAAGCCGGGAACCATTTCAGCTGAATACAGAAGAATAATAGGAAGAAGGTAGCGATGATGAAGCTAGGCATAGCGACCGAAGCGGTGGAGAGAACCATGATGAGACGATCCAAGAACTTGTTCTGATGGGTCGCGGCTAAAGAACCTAAGAGGATACCGAAGAAAAGAGCCAGTAACAGCGCGATACAGCCCATGATGCCGGAAAGCGGGAAATCCTGCTGAATGATGGTCATGACCGGTAAGGAGTTTTTGATCGAGTAACCGAAGTTCCAGCTTAAGGAAGCCTTGAGATAGTTCAGATACTGGACACCTTTCGGCTGATCAAGACCGTATAAGGCATTAAGACGTGCCAGCGTTTCCGAACTCACCGCCTTTTCGGAAGTGAACGGTCCGCCAGGGATAGCCTGCATGGACCAGAAGGTGATCGTGATAACGGCCAGAATCGTGATGAAAGCCATCAGGATTCTTTTTAAGATGTATTTCAAAGTTTTAGTATTCATAAAAGCAGTTCCCTCCTAATCCGCCTATCCAACCTTGCTGTGCCTTAGAAAGATCACACTTTTGGGGTGACGTGCAAAAGAAGATACTAGTCTTACGGTCTAAAGTTAAGAGTTTCTTTTGTCATTTGACACAGAAAAAAAGGAAATTCATCCATTCCGTTAAAACAGTGAAAATTCCTGAAAAACCTTGAAACAAGCGGATTTTACCGCTTTCCTGTAAGGGGTTAACAAAGCGGTAAAAGGCAGAAAAAGGCACAACATGTCCGGCAGATGTAAGCGCTTGAAAACAGTAAGAATTCCTTCAAAAATGAGAGATGGAATCTTAAAGTTTCCTTAAAATGTTGCTTGTTCTACTAGACAAAACATAGGGAAATGACTAGAAATGCAATCCTGCCATCTGTTACTTACCTTTTCGTAAATCCCTACAGAATGCGACCTTCGAGCTTTTAAAAAAAACGCAAAAAGCCATCTTTTTAGGATGGCTCTTCCCGCTATTGGAATCTGCGGTTACTCTAACTTCTCAAGGACGGAGATCACGGGTTTAGAAACCTGAGAGGAATCCGTCAAAAGGAAAGCGCTCGGATATAGGATTGAGGAGAAATAATAGTTCTCCTGATAGTCATAATTCATCTTGGAGACCATCTCATAGTTCGTGTTCAGATTGAAGTCGGAGTAGTCTCCTTGGTAGATGCTGTTATCGGATAGACGAACCGAAGGATAAGAGGCATTATTGAGGTTATCCAGCTGATCCATCGAGTAAGAATAGAAAGAAGAAGGATCTCCTTTTTTGGATTTGTAGCAGAGGATAAGTCCGGCATCTTCTTCATCGTAGATTTCATTGAGGGAAGAAAAGACATTCTCAGCTTCTTCTAAGGAAGTGCAGTTCATGATGCAGGTCGTATACATATCGGCTAAACCGGTGTTATCGAGGAAAACAGAGACCTGATCGAAGAAGGTTTCGGAGTAACCGGTCAGAGGATTGAGGATGTGGTTTCTCCGTAAAAAACTCTTCTTATCTTCTCCTAAAGAGAAGAAGCAGTTTTCATAGTAACCGGAAGTCGAAATGTTGAAGCCACCGCTGATCCGAAGCACAACTTCGGCAGGGTTATAAGGATTGCTCAGATAATCCTGATATTCGTAATAGGATGGATTGTTATAGCGGATCGCCCAGTCTTTGCTGTCCGGTCGGATGCCTACTGTTTTCACAGAGGAGGTACCGGAATTGAGAAGCATCGAAATATCCGGATAGCTGGCTTTCAGATCCGAAGCGACTCTTTCGGTAGCGAAGCCTTTCGCGACTCCACCTAAAGAGAGCTTTAGACCCTCGACGGCTTTTCCGTTCTTATAGAAGGTATGGAAGGTGACGCTATGATTGCTTTCTTCAAAGGAAAGAAGCCCGGTCAGTTCCTCTTTGGTCTGTGGCAAAGAAGCAACAATGGAGGAGATGCTGTTCTTCTCCTCTGTGCTGAAGTCATCGAAAAGAAGATGGGTGGCATCTTCTAAGATACAATCCAGAGTTGTCTTGGTGGAGCTATCCATCGACTTCACTTCGGATAACTTATCTTCGTAAAGAGAAGTCAGCTGTCCTAAGAAGATATTGAATCTACCATCGCTATTGAGAGTGAAGGTATAAGCGGTCTTCAGGAGATCAAAAAGATAATCGGAAACCACAACGGGTTTCTCGCTTCCGTAACTCTCGTTCAGGGTTTTGACGTTGGTGATCTTCTCATATCCGCCGTTATCGTTTTTGAACGTGTAGTCGTAATGGTTATCGGAGTAGGCGTGGTATTTTTCAATATCGGTGACATACTGATCGGAGATAGCCTTTCTCTGGGCTTCACTATATTGACCGTCACTATAGTAAAGATTTGCCATCATCGAGGTATTGAAAGGGTCGACATAAGAGGTTCCTTCGACTCTTACAGGGCCGTCCGATCCTTCGGTGATAACAGGAGTTTCCAGAGCTTCTATATGGGAGGTAGAGCCTCCGTTTCTACGGCTACAACCCGATAGAAACAAGAGAGAAACCAGGGTAAGTACAGAAATCTTTTTCATAATTTTTCCGCCTTAGTAGTATAAAGAAGAAATTTTCGAAAAGAAAGGAAAAGAGGCTGAGAGAAAGATTCCCTCAGCCTCTGGGTTTCAGAAAGTTATCTGCTTATTAGGCAAGATAATCGTAGGCCTTCTTCGCAAAGGCAGCGAACGTCTCGTATTCAGTCATCGTCGCACCGGTCTCGACGTCATTGAGTTTCCAGCCGGTTGTCTTATTCTTATCATCCTTGATGGCGGCAACGGTAGCCTTAGACATATCCTGATTGACGAAGGACTTTTCGACCTTGGAGATATTCCATTTCCACTGAGAACCATTGATGGTCTTATTAGCGGTCGTAGTATTCCAATAGGTGCAACCATATTCCGCCTTGGTAGCAGTCTTATTGGCATAGTTGGCGTCATAGGTCTCAGAAGCAGAGGCATCCTTAGCAACACGGATGTGATGCGTGAAAGCAGCATTGTAGAAGTCAGCAGAGAGATACGGATCGCTGGCGATAGTGGCATAAGCTTCCTTATCGCCGTTCTTGTAGATGTAGTTAGCTTTATCGCTGCTAGCAGCAGAGGCAGTATAGACAGTGCCGTTTAACCACATATACTTAGCGACATAGACAGTCGAAGTCTTGTTGTGAGAAGTCTTCTCGAAGGAGACATGCTCATAAGTCGGCTCCGTAGTGGTAGCAGCGAAAGTATCGAGGAACTCGACAGTTTCGTTGATGTGAGCATCGACAACCTTGTTATCGTTACCGACAACGAGTTCAACCTTGGCGATGCAATCTTTGTGACCATTGGAAGAACGGCCGGAAAGAGCATCGGCATTGTAATAAGCGACAACCTTGGAAGTGCCATCGAAAGCCTGCTTAGCAAGATTGAAATGAGCATCGATAGAAGTCATAGTCGCACCAGTGCTGGTGGAATCGACCGTCCAATCGGTGATGACGTTCTTGTCGTTCTTGACAGAGGCAAGAGTGACCTTATCGAGGTCCTTACCAGCTAAAGCCTTCTCAAGCTTATTGATGTTCCATTTCCAGCGGGAGCCTTCATCGAGCTCTTTACCGAAAGTCCAATAGGTAGAAGCATAATCGGCCTTCGAAAGGTTATTGGCAGTTAAACCATCGACCTTGTTACCATCCTTGTCGCAGCCATAGACGAAGTTGTTAGCAATCGCATAGTAAAGATCGGAAAGATCCTTCTGCGAAGTTAAGCCCTTAGCCCAAGCATCATAATCGGTGATGTTGCTGCCGTTAGAATAAGTGAAAGCGCCATTGGCATAAGTGCCAGTGAAGACGGTGCCGTTGACATTGAGATACTTAGCACGATAGGCAGTGGAAGTCTTGCCATAGCTGGTGACATCACCGGAGATGACGTTATCGCCACTGGTCTGAGTGGTTAAAGCAACATAGTTGTTGGTAACCGGATACTCATCGAAACGGACAGAAGCAGCTTTACCATCCTTGACCTGAACTTCGGCACGGACAAGGTTGTAATCCTGGATGCTATAGGCAACACGGATACCATCCTTAACCGAAGTAGACGGAGTGTTGGAAGAAGCGGAAGAAGAATTGGTCCCACGGCGAGTGCAGCCGGCAAGACCAAGAGCAGCTAAACTGAGTACGACAATCGAAACGATTTGTTTTTTCATTTTTTACCCCTCTTTGTGCGTTAAGATTTTATGAATAAATTTAGGAAATAAAAGGAAAAGTGCTTTAAAAAGTGATTTACGGAACAGATGTTCCTAATGAAAACGATTTTATGAAGTACAAATTAATTAAATTGTAAAGATTATAACTTTGAAAGTAGTTACACGCTATTTTCGTGACTTCTGCTTAGCGGTGACAGACTCAATCCTATCCGTTATAATTTTTATCGTCATGGAACAAAACGAAGAAAAAACCGTTGTTAGTAATACCGAAAGTGAGAAGGATACGCTTCTTAAGAGGATGAAACCGAAACTTCTGAAGGATATTCTCCTTTATGTTTCCTTGGCTTTGGTGATCGTCGCTATTTCCTTATCGGCTTTTTTCTTAAAGCCTTCTTCGGAGAATAGTCATGTCGAGATCAAATACGGGAACACGCTTCTCTATGATCCAAACGATGGCTCCAAGAAAACGGCTATCGCTTTTCCTTCCTCCGGAGAAAAGAGAATCACTTTTACGAATGAGGATGGTTCTAAATATTTAGGAGAAGGGAATGCCTTTTCCTTTATCGATGGTTCGATTACCTTGACGATCTATAGCGATAAATCGATACAGATCAAAGAAGAAGATGTATTCTGCCAAGATCATCTTTGCTCCCACATGGGAAGAATCTATTCTTCCTATACTCCTGTGGTTTGCCTTCCGAATCATTTTTCGGCCATGATTGTGGCGGACGGTTTACCGGATTACGATGCCTGAGAGGAAAAGAACTATGAACACACGAAGACTTGTTTCTCTTTCTTTGATGGCAGCTCTCTCAATCGCTCTTTATTATCTCGAGAGTCTGATTCCACCGATTGTCCCGGTTCCAGGAGTAAAGCTCGGTCTAGCTAACCTCATCTTCCTCTTTGTCCTTTATTATTACGATGGACCCAGTTATCTCTTTGTCGTGATCGTCAAAGTCCTAGTCGTCGCTTTGATCGGTCAAGGTTTCGGTATCACTTTCCTGATGTCGGCCTTCGGGTCTTTGCTTTCGGTAGGTATCACTCTTCTTCTTTATTATTCCGTGAAACCTTCTATCTTTGCTCTTTCTTCGGCTTCTTCTCTTTTCCATGTCTTAGGACAGCTTCTTGCCTATGCGATCTTCTTTGAAAACTTCTATATCTATTCCTATTTAGCAATCCTTGGTCCTTTATCCTTAGGGATGGGAGCTTTGATCGGATTGCTGGATTATTTCCTCATTCTCCGTCTCCCGCAATCCTTCCGCAACGAAGAGAAGAAGAGAAGACATTAACCTTTTCTTCTTTACTTCTTATATAATTATTTCAGTTTTCTAGGAGGCAAGAGAAAACGGAAAATGGATGTCACTGCGTTTGCATCAGCCCTCTTCGACGGATGCACCTTACTACTGGTCTCCGTCCTCTTCTTAGTCCACTATCTCCATCATGTCAGTGAGAATCTTTCCGGAAAGATCTTTTTCGGAATGTGTATTTGCCTTTCCCTGATCGCCGTCTTTGAACTCAGCGATGCCTTGATCCGTATCGACGGAGTCCGTTCGGAAACGGAGATCGTCCTTTCGATGGTTCTCTGTTCCCTTTATTTCTTAGGAATGGGAGTCCTTCTTCTCGAGCTGGTTCTTTTCCTCTTCTCCTTATTAAAAGAAGAAAACTTCTTCAGACATCCTCTTTTCTGGATATTGGTTTCTCTTCCGGCACTAGGCATTTTAGTTCTTCTTATCTGTAATCCTATCTTTGATTCCTTCTTCTTCGATATCCGCTTAGGCGAAGTAGGAGAGAGCACCTATATCCGCGGACAATATTTTCCTTTTTTTTACATCCTCACTCTGATCTATGTCTTGGTAATCGCTAGCCTTGTTTTTCTCTGTTACCGCCTCCTTCCGAAGAGGAAAGCCATCACCTTCCTAGGAATGATGTTCCTAGTAGCCGGAGCGGTTTCGTTTCAGTATTTCTTCCCTCAGATTCCATTAGGACTATTCGTCTGGGCTATCTGTTGCCTGTTGATCTACCTGATGATTCTAAGGCCGGAGAATTACCTGGATCCGGATACCGGTATACCGGGAGAAAAAGCGTTTGACGAAACGATTACGACTCTTCTTCTCTCACATCGGGAATTCGAGATTTTCTATCTCAAGATCGTCTCCATCGATTACCTGAAAGGAAGATATGGAGATCAGGTCTATTTCGCTCAGATGAAGAAAATCTATTCGCTTCTTTCTTCCTATCTCAAAGAGAATCATCTTTTCGGGGAAATCTATTTTAAAAACCCTGGGTTCTTCAAAGTCATCGTCACGGATAGGTCTTTCTTCGGTGCTCTTGCAACCATCGATATCGAAAAGATTCTCTTAGCCGATAAAGGCCTCAGCCGTATTGTTTCCTATGGTTCTACTCCGTTTAAGACAACGGTCCTTTCCTGTCCGGAGGAAGCTTCTACCTCCGAAGCCGTCTATAGTTTAGGTCGCTCTTACGATCGTTTCTTAGAAGAGGATCAGATCTTCGCTTACGGAAAAGAAATCCTTTCTAGCCGAGAGTATCGTCTGGAAGTGAATCTGGAGCAGATCCTCATGGAAGCAATCGAAAAGAAGTCCTTTGAAATCTATTATCAGCCGATCTATAACATCCAGACCGGACGCTTTGAAACCGCGGAAGCCTTAGTGAGACTCCATTCGGATAAATACGGTTTTATTCCTCCTTCTCTTTTTATTCCGGTGGCCGAAAAGAAAACGATGATGTTTTCTATCGGGTCCATCATCTTTGAGAAAGTCTTCGACTTCATCGGCTCCCATGACTTAAAGAAAATTCCTCTCTCCTATATCGAAATCAACCTCTCTTTGGAACAGTGCATGGATCCTGCTTTACCGGAGAAGGTAAAAGCGATGGAAGAGAAGTATAAAGTCAATCCGAAGAACATCAATTTCGAAATCACGGAGTCGATGTACGGGCATAACGATCGGTTGATTGAGAACAACTTACGTAAGCTTCAGGAGATGGGTTATTCCTTCTCCTTGGATGATTACGGGACAGGTTACTCGAATATTCAGCGAGTGGTCGATATGCCTTTCTCGATGATCAAGATCGATAAAAGCTTAGTCGATTCCTCTTCTTCGAAAGTCGGAAAGATCCTTCTTAAGAACACCATCGACATGATGAAGAATATCCATAAGAACATCTTAGTCGAAGGAATCGAAACCAAGGAGCAGTTTGAAGAAGTAAAAGCGATGGGTGCCGATCATATCCAAGGCTTCTACTTTTCTAAGCCCCGTCCCGAAAATGACTTCTTAGCTTTCCTCAAGATGCGAAACGGATGTGAAGAAGACTGAACCGAAAAAGCGGGAAGAGAAGGATCTTTTCTCTCACCCGCTTCTTTTGGATTTAAAGAGTCGGAGACTCGTCTTTTTTGGTTTGGTCGGTATCGGGATCGATGATCTTGTTACCGATCGAGATATGGTTCTTTCCGAAGTTCTTGGAGTTATAGAGCGATGCATCGACTTTGGTGAAGATCGAATCGAAATCGGAACCGAAGGTAGAGAAGAAGACAGCACCGATAGAGACGGTGCAATAAGGAGCCGGAGCGCCTTTCGGAGCAACTAAGTCAAGAGCGATGATGGCTCTTTTCAGTTTCCCGAGTTCGTTCGCTAGCGTCTTTTCATCGGAGATATCGTAGAAGAGAAGGAATTCATCGCCTCCGTAACGGAAGAAAGGAAGGGAATCCTGCTCGTTGAGATAGAGATCTTTGACGGCCTGAGTGATCTTGCGGAGGACTTCATCGCCGGCTTTATGGGAGAACTGGTCGTTATAGAGCTTGAAGGAATCGATATCGAACATGACGAGAGCCATCGTCTTGTTGCTGGCCGGCAATCTTTTTAGATAGGCCGCAAGTCCGGCTCGATTCTGACAGTAGGTGAGAGGATCGTAGATAGCCTGAGCGGAGAGTTCTTTGTTTCTGGTTTCAATATAACGCTCCTGACAGAAGAAAGTGTAGAAGAGGTTATGGAGGAAGAGAGCGGAGAAGAAGTAGATGGCACCGAGGATGTAATACTGATGGATTTCGGCAATCGGATAGAAAGCATTCAGGACTGTGATGGCAATAAAGGTGTCTAAGGCAGTAAAGGAGATGAGGATAAGGTTATCGACAAAGGCGGCTTCCTGCGTGACAGCGATAATCGCAAGCCAGAAGATGGCAGGAGAGATAGCTCCGGCATGGCTCATATTGCCGCTTTTCGCATCGCTGATGAGATAGAGAGTCATCGTGATGGCAAGGAAGAAAGGAAAGAAGAAGCCAAAAAGTCTGTTCAGCCCGTTTTCTTTGGCACGGAGAAGAGTGGTCGGAATCACATAGGCTAAGACCAGTAAAGAACCGACGGTGAGTAAGGTAGAACCGGCAAAGCTATAAGGATATTGGGCGATGTATGCACCGACATTTTGATCGCTTGGTACAGCTAAGAAGAAGCGGACAAGATAGACGATACCGAGAACGAAAGTCAGAAAAGCCAAGAAGGAATCCATGTGGACATTGAAAGCAGCGAAGGAATTCCTCACCTCCTCCCTATCGTTCTTATCGAGATGGAATTTCTCTTCGACATAGTGAGGGGAAAAGAAATACTTCAGTTCGAAGCGGTTGGAGATTTCCTCTGCTTTTTTCAGTGGCTCTTTCATATACTTCACCTCCTGATCGGGTTATTTTTCCGATTGGTTTTCTTCTTTCTTCCGGTTTTCTTTTTCGAAAGCCTGTAGCTTGTTTGCGAAATCTTCTTCGTTCTCTTCTTCCTGAGCAGGAGAAGCTACTGCTTCTTTTGCTTTCTTTTCTCCTTCTTCCTCTTCTAATAAAAAAGGAAGCGGATGATAAAGATGATAGATAGCTTCGATGGTGAAGATGAAAGCAAGATAGCAGAAGAAAGCTCCTGTGAAATAGACATGTAAGGTATTGGATTCTTCAAATCCCATCGTGAACGTGAGAATATCGATCACAACGACCGCGATTACAGCCGGAAGAAGCAAAGCCTTATCGAAGAGAGAAGATGTTTTTCTTCTCTTCTTAGAAAATAACGTCCAGAAGAAATCGAAGACGAACCAGGCGGCACCGACTAAAGAAACATAAATCAGAATATGGCGGAACGTGCCATGAAGCGGAATGACGGAAGTGAGGATCAGGATTCCCAACACTAAATAGATAACTGCAAAGACGAGAAGTTCGACCGTATAGATCTTCACGTCACGATTGATCTGGGTTTTGTTTTTCATGCCTAGATTATATCGTAATGGAGAGAAGAAAGACAGGTGAGAAAAAGGCCGTATTGACTTAAAAAAAGGAGCTGACTATACTAGCCCGTGCCATAAAGAGAAGGGGAGAGACAAGCTCTAGGATCCTTCGACAACCTATTCCAGAGAGTGGAACAAGGTGCCAAAGCTTGGATGATGGGATCGCCTTTCAAGAGAAACAAGGGAGCTTCCGTCATCGTGGCGGAAGTTTTTTCTTTCGAAAGGAGAACCACACTATGGAAACGAAAGAAGAAGAGACGAAATCCGAAGCGGATTCGAAAGCCGTTGCGAAAGCTGCCTTTGCTTTCATCCTCTTGATGTCGATCATGTCCTTATTCAACGACATGACCTTCGAAGGCGCAAACGGTGCTCTCGGTGCCTTTGAATCTTATCTAGGTGCACCGACCGTGGCGATTGCGGCGGTGAGTGGAATCGGATCATTGCTTGGATGTGCCTTAAGAATGCTTTCCGGTTACTTCACCGATAAGACGAAAAAGTATTGGGCGTTTACGATTGTCGGATACTGTATCGATGTTTTCTCGGTACCGCTCCTCGCTCTGGTTCCGGATGGCGGATGGCAGTTAGCGATTGTCTTTGTCCTTACCGAGAAGATCGGTAAGGCCATCAAGAAACCGGCCAAGAGCTCTCTGATGTCCTTTGCCGCCCATAAGACCGGGGAAGGAAAATCCTTTGCGATTGCCGAAGCCTTGGATCAGATCGGTGCCTGTATCGGACCGATGATCCTCACTCTTGTCTATACGGTCGGCAGTGACTTGACGCAGTATCAGAAATACATCGTCGGTTTTGCTTTCTTGGGTATTCCGGCTTTGATCTGTATTGTTCTTCTGCTTCTTGCCCGTCGTAAATTCCCGGCTCCGGATGCTTTTGAAACCAAGCAGAAAGAGAGAATCGGTTCTTTCTATAAATCGAAAGCCTATATGCTCTTTGTCATCGCTGCCTTCTTCTTTGCGGCCGGCTATATGGATTCCTTCTCTTTGATCGATAAGCATTTAGCGGATATCGCTTTGGTGCAGAGTGATTATCTTCCTCTTCTTTATTCCTATGCGATGTTCATCGATGCGATTTCGGCTTTGGTCTTCGGCTTCCTTTTTGACCGTATAGGTTTCCTCTCGGTCGGTTTTGCTTCTTTGCTTTCGGCTCCTTATGCCTATTTCTTCTTCGGTCCTATCAGCAATCTGACGATGGTATTCTTAGGCCTTACTTCCTGGGGAATCGGAATGGGTGCCATCGAATCGATTCTTCAGGCCGGCGTATCGAAACTTTCGAAGAAGGAAGAAAGAGCGAGAGCGTATGGCTTCTTTGAACTCGTCTATGGTGTTTCCTCTTTCGGTTTCTCGTTCCTGATTGCTTATTTATTCGATACGAATAGCAATGTACTCTGTGCTCTTTCGTTAGCTTTTGTCTTGTTCGCTACTCTTCTTTTCTTCCTCTGTGAACCTCTCTATCGGAAGGAAAGCAAAGGGATTGTAGAAGCGAAGTAAAGAGAATATTTCCAAAAGAAAAACTCCGGTATTGTGAGAAAGGTGTTTCCTCTTTCTTACTTGCCGGAGTTTTCTTTTTCCTTAGCAGCTTTCTCTTCGGGAGTGGGGAGAATCTCGATCTTTGAGACGTTATTCAGTTTCGGAGGATAAACAAGAGAGACCGAACCATCGTAGGTGACATTGAGTTTATCTCCCTCTTTGATATCACTGAAGGAAACCTCGTGGCCGTTTTTATAGACCTTACCGAAATCATCAAGTTCAAAGGTGTAAAAATAATCCTCGGTTCCGGTATTGGTCACGGAGAGTCCCCAGAAGTTATTGACGTTTTCATAGGTTCCCGTAATCATGAACTGGGAATTCTTTTCGATTTCGACTCCTTTGATATCGGGGGAGTTCTCTTTGTACTTCGAGAAGTTACTCACTAAGGAGAGCGCTGCGAATAAGAAGTTCTTCATCTCTACGCCTCCTTTTTGAGTCATCTTTCTTATTATATCGATTCTTATCTCTTTTTGTAGTTTGCAAAGAAGGTTTTTACGTAAGGATCAATGGCTTTTGGACCATAGGTATTGCAGAGCCTTCCATAGACTTTATCGACAAGAGCAGAGGCACCTTTGGGGATTTCGGTATGGAATCTTGCTTCCATCTTTTCCCATTCGACTAAAAACGCATAACGGGAAAGAACAGAAGAAAGAGCAACCGAGGGATAATAGGTCTCCCCTTTCGGGCGGAAGAACATCGGATTCGGAACGATATCCTGTCTCACATATCTCCGATAATCTTCTTCCGGAGTGAACTGGTCGACATAGATAAGGACTTCGTTAGATAGAGAGTATTTGTTTATCAATCCTTTCTGAGCGCTATTATGAAGAAGAGAAAGAATATGATCCATGTTGAAAGAAGAAGCGGCTAATCGGCTCAGTTTCTCCGGAGAGAGCATCACGGTATAACTCTTGGTCTTGGTTTTTAAGGCAGGACCGATTTCCCTTATGGTTTCATCCTTCATCTTCTTGGAATCATCGACACCATAGGAAATCAGAAGCGGGATATCTTTCTTTTCAAGATAACTTGCCGTAACAATCAAAGGACCGAAGAAGTCTCCTTTCCCCACTTCATCAGAACCGATCTGCGTTGAAGTATCTTCCCAGGAAGAAGAGGGAACATGCTGCTTTACTCCCTTTTCGTCGAATTCCCGATAGGTGACATCCTCGCTGAAAAAGGAAGCTATCTCCTTGACCTTCTCTCTCTTTCCGGAGAAGACGATGGTATAGACTTCTTTCTTATTGACGGAACCGTGGATATGGACACCCTCTTCTTCGGTATCGAAGACATCATAAGGGTGTTTTTCGTCCTCGATTCTCTCGGCTCCGTAGAACTCCCGGATTTCATCTGCCTTGGCGGCATCACATTTGAGGATTGCGTAAGTCATTTCGTTATTATTATACGCAGGATTTTTCTTTTTCTTCGCTGTATTTTCTTTCTTCTTATCGGAAAAGAGGTTTCACTTTTTCCCGTTTCTTGCTGTTCCTGATTATAATAGGAAAGTAAAAAACAGAGACAGCCTTATTTTGCTTATGGAAGAAAATTATATTGATCATGAAACCGATGCTCTCTTAGAGCACCTGAAACCTTTCTTCGCTTCGGAATATCTGAAGAAGAACTTCTCCAGAGCCTACCTGGCGAAAGAGAAACACGAAGTCGAAACCGACCATGAATACCTCGAGGAATTCTCCCGTTTCCTCCACGAAGGGAATGTCCTTTCTCTTCCTTCGCTTCTCGATTTGACGGAATCCTTTGATGCTCTCGATAAAGGGGGAGTTCTTTCCGGTGGAGAACTTTATGAAATCGGTGCTCTTCTTTCGGCAAGCGAAGACCTCTACGATCTTCTCTACGACAAGAAGGAATACTACCATCTCAATGACGACGCTTTGGATCTTAACTCCTTACCTCCCTTAAAGAGAGATATCCTGGCTTCGATTGAAGTCGACTACACCGTTTCCGATAACGCTTCTCCGGCTCTTCATGAAGTGAGAAATAAGATCCGTACCTTAGAGCACTCTCTTTCCAACATCATGAACACCTATAAGAACCGCTACGCTTCTCATCTCTCGAGTCAGACGGTCACCTTAAAAGGGGGAGATGAAGCACTTCCTGTCAAAACCAGCGATAAAGGTTATATCAAAGGAAGTGTCGTCTCTTATTCCAATACCGGCGATACGGTCTATATGGTTCCCTATGAAGTCATCGATCTCCGCAATAAGCTAGGCTCCTTGAAACAGGAAGAAGCCAGTGAAGTGATGAAGGTTCTCACCGACCTTTCTCAGAAAGCCAATAAACAGCTTAAGATTCTAAGAAGAGATTACGAGATCTATCTCACCTTCGACCGTTACTTTGCGGCTTTGAATTTCGGCAACTCCTACTCCGGTTCGATTGCGGAACTCAGCGATGATACTTTTGAATTGTGCTCTTTCTTCCATCCTCTTCTCCACTCACCGAAGATCATCACCAATAGCCTGAAACTCGGGGGAGACGAACCGAGAGACTTACTCATCACCGGTCCGAACGCGGGTGGCAAATCCATCCTCATCAAAGCAGTTGCTTTATCTGTGATGATGGATAAACTCGGCCTTTTGGTCCCTTGCCATGATGGAGCTAAGATTCCCTTTATGGATGCGGTTTACTTCTTAGGTGGCGATAACCAGTCCGTCTTAGATAATCTTTCTACTTTCTCTTCTCATCTATTAGGAATCAAAAACATCACCGAGAAAGCGACGCCTTCTTCGCTTGTCATCATCGATGAGGTCGGTGAAGGTACTTCTCCGAAAGACGGAGAAGCCTTAGGTGTTGCTTTGCTGAAGTATTTTGAAGGCATCCACTGCTTTACGTTACTCACTTCCCATTTCGATGGCCTGAAGATCTATGCCGCTTCCGATAAGAACTGTCTTACCGGAGCGATGGAATTCAATAACGCTTCTCTTACTCCTACCTATCGTTTGTTGCTTCATACGACCGGGAAATCCTACGGTATCCTTTTAGCAAAACAGATGGGGCTTAAGGAATCCATCCTCAAGGATGCTATCGCTTTTGAAAACGAACGCTCCAATCGCGATACCGATGCCTTGATGGAGAAACTCACCGAGCAAGTCAGTGCCAACGAAAAGAAAGCCCGCGACTTAGAGAATGCCCAGAAGGATTTAGAGAAGATCATCGAGAAGAAACAGAAAGCCATCGATGCTCTCAATGTCGAAAAGGAATCCATCAAGCGGAAAGCAGATCAGAAGATCGAACGATTGGTCGATGAAAGAATCCAGGAGATCAACCGCATCTGGGAAAGTCAGCAAGGAAGTAAGAATCCCTCCCTTTCTTATTCTCAGGTTTCCGAAGCCAAAGGCGAACTGAAGAAGATCAAGGAAGAGCCCTCGAAGTCTCTTACGCCGAATGCCAAGAAAGAAGAACTTCCGACATTGGAGGTCGGGGATATCGTCTTAGATGAAGACGGACAGAAAGCCAAAGTCATCGAGGTTAAGAAGAAAGAAGTCTTACTCGATCTCAATGGCTTACGTTTCCGTCGCTCTATCCAGGGGCTGAAGAAAGCAAAGCTTACGCAGGCTGATCTGAAGCCGAAGAAGAAAGATAACAACTTCTTCTCTTCCGCGGATATGGCTTATCTTACTTTAACGGATAGCCAAGGGCTGGAATGCAATATCATCGGTCTCCATGTCGATGAAGCGATGCGGAAAGTCGTCTCCTTCTTGGATTCGGCAAGACTCCATAAGTACGGCTATGTCCGAATTGTCCATGGAGCCGGTACTTTTGCCTTGAAGAATGCCGTGTGGAAGTATCTTTCCAATCATAAAGAGTTCGTTGCCGATTACCGTCTCGGTGGCGAAGGGGAAGGTGGTTTAGGAGCGACGGTCGTTCATCTTAAGGTATGAGTTATCTCGATTACCCGGTACTGAAACAGAAGATTTCTCTGCTTCCGGACCGTCCCGGTTCCTATCAGATGAAGGATGGAAACGGAGCGATCATCTATGTCGGAAAAGCCAAATCCCTTCTCAAACGTGTGAAGCAGTATTTCACCCGTCCGCAGGTGGGGAAAGTAGCCCGAATGGTAGCGGAGATCCGTGATTTCGATATCATCGAAACGAACTCCGAAAAGGAGTCGCTCCTTTTGGAAATCTCCCTGATCCATAAGTACTATCCGAAATACAACATCATGCTGATGGATGATCGGATGTATCCTTATATCGCTTTGAAGAAGAAGGATGACCCCTATCTGAAGATCGCCCGATCGGATAAAGAGAAAGGATACTATTATTTCGGTCCTTTCCCGAACAGTTCCCAGGCTTATAAGATGATTGATCTTCTCAATAAGATTTATCCGCTGAGAAAGTGCCAGACGATTCCGAATAAGCCTTGTCTTTATTATCATATGGGACAGTGTCTTGCTCCCTGTATCAAGAAAGTCGATGAAGAAGAATATCAGAAGATCGTGGAGGAAATCACCCGCTTTTTCAATGGCGATAACGAGTCCCTGATCTCTTCTTTGCGTGCGAAGATGAAGGAGTATGCGTCGAAACTCGAGTTTGAAAGAGCAAACGAATATAAGGAACTGATTCAGGCAGTGGAAAATATCACCTCGGCCCAGAAAATCATCTTCCCGGATCATGTGAGCCGCGATGTGGTCGGTTATTCCATCCGTGAAGGTTATATCTGTGTGGTCTTCCTTCTTTATCGTAAAGGGGTTCTGTTAGGTAAGAACACCTATGTCGAGGAACTCGAAGATGATATCGACGATATGCTCGAGAACCTGATTCTTCAGTTCTATGAAAAACATACCGACCATCCCAAAGAACTCATTGTCCCTAGTGAATCCATCACTTCGGTATTAGGAGAAGCGTTGGATTTTGACGTGATTTCTCCTACCCGTGGTAAGAAGAGAGATATGATGGCGATGGCTTTAGAAAACGCCAAACAGATGCTCGATCAGCATTTCCAGACCGCTCGTTTAGAGGATGATGTTCTTTCGCTTTTAGAGCAGCTGAAAGAGAAGCTATCGTTGAAGAAGACTCCTCTGGATATTGAGTTATACGATAACTCCCATACCCAAGGCTATGAGCCGGTCGGTGCCATGGTAAAATATATCAACGGGGAGAAAGCTCCTGAACTATACCGCAAATATAAGATCACCCAACCCAATCCTCAGGACGATTTAGCTTCGATGCGGGAGGTTTTAACCCGTCGCTTCAACCGTCTGAAGGAAGGGAAAGAGAAGATGCCGGATCTGATTCTTCTCGATGGCGGTTTTACCCAGTGCCAGATCGGTTTAGAGGTCAAGGAAGAGACCGGCGTCGATATTCCTTTGGCCGGTCTAGCCAAAAACGACAAACACGAGACCGATACCCTCATCAACGCCGATACGGGAGAAGAGATTCCGTTAGAGAAGAATTCTCCGCTCTTCTTCCTCCTCATGCGGATGCAGGATGAGATTCATCGCTATGCGATCACCTATCATAGAGGAAAAAGAGCGAAAGCCGTCTATAAGACCATCTATGACGATATCAAGGGAATCGGAGAAAAGAGAAAGCAGAAGCTTCTCGATCTCTATCCGACGATGGAATCCTTGGAAGGGGTATCGTCAGAAGAACTTCTTCAGTTAGTTCCTGCGGATGCGGCTCAGGCTATCTTAGATAAGCGGGAGCAGTACGATAAAGAGAAAGCCGAAATAGAAGCACACCACAAAGCCATAGCGAAAGAAAAAGAGGCGGAAAAGCAACATGAATGACCAGATCAAGATGAAGCAGATGATACCGGACTTTGTTCTTCTTTTCGTCATCGCTCTTCTTTTCGGACTGATGGCTCTTCCCCATTCGCAGTATAGCTTACTAAGCGAGATGAGTATTCTTTCGACGAGTGGAAATACGACCTTGGATTTAGGAATCGTCTTACCTTCGATCTTCACTCTCTTTGTGGTTCTCTGCGGAGCAGCTACCGGAATCTTTGCTCTTCTCTGTCTTATCATCAATAGCTTCTATACTTTCCACTTCGTCAATAAAGTCTGTGTGATCTTAGGGGGAGTTACGGGAGTATTGGAACTTCTTTATCTCTTTTTCGGATTAGGAAATGCACTTCCCGATGGAACCGAGATCATCCAGGCGGGAAATGTTGTTTCGGTGGTTCTCTATCTTGTCGGCTTTATTGCCTATGTTGTTCTTTTTGCTCTTTATATTTCAAAGCCTTTCTTAGAGATCAAAAGAGAGATGATGAATACGCCTTCTTCTCCTACGACTCCTTATCATGACGTAGAAGAAGAGGAAGTGGAAACGAAACCCGAAGAAAAAGTAACTTCTGCTTCTTCTAGCGATAAAAACGAAGCTCAGAAGAAAATGAGAGAAGTCATCCTAGAGGAAGTCGCTTCCGGTAAACTCTCTCCGGAAGAAGCTTCTACTCTTCTGGAAAAACTTGATAAATAAGATTCCTAAGCTCCTTTTCCCATAGCAAGGTCAACAGGGAAGAGGAGTTTTTTCTTTGACCAAAGAAAAAGAGACTATTCCGAAGAATAGCCTCCCTTGATCTTAGAATCGAGATTAACGGGTGAAGGTGATATCAAACGCCATTCCGCAATACGGGCAAGTGAAGTCTTTGATGACTTCCTTCTTACCTTCCTCGACGCGGATGGCATCGGTGACTTCCCCGATAACACCGCACATCGGGCAACGCGGATGATAGGTGATGGTAAGACCATCGTCTTCTAAGATTTCGGCATTTTCCGCAACAGCTTTTTTCATTGGGAATACCCCCTTTTTCAGAAATAGCATACGTTATCTTTTGGACATTTGCAAGATAGATGCTTCCTCCATTGTAGTTGTTCAGTGATTTTGTCACTAGAAGTTGTTCAGTGATTTTGTCCCTCTTGAAGTATTCGAATGAGCATGCGAATGAGAATACGAAAGAGGG
>ONBI01000047.1 GCA_900316035.1 uncultured Eubacteriales bacterium
CGGCGTTGATATACTTCTTCGGAACGATGCCTAAGGCTTTCTCGACATAGTCAAAGCAAGGTTTGATCTCGGTGACGACACAATCGGTGACTCCCCCGACCCAGTGGTTTCCTAAGTCGATATCGAAAAGATGGGCGATATCTTCTTTCACTAACGTATCCCCATCGAGATAGACAGCTTTATTGATGCGGGGATACTTCTTTCCGATGAGAAGACGGAAGTAGGTCGAAGGCGAGTAGTAGTCCCGAATCGGTAAAGCCGAAAGCAAGGAATCGAGTTCTTCCTTGACCGAATCAAAACGGAGGAAGACGTTTCTCTTCTCTAGAGTAAGAAGCTTTCTTTTGGTCTCTTCTGTTAAGTCGGTATGGAGGATATGGATCACATAGCGGCGCTTATCATCACAATGGTCGACAAGGCTTGCGATAGAGACACTGGCAAAGGGAGCAAAACGTTCGTCAAAGCCGTAAAAGACATGGACTGTGTTGTTGTTTTCGATCATGATTGGTTCTCCTTGGTAAAGTGGTTTTCTTAATACCTGAGGAAATTTTATCTTTCTCTCCTTATCAGGTCACCCTACTCCTTCAGAACACATAAGAGAGTCCATTCTCCTAATCGTAGAGCCGATTCTCTGATTTGGAGAGTTCCCTTGTTTTCGGGCTTTTTGGGCTGTAGAATAGTACTATGCCCGAAGAAAAGAAACCTTTGAAGCAAATCGTAGCCGAAAACCTGACCGCCCTTCGTAAAAGCAAGGGACTGACCCAATTGGAGCTTGCGGAGAAGTTCAACTACTCCGATAAAGCTGTTTCCAAATGGGAAAAAGGTGATACCACTCCCGATATCGAAACACTGCAGGCTTTAGCTGACTTTTACGGTGTCACGATCGACTACTTCACCCATGAAGGAAGTAGAAAAGAAAAAGAAATCTACGTAACGACAAAGCCGAAGATGAATCGGCCTCTTGTCTGTTTCTATTACTCCCTCATTGCTCCGATTGTAGCGATCCTTGTCTATGTCTTAGTTCTCTTTTTCGGCCATCAGAACATGTGGCCGATTTGGACCTGGATGTTAGCAGCGGATAGCATTCTTCTTTTTGTTCTCTCCTGTGTCTTCTTCTCAAGAGGAGTGAAATCGTTCTTCGGATCTTTGATGACGTGGCTTATCGTATTAGCGACCTATCTTCAGTTAGGGTATTCTTTACCTCTTCCTCAAGGGTATCTTCTCTGGGAAGTCTTCTTGCTTCCTATCCCTATCACAATTGCTTTTGTGATCTACGGCTATACCGGAAAGAAGAAAGCAGAAACAAAAGAAGAAACTTCCAAGGAGGCCTAAAGCCAAAAGGTCTCCTTTTTTCTTAGCGAAAATCCATGGTAAAGATTTCCTTTTCCATTGATTTTCTGTACTCAAAAGCGCTTACATGCTTTATAATGAAACAGGAACTTACGAAAGGAGAACAAAAAGGAAATGGGTGTATTTCAGGTTTTCTGTTCCGATAATGTCGTCATCAAAGGAAACGACTATCCTCTCGACAATCCGAAAGGAAACGTTCTTATCATCACCGGTATGAACGAATACTCTTCCCGTTACGCTCCTTTTGCAAAAGCCTTAAACGATGCCGGTTATGCGGTCTATGTCTTAGACCATCTCGGACAGGGCGAAAACGTTTCGAAACCCGAAGAACAGGAGATTGTTCCTCATGGCGCTTGGAAGAAAGAGCTTGAAGCTCTTTCTCTCAAAGCCAAACAGCTGAAAGAATCCGGTCTACCTCTTACTCTGATGGGACATTCGATGGGTTCCTTCTCCGTTCAGGCCTATTTAGAAACCTATCCCGATACCATCGATAAAGCGATCATCATGGGTTCTAACGGCAAGAATAACCTCATGGCCATCAAGTTCGGTTGGATCCTATCGAAGAGAAGAGCCAAAGAGAAGAACTGGAACCAAGAAGATAAACTCATGGAGAAGGCATCTCTTGGTCCTTATACCAAAGCCGTCAAGAACCATAAGACCGATGTCGATTGGCTTTCCTATAACGAAGACAATGTCAAAGCCTATATCGAAGATCCCTATTGCGGACATTTCGATACCTATGGTTTCTACTATGAGTTCATGTCCGGTATGAAAGAACTCTATAAGAAAAAGAACCTGGCAAATGTCTCTAAGAATACTCCTATCCTGATCGTATCCGGAGAAGAGGACCCGGTCGGCGCAAATGGTAAAGGTCCGAAATCCCTAAAGAAGATGTACGATTCCTTAGGCGTTAAGGATGTCACTCTGATCCTCTATCCCCATATGAGACACGAGATCCTCAACGAAGTCGAAAGAGCAACTCCGATCAAGGATATCGTTGATTTCCTCAATAAGTAGTCTAGAAACAACTTATCGATAGAAAAAGGGCTTGAGCGTGTTGCTCGGGCCCTTTTCTTAAGCTTAGAAGTTAGCTCCCTTGAAGTACCAATAGCTATTGTAGTCGATGTAGTTTTTATCGTCTCCACGGGAATCATTCTTCTTAGATTGGCTATGTGTTATCACATCACCGGTATGGGTAGGAGAACCGGCGCTTGTTACCTTGCTGATGAGATACATCTTTATCTGCGAATCGTCCTCGTATTTGCGGTTTTCGCTTTCGAAGTTTTCCCAGAAGGAATAAAAACGGTTCATCTTTCCGTTCTTCGCATCATCTATTGATTGATATGAGGAAGATAAGGTTGTCAACGTGAAGGTGTTCTGGGAACTGCTGCTTTCGAGTTTTACGGTCAATAAGCTGATAACCTTGAGTTCTGCATTGAGAGCTATCGACTTCAGGGGTTTACTTCCATCGCTGTTATTGGAGTGGGTGACGACAATTTTGGCACTCTTGAAATCAATTAGACTGATATTGATGAGTTTATTGAGATCCATATTCATCGTGAAGGTGCTATCGGTGGAACTATAGACTGCCTTCGTCAGAACCTGGGAGAGATCGTCATTGATGGTGTTAGAGGAAGAAGAGGAAGAGCTATCGGAATAGACGCTGTCATAGATCTTTTTCAATATGGTGGAACCGCCGGTGATGCTTTCTAAATTCATGATGTAATCCAGAATATAGTAGGCGATATTGCTTTCAATGTTTTCTGCTGTGGTCTTATAGTATTCGGCGGTGGTGGTATAGGTATAGCGATATTGGAGCCAAGCCCGATCGTTCTTGTCGACAGAGGTCTTGATGCGGTTACAGAGAACTTTCTGCTCTTCAATGAAGAACTCCGTTCCATAGAAACCAGCCTCGGATATTTTTTTGTCCGATGGTTTGAAGCGCAGATAAGCATAGGCCGTGTTGTCCTTTACATAGATAGCGGCATAGCAATTGACTTCAATACTGGTATTGATAATAAGAAGCGCAGAAAGAGAAACCTTCAATTTTCCTTCGATCTCGAAGAAGTTGTTTTCGGTGGTATCGATAAGACAATCCTCAAGAACCTTGAAGCCATTGACATCGACGAACTTACTCGAGTTATCGCTGGTATAGGTGAGGATGTTCTTATCGGTACCCGCGGAATCGACATCGGTAGTCGTGGTTCTCTTATAGGTGTTATTGGTTCCGGCAGTCAAACCTAAGGTAGCATTGATGTGATAGGTCGTATCGTTAGTATTATCTTTATCGGTGGTGTTCTTCTTAACATCACCGCTGATCTTGGCTTTGACGATATGGCAGGTAGAAGTGTCGTAATAGAAGTGAACCGTGATCGGAGAAGAATCCACAGAGGAAGTAAGAATATTGATATTGAAGGTGACGCTGATGTGACCGTAACTGGATTCCTTGGGATCGGTCGCGAAGTCGATATTCTCGATGTAGGGACTTCCTAATAACTTCGAGGTCCCTAACGATTTCCCGTTCATCAGATCCATCAAAGCAGAACCGGTAGATTGAGAAGCATCGTTAAGCACCTTAAGATAACGATAGAGAAGGTTCCCATCCTTGATACCTTTGATTCCTTTGAGGATATCGTAGAGATCACTGTTCTGGGCTTTGATGTGCATGTGGTCGTTATATTCGGCCGTGAACATGCCATCGTAGACTTCTTTGTCCTCGAGATTCTTGGTCTTATCGTCGAGTTCCTGATAATTGAACTCGATCTTCTGAACCCCATCGATATATTTACTTGAATCGTTTAAGGAAGGATTCTTGATATTGACGATACCGGAGAAAGCGGATTTGATACGGGTCGTATCGAGGGATTCTCCGATGGTGCTCTGACTGAGATCGACACTGGCTCCGGAAGGAGTATCGCTGGTGTTGACAATCTTGACGACCGGTTGATCGGTCTTTTCGGCTCCGTCGACATAGCTATCTTTGCTGACTTCGCCTTCTACGCTGAGATCAAACTTCTTCAAGTCGGTCGGAAGAGCAAAGAGAGATTTGATCATCTCGTTGGCCTTTGAGATTTCCGGATAGTCCTTGGTATTGTATTTTGAAGCATCTAAGACCGTATCGTTGTAATCTTGGATATTCATCGAGAAATCAATCTGGTTACCGTTTACTTTTCCATCGGCGGAGAAGGAGATAAGACTTCCGTCACTACCTACTTTCAGGGTGATCGCACCGGAGTTATCGACGTATTTGCTATCCTTGAGGAAGGTAGAAGGATCTAAAGTGACAACGATGTTATCGGTTTCGGTAGCAAGAGAGACAACACCATCCAAGTCGGCGAAAGAAAGATTCTTCAGCCCGTTCTTGATGGAAGTGAATTTCTTCGAAGAAAGGATTGTATCGAGATAAGTCGACATCGAAAGAAGACTCGAGGAAGAAGCGGTCGAGGAATCCTCTTTCGTTTTATCCTGAATCAGATTGATGATTTCGTTGATGTTGCTATTGGTTAAAGAGTTGCGGAAGACGTATTTATCCTCTTTAGCATCCTCGGAATATCCATATCCGAAGTAGAGATGCTTGTCGCTCGGGTTATAGAAGCATTCGATACCCTGTGCTAAGGCATAAGTCTCCTTGCTCACTTTATCTTTTTCTTCCGGAATATGAAAGCTCAGATAATAGGTTCCGGTATCCGGATGAAGAGTCTCTGTCGTTCCGTCTTCACTTTTATCGATCGTAGCCGTAGATAAATCGGCACCGATAGCACCACTGGCATTAAAGGTGTAGTCGGAACTATCGGTAAAGATAAGAGAATAATCAGCCGTCATCTTCTTCTTATCGAAGAGATCGGCGACATTCTTGAAGAGAGTCGTAGCACAGGAGTAGTCGCTATATTCACTATCTTTAGGAGCTGTAGGAGCTTCATAGGTATCTAACGTAAGAGTAAGACTATCCAAAGAAACAGAGCCTGCTTTTAAGCCGGTAACCGTGATAGAAGTGACATCTTTCGTGCCATCGTTTTCCACAAAATGGATGGTGAGAGTGATATCGCTGTCTAAACCGATGATGGAACCATCGATGGTAGCCGAGAACTTAGAAGCGGAATATTCATAGGATTTAAGAATTCCCTGTAAGACGCTATAGTCACCATTGCTGAGTTTCTCTAAGTTACTTCCCGAGGTTGCTTTCTTCAATACGATATTGAAATCATCGGTGAGAGAAGAGAAAGCAGGCTTTTCCGTGATTCGGGAAATCTGCTGGAAAAGCTCTTTGATATCGCTGTTCTGGATTCTGCCTTTGAATAAATTATTAAGAGCGATATAGGCAGTCTCTTGGCTATAGTAAGCCGAAAGAGTGTTATAGGTAGAAGTGCTTTCCTTGGTCGGTTTCTGGGTTAAGGAAAGAGAATAGGTTCCGGCATTCTCATCGACAAAGACATCGGTGAGATCAGCCGAAAGAGATCCTTCGATAATAGAAGAATGAATCGTGGTGGTATTGGTTGAAGAATCGGTTTCGGAATTCGAAACCTGGGCTTCAATACCTACTTTGACGGCAGCTTTCTTGGTCGTGGAAGAATCCTTCTCTCCGCTATAGCTTCCAGCAAAGATATGTTCGATCGTTCCGAAGAGAGAGGAGTTAGCGGCGGTGACATCGTTATAGGCTTCCTCATCCGCTCTGTTATAGGTGGAGACACTATTTAAAGCAGAGATGGTGCCTTCAAAAGAGACCGAAGTGGTTTTACTAGAAGAAGTAGAGGAAGAATCACTGCTACTCTTGTCTCCGCTTGTAATCGTAAGAGGACTGGCGGTCGATAAAGCAACGGGGACATCGTTTTCATCGGCGGTGAGATTGATGGTGAGCTCGGAAGTCGTAGCGGAGCCTAAGATTAACGAAGGAATGATCAATTGATAGTTGTTTCCTGTTCCGTTATCGACGGCTTTGACATTGGTCTGAAGTTTTGCTATCTGGGTGAGGATGGAAGATAAAGAGATACTGCTATCGGCAGAAGAGGAAAGATTGATCCCTAAGGAACGGAGCATTTCAAAGATATCCCCAATCGTATTGGGGGCTTTGAACTTGAAGGATTTGTTTTTATAAGTGAGGTAGACGTACTGATTGGATTCATAGCGGAAAGCAAGATCTTCTTTCAGTCCTTGATAGTTTAAGGTGACGCTTCCGCTGATATTGATATCTAAGGCATTGATGCCACTGAGATCGATATCCAGAGTAGAGAAAGAAAGAGAGAGGATATCGTTAGGGTCAGCAGAATCCAAATCGATATTCAACGCGAAATTATTCAGGAGAATTTCTTTCGCATTGCATAAAGCATTGACCGCTTTGGACATTCCGGAGAGAGATTTCGAGGAATCGATATCGACATCCGGGATATCGTAAGAAGCTGTATTGCTGTTGTTTTCCTGGGCGGTAGGATTTACAAGCGGATGAAAAGAAAGCGAGGAAGTCGCCGAGAGCAGAAAAGCGGTAAATAGGACAAGACTTGCCTTTTTCATCTTTTGCTTTGGAATGTAAGACGGAGGAGGGAATAGACTTCTTTTTTCGCGTTTTTGCTCTTGTTTTCAAGCAAAAAAGCCGAAAAATATCGCCTTTTCTCCTCGCGTCAAGTATAAAGTCTATTCTTTCTGAAACAATATTTTCAATAGAAAATAGTTAAATTATCCAATCATTTATAAGAAGAATTGTTTCTGTATAATATTTTTCAGCTTGGAAACCTTTGTTTCCTTGCTTTTCGCTAATTAAAGTAATAAAGGTCCGGGAAAAGGAATCATATGGACGAAAAGAAAGAAACATCTACCTCTACTACCGATATCCATCCACAGGAAACCACCTCTTCCAGTGACTCTTCTTCCGCTTTGAAGAAAGAGGAAAAAGAAGATTCTCTTCCTGCTGAAAAAACCG
The DNA here is from genome assembly GCA_900316035.1 of uncultured Eubacteriales bacterium. Classification (GTDB taxonomy): domain Bacteria; phylum Bacillota_I; class Bacilli_A; order RFN20; family CAG-288; genus Enterosoma. The sequence continues at coordinate 7,259 of ONBI01000047.1, forward strand.
AAACTGTTCCCCTTAATAAGGGAAAAGCAAAAGGCAAAAAGAAGAAAGAGAAACTTCCTCTCACTCCGAAACAGGAGAAGAAACGCGCTATCCTTACTACTTCCATCGTTGTGGCTGTCTCTGTTGTCGTCGGTGCCGCAGGCGGATACGTTCTCTTCCACTGGCTCAATCCGGAAAGAACGGTTCTCTCTAGCGGTGGCAGTGAAGGGGTTGTTCCGACAAAGGAAGAAATTGAAAAGTCTCTTTCTTCCAACACCTTAGAGCAGGACTATCAGCCCTATCAGCTCGTCAACTATTCTCTTCACGCCCAGGCTTCTTTCCCCTATGCGCTGACTCTCTGTAAGGGCGCTGCGGTCTCTATGGGTGTTTCCCAGAACATCCAATCGGCAACCTACTCTACGCCAAAGGTCGTCTTCAACCAGAACATCTCTTCTTCGAGTGTCGTCCACACTGCCGACCGTTATTACGACTATCTCGACGGTACCGTCCATTCCTACAAAGGGAGCACGGCGAAAGACTGGGCAAGTGCGGAAGATGTCTCTTACACCTATGACGATTTCTTCCAGAAGAACGGAAAACTCTTCCAAGGTTCCTACTACTGCACCAGCGACACTTCTTCGTTATCGGAAGAGAGGCCGGTCTCTGACCGCTATCTCACTTCCGATAAGACGGTCTACGAGCAGAGCGAAGAGAAGACCAAACACCATATCTGCGGCGTTGTCATCTACCTGATCGGACCAAGCACCGTCAAATCCTCTACCCTTACCAAAACCGATTCTGGCTATGAAGTGACGATCGATCTCTACACGGATAGTGATGTCTCGCAGAACACCGATACGACGAAACGTATCGCTTCCGGATGCTCCTACTACTCGGTCCAGATGCGGACCACGGGTGGACTAGCTTCCCGTCCTCCCTTCACTTCGTCGCATCTTGTCTTCACTCTCGACTCTTCTTTCTATCTCACTTCCTCGGTCTTCACCGATGCCTATTCTGCCAATATCGGCTTCATGTCCGCATCGATGTCTCAGACCCTTACGCAATATTACTTCCATTCTGATAGTGAAACCTTTAATTCCGTCAATGTCCCGGTTCCCGAAAAAGGAGACGAGGACTTCAAAGGATACGATCTCTTCCCAGCGGAATGATTCTTGTTAAGGAGGCAATTCATGAACGCCAAAAAAATCAAGCACTTCTCTTTGATGGGTCTGATCTCGGTCGTGACGATGGCAACCACCGGTTCTATCGTCTACTACACTTCTGACCAGATCCAGAAGAGCAACCAGAACAACAACAGCACGAGCTACGAGGTTCCGGATATCGATAACAACAACACCAATACCCCGACGGAGACAAATTTCTCGAAAGCCATCAACGCCCTTGCCACCAGCAAGGAGCTCAAAAGCTCCTCTTTCGGTGTTCAATTGACTCCTTACAATCAGTCGGCGATGGATCCGATCAAGCTCAATCTCAACAATCTCGATGTCGATTTAGCCAATATCTCTTCGAGTGAAGTCAATCTTGCTACCGACCTCAATGTCCAGTACCGCGGACTGGATCAGACCTTGAATCTCCGTGTCGAAGAGCTTCAGTACGCCTTTGTCCAGTACGGCGGAAAAGCGATGCGCCTCTTTGCTCCGCAGACGCTTTCCGATGTGATGGATTTATTGAAAACCGTCGGTATCCTCGTTCCGAACGAAGCTTCCTCGACTTCCGATGTCAAGATCTCCGATATCTTAAGCCAGGCAAAAGATTATCTCTCCTTGATCAGCACGAGCGAATCGACCGATGAAAGCGGAAACTATGTCTTCACGATTCAGCTTAAGGATAATCAGCCTCTCGTTGTTAAGAATATCCGTCTCAGCAATGTCAATCTCAAGATTGTCACCGATACAGCTTTCTCTTCCTTCACGATCTCCACAACCTCTAGCGACGGCATCGTGATTGAAGAAGCCGATAGCAAAGCGACCGGTGATACGACTACCTATACGAAGAAGCTTGCTTTGACCTTAAACGGCACCTTGACTTCCACTGCCTCGGCTTCTACCTATACCAAGCTTACCGATAAGAGCCAGTATACCGATATCACGGATGCGACCGGTTCGATCTTCGAGACCGTCACCAAGGTTTTCAACACCAAGAAAGCCAACGTCAAACTCGGTATCGACTTAGCCAAAGTCGATAGCGCCACCGATACCACCTCTCCTTGGTATACGATCGACGGCACCATGTATGCGGATGCTAGCGGTATCGCCAAGGATTTCTCCAAAGGAAAATATGGTCTTGTTCTTGACCATATGGATCCGAATGCCAAGAAGACCATTACCAATAGCGACGGAACGACTTCCGAAGAAACCTACAGCCAGGAACTCAATAGCCTGATGGCTTATTACGATGGCTCGAGTGAAACAAGCTACTTACGCTTCAATAACCTCGTCAAGGGAAAAATGGCCAATTCCTCTCTTTCCTCCCTGATGGACTATATCAGCAAGGGAACGGGAAAACAGGCGATTGCGGTTATCTCCAACGAGCTTTCAACGACCTTAGGAAACGTCGATTTCGATAAAGTCAAAGAAGGAGACTACTCTTCCCTGAACGGAATCCCGGTTGCCTTGGATTACGATAGTAGCAAGACCTCCTTTGTCTTAAAGGCCGATGGTAGTTGCTTCGGTCTTACCGGTGGTCCGATCACCATCTCCTTAAAGGTTTCTACTTCTCTTAGCGATAGTAAGATCACTTCTCTCTCCGTCTCCGGTCTCCGTTATCAGGGTATCGATTTCAAAATCTCCCTTACTCCGGTCTATGCCGAAGATAAAGGCTTTGAAGAGATCTCTACGTTTGCCTCTTCTCAGAATCTCAGCGAAGGATATTCCGACTATAAGGGAATCGTCCCTCTCTTTGAAACCTTGGGTGACCTGGTTTCGGAACGTAAGTTCTTAGCGAATTATTCTCTTACCTATAAAGACCGCATCGGAAAGGCGAAGACCTCTTCTTCGACCTATTCGACAATCGCCGCTTCCGGTCAGATCGGAGCGGATCTCAGTTCCTTAGGGGAAACCAAGATCAAGGACGGATATCAGAACGGCGAATACTATCTCTCCTTCAATGAATCTACTTCGACCAGTGCTCTTTCCCGTGATCTGGAGATGTTCTATAAGGGTTCTACCGATAGCCATAACCTTTATCTCAGCTATGGAAGAACCAAGACCAACGACGATAAGACTTCCAACACTTCCTATATCTTCCGCAACTATATCGAGCAGGCACAGTTAGGCGAGATGAAGAACATCCTCAATGAGAAGAGCTCTTCGAGTGTATCCTCTTCCTTCGATTCCATGGATGATGTTCTCTCGGTCCTCAAGGCCAGCGACGATTTCAAGAACTGCATGGAGAAGATCAAGCAGGGGAATCTCACCGGCTTAGAGGATTTCCTCACGATCTCGGCCGATGATTCGACCGGAAGTGATGGAACGGTCTCGGGCAATACCATCCAGGTCGTTCTCAATGTCAACAAGTTCTTCCGTGAAGATTCTCTGTTAGCGAATAAGATCTCTTCGATCACGCTGACTCTGAATTCCTCTTATAAGGATAGTTCTCTCTTCTTCAAGAACATCCAGGTCGCCACCACCTTAGATGCCGATCAGGATATGGTCTTCTCTCTTTCCTTTGAAGACTATCCGAATAATCTTCTTTCCAATTATGATGTCACTGGCTTCACCAAGATTGCGGATGCCACTGAGATCTTCTCCGCTTTCTATCATCTCGGAACGGACTTGAAGAAGTATTCGATTCAGGTATCCGGGCAATACCAGGGAACCTCTAACGAAGAAGGAAAAGAAGGAAGTAAAGTCTCCTTAGAAGGAAAAGGTTCCTGGGATTTAACAAATAGCGATGCTCCTTTAGTCGGTGGGTATCTCACTTTGAAGCATCCCTATGTCGCTTTCTCCGGAGTCGATGTTTCTTCTAGAGAAGTCGAACAGACGATCCGCTTCAAGTATCAGAACGAAGTCGATGCAAACGGAAAAGTGACTGACGGTCAATTCACGGCTGACTATAACAAGATGCATCTCTTGATGCATTCTTCCACCGTTTCCGATATCGCAAAGACCGTCTCTTCGGCTTCGAAGACCAATGTCTTGCTCGATCTCCTCAGCGGCGGAGAAGAAGTCTCTTCTTCTTTGCCGATTATGGAAGCAATCCAGCAGCATTCTCCTTCTCTTCTTTTAGATTATCCTCTGATCGATAGCGTCTCCTTTGATGAAGCAAACGATACGATCACCATCGTTGCCGATAAAGCCTTATTCGGTATCGAAGACGAAGGCAATGTCGTAACTATGGTTGTGAAATATACGCCATCCTCTTCTTCGACTTCTACCGATAGCGATGGCAATGCGACGACGACTACCACACCTGCAAAACTCGATTCGATCTCCTTGGATTTAGGAACCTTTGAAGGCGTATCTCTAGCCAAAGCTTCGATCGGCTTTGCCGCCTATGACGAAGCGACAGCAAAACAGGAGAACATGCTCACCTATAACGAAGAGAACAAGGCGAAGTTCTTAGATCTCGATTCTCTTCCGCAGCTTGTCAAGATGGGTGTCGATACGACCGAGAATAACTACTTCCATCTCTCGGGTGCTTTACGTTTAGACTTCTCTCTCTTTGCCGATAAGGATACCTGGCAGGAGATCGGGCTGGATTCCTATTGCTTCGATGTCTATTCCGATATGCAGTTCTATATCAAGGATAGCAAAGTCTATTCGTATCTTTCCTTCAACTTAGGAAATAAAGAGATCAATGAAGCTGGCTACTATTCTTCCGAGTTCTTCTTAGATCCCACTACCAAGAGTGTCTATGTCAATGTCGTCACCAACAAGGACGGTTCGACAAAACAGGCGAAAGCCTATAAGACCACCGGTGAAAACGTCAAGAACAATCTTCCTTACTATGCTCTCAGCGTTGTTCTTGATCTTGATGACCGTCCGGCAGGAAAGACGATCGCTGCCAATGTCTATGATGCCTTAGCAAAGAAGAAGGAAGAATCTTCTTCTAGTGATAGTAGTAGTGATACTTCTACTACTAGTGAGGATTCCTCTAATACCACGACCACTTCTAGCCTTACCGATGGACTGAATATCTCTCTCAGCTCCGATTTCTCCTCCTTGATCGGTTCGACGACTCTCTATGATAGCGAGAAACAGAAGTTCTCCTTGGTCGCTTCTTTGAATGATTTCTTCTCTCTTACCTACAAGAACTCCGATACTTCCACTCAGGATCCTTTGCTTACGTTCGGTGCTACCGAACTTGATATCTACCATCAGAGAGAAAAGAATGTAGCGGAAGGAGAAACCGCCAGGACTCCGTTCTATGCTTTGACTCTCAACACCTCGGTCTCCGTTCTTGGAGGGGTAGCGAAAGCCAAAGTCTCCGCCGACTTCCGTATGAACGGAAACGATTCTGACTTCGGTTACTTCGATTCTTTGGATTCTTTAAAGGAAGCCAAAGGCTCTTCCGGCGATAGCTCGATGGCTCATTACTTCACCTTCATGGAGAAGTATGATGCTCTCACTAAGAGCGATGGAAAAGCGTATAGCTCCTATACGATCAACTCCTTCACCATGAAGACGAAGACCTTCTATGACTTCACCAACTATAAGCTAGTGGAATTTGCGACCGACTATGAAGTCAAAGATAACGGAGAATATTATTCCACAACTGAGAATAGCTCCGATGCCTCTGACGATTGGCTCTTTGTTTCGACCTATGTCGAAATGAAGAGACTCTGATCTCTAAGGCTGAACTTCTTTCTCTTCCCTAGGTTTCTAGGGAAGAGATTTTCTTGTATGATGGGCATGCCATTGCTCTAGGGTGAAAGTCCCAATAGGCGTAGTTGTCGACGAACTAGATAGCGACTCACAAAGCGTAGACCGGTG
>ONBI01000029.1 GCA_900316035.1 uncultured Eubacteriales bacterium
GTTCCCCCTAAAACGGTAGCGAGAGAGAAACAAAGGGTGATCAAAGCCCCGTTTAGAAAACGGGGCAAGGCTTCGATCACAGGGCCGAAATCAAGCGAATAGGCTAGAAACGTATTCATACTTCTTAGGCGTTAGCCTTTTCGACCGCCGATTGATAAAGACTCGTCAGACTGCCATCGGCTTTGCTATCGCGGATAACAGAGTTGACAAGAGAGAGGAATTCGCTCGTATTGGTTTTGCTCACCGCAATACCAAAGCTTCCCGCATCATCAAAATCGATGCCATCTAATATCGTCATATCGCTGTAGGCAGCGATTAAGGATTCGGCAACGGCTTGATCTAAGACTAATGCGTCGATCTGACCGCTTTCTAAGGCGAGAGATAAGTCACTTACTTTCGTGACAACCATATTGGCGGAGTTCCAACCGTCTTCGGTGATATAGCTAGCCTGCTCGGTTCCCATCTGGGCACCGACTTTCGCAGCCTTTAAATCCTCCATCGTGGAGATAGAAGAACCGGTTTTCACAACGACAACGCTTTTGCTGTCGAAGTAAGGATCCGAGAAAGAGACGCTCTTTTCTCTTTCTTCGTTGATAGTCATCGCCGAGCAGATGACATCGATCTGACCCGACTGAACCGAAGTGATAAGACCATCGAAAGCAAGATCCTTGAAGGTGAGAGTCAAGTCGATATGGTAGGTAGACTCGATCTTCTTTTCGACTAAGCCCATGAAGTCTACATCAAAGCCGACGATGTTACCCTGTGTATCCGTGTACTCAAAAGGCTTATACGTCGCTTCTAAACCGACGACTAACTCCTTCTTAGAGACCGCGGCAGAGAGTAAATCTTCGTTGCTGCTACCACAGGAAGCAAGAGAGCAAAGAGAAGCCGACAACATCACGAACGAGACAATTTTCTTCAGTTTCATAGTAAGTTCCCCCTTTCGCTGAAGTTTGACGGAAGGAGTAAAAAAAATATGCGTCCTTCCGGTCAATTGACCTAAGGACGCATTGATTTGCGTGGTACCACCTTAGTTTATCAAGGCTTCACAGCCTTGACCTTCGAAGTGATTCCCTTCAGAAAGAATCATTTCCTTGCTGTGACGGGCAAGAACCCGGCTATCATTACTTGATTTCCTGATAGCAGCTCCAAGGCTCGTTCCCTGAGGACTTGTCACCGCTCTTCCATCAACAGCGGCTCGCTTTAGACTCCTCCTGAGGTACTACTCCTCTTCTTCGCTTTGAGAAAGAAGTATAAAAGCAGGAACTAAAAAGAAACAAAGAAGAAAAGCAAAAGCCCATAGATAGGGCCTTTTTAGAAATGTAAGCGTATACAGAGAAGAAAGGACAGCTTTGATTTCTTAAAGAAAGCTGAAAGAAAAAGGGTTTCAAAAAAAGTATTTGGTTCTTTTACCTCACCTTGTTCAATACGCTATGGTCTATTACCCTCCCTATTTCGATTACAAGGGAAGGATAGCTCGGATGGTCTCTTCCTCGATCTCTCTATTGGAAGATTCTTTGTTTGTTCCTCTCTTATTAGGAAGCCATCAACCGCACGGAGAGCCGAGACTACTTAGCTTTGGAAGAGAGCAGGAATAATCCTAACGATAGGACGTCCTTCCTTCTCTCCTACAAGAAGCATCTTCTTCCCTAAGCTTTGACAGGTATCGATATCTCGAAATAGGGTGTTTTAAAGATCCACAATTGCTTCCTCTCTTAAAGCTTCTGAAAGCAAATAAATAAAACCAAGTTCTTTTCTCTTCCTAAGAGTTGTTTTCCTTTGTCTTTTTCTCTACCGAAGGAATGAGAAAGTTAGAATATTGAAATTTTCTTTTTCACTTTTCTTTTTTCTTTCTTCTTAAGAGGATAGAATAGGAAGACATCCGAAAGTGCTAATCAAAGAAAGGAGAAAACCAGAAATGGAATCTCAGAAAAAAGTCCGTGTTCAAGACGATCTTTATCAGTATGTCAACGGCGCTTGGTTAAAGAAAGCCGTCATCCCGGAAGATAAATCCAGAGTCGGTGGCTTTGCTGACTTAGATACCGGTGTCGAAAAGCTTCTGATGAAGGATTTCCGTTCCTTCAAAAACGGAAGCAAGGATATCCCTTCTCCCTATATCGAAGAAGCCGTCCGCCTCTATAAGAGTGCCAGAAACACCACCCGTAGAAACAAAGAAGGCATCAAACCGGTCGTTAAGGAATTGGCTTTTATCCGTTCTTTAACCGATATCGCTGTTTTCAACCGCAAGCTCGATAAACTCCTTTTAGGAGGTTATCCGCTTCCCTTCACGCTCTCGGTCACCGAAAACATGCATAAACCGACGGAGTATTGTCTTTTCTTCACCGGTCCTAGCCTCCTCTTACCGGATACTACCTATTATCAGGAAGATAAGAAGGACAAACACGATGCTCTGATCAAGACCTATTCGGAAATGGTCTCTAAGCTTCTTGCTTATACCGACTTAAACCAAGAAGAGCAGGAGCAGTATCGGAAAGATACCTTAGCTTTCGATGAGCTCTTAGCGAAGTTAGTCAAATCCCAGGTCGAATGGAGCGAATACGTCAAATGCTATAACCCGGTCAAACTCAGCGCGGTCACCAGAAGAATCGCTCCGGTCAAACTCCGCAGAGTCTTAAAGAAGATCTACGGGGAAAAGCTTCCGGAAGAGATCATGATCGCCGAACCGAGATACTTAGATCACTTCACCGAGTTATTCACCGAGAACAACTATCCTCTCTATCAGCACTGGGCCTATGTGAACACCTTAGTCGATGCGACTCCTTATCTTTCGGAAGAACTCCGTGAGATCGGAACTTCCTATGCGAATACTTTACGCGGTATCCAGAAGAACCCGGATATCGAAACCCAGGCCTATCGTCTTACTTCCCGTTTCTTCTCCGAACCGATCGGTCTCTATTATGGAAAGACCTACTTCGGCGAAGAGGCGAAGAAAGATATCACCTCGATCGTCCATCTCATCATCAAGACCTATGAAAAGAGAATCCAGGCAAATACTTTCTTAGAAGAAGAAACCAAGAAGAAGGCCATCGTCAAACTCGAGAAGATGACGATCCGTATGGGTTATCCGGATAAAGTCGATCCGAAATATGATCTTCTCCATGTCTCTCCGCGAGATTCGCTCTACACCGCTATCTCGAAACTCAGTCAGGCTCTTTATCGTTACGAACTCGATCTTCTCTTCAAGCCGGTCGACCGCAACCGTTGGCCGATGCCTGGTCATATGGTCAATGCCTGCTACGATCCTTCCTCCAATTCCATCACCTTCCCGGCTGCGATCTTACAGGCTCCGTTCTATAGCATCAAACAGAGCAGAAGTGAGAACTTAGGCGGCATCGGGGCTGTCATCGGGCATGAGATCTCCCACGCTTTCGATAATAACGGTGCGCAGTGCGATGAAACCGGCGCAATCCACAATTGGTGGACCAAGAAGGATTACAAAGCCTTCCAGAAGAAGACTAAGGCTATGATTGAGGAATTCGACGGTATCGAATACCACGGTGGAAAAGTAAACGGCGAACTTGTCGTCAGTGAAAATATCGCCGATAACGGCGGAATGGCTGTCACCCTCGAGATCATGGATGAGATGGAAGAGAAGAACTATCAGGAATACTTCCTCAACTGGGGAAGAATCTGGTGCAACAAAGCAAGAGAGCAGCTCATCCAGCTCTTCCTTTCGATCGATGTGCATTCTCCTGCCGAACTGAGAGCCAATATGCAGCCTCGTAACTTCCCGCAGTGGTACAAAGCTTTCGATGTCAAACCCACCGATAAGATGTACCTTGCTCCGGAGAAGAGAGTCATCATCTGGTAATCGGAAAAGAAAAAGGGCGGGTATCAAGAAGCAAAGAAGACATGGTTCTTTACAGGATACCCGCCTTTTCCTTTGAAATGTTCTTTTCGTCAGGAAAGACAGCTTCTATAAGAAACAGAAAATCGGTTCTCGATCAATAAAGGGAACCGCCGTTATTTCTCCTTTCCGGGTTCCATCCTTCGGGCAGCTTCCCGATAAAATAGGAATAGACCGAAGTGTCTTCCTCAATCGGGTCAAGAATATTAAGATATTCCAGCGGGTTCAATTTAAAACTCGCATGGAATTGAAACCAGGAACGGTCGACGAAATGCTCATATTTCCATTCTCCCATATAGGCGATCCATATGTCCTCACAGTTGATTTCATAGCGGGTTCCTTCTTCTAAGGTGAAGTTCACTGTTTTGATAATGTCTTTCTCCGTCGAGTAGATATAGTCTACATATTCGTTATCATCGAAGTGAGCGTCGTAATTGACAAAGGTGACCTTAAGCGTAAAAGTCCTTTTCTGCGAGGAGGAAACCTCATCGGACAGTAAAGAGGAGGGGTTGTCCGACTCAGAAGAAGCGGAAGGTTGGCAGGAAGAAAATAATGATAAAGCAAGAAGAGGTAATAGAATCTTTGCTGTTTTCATAAGAATTCTCCTTTCTTAAACCGAAATATCTGGATTAGGATTATAGACTTCTCCGCAGACAGTACATCTTCCAAGAAGAGTGGAAAAGGTGTGCTTCTGCTTATCTTCTGCACGGCCACAAGAGCAAACTTTAGCATGCTCGGTTGCCGTATAGCTCTGATACGTTTTGGAAAAGGTGTGCTTTGCATGAATCAACGGGCATCGGCAGTAACAAGCGGTAACAAGGAGAAGGAATGAGAATAAGCTTAAAATTTCCATAAAATTTTTCCTTCCATTGATGCCTTTGTTATTTTATAACATAAATAACTGCAGTAGCGTTGTCAACCTACATCAAAATGTGCGTCGCTATTCACGTAAAAGCGATTGTGGAAGCGCTTCTATACAATTCGTTCCTTCACGAAACCGGAGTTGTAAAGAACCGTTTTGCCGACGGTTTCTGTTACCATTTCTAGAAAAATCGATGTGGAATATAGGAAAGCCGATTGCGTTTCCGCCCTTTTTCCAAAACAGAAAAAAAGAACAAGGATGAAATTCCTGAAGAGCTATCCTTCGCGGCTGATACTTATCCAATTGCGAGGAAAGAACCCCAATGGTTTTTTTGACATAGTTTTACCAAAGCTTTGGTACCGACAATTGGGTAAGACTATGGTAATGGACAATTTTCTTTTAACAGGAGGATTGTCGCACTGCCGGCGGAGCCTTTTAAACCATGTCTCTGCTTGGCGCTTACGATAGACGAATATCGGAGTAGCCTCCAAGAGAATATCAAACAGTGCATCTAAGGACTTGGAATCAAGAAAACCGCTACCGAACACAGGAAGGGAAAAAAAGGCACAGATAGGGGAAGCAACATCCGGTTAACCTAACAAAAAGGAAGATTGTGCTGTAATCGTTTTTTGTCTTTATAAGTCGGTGACCGACAGAGCAAGAAGAGGAAGACCCTGATAAAGAGAAAGAGCGTAGAAGGGCTTGTCGCAGAGGAAGGATATTTCACGGTAATTCGACTTTTCCCTTCTTGCGGATCCGTCCGGAAGAATCGTAGTGACGCTTTCGCCTTCGATTCCCGCAGGGGAAAAAGAAAAATACATAAAACTATTCGCAGAAATTATGCAGATAACAAATAGGAATCTCAACAATATGAATCAAAGTTGTTTCTACTTCTACCACTCTACCTGATCGGCAGGAAGAGGATTCTCCTGGATGGTATCTGACTCGATACGGCCGTCGCTAAGACGGATCAGTCTTTTCGCACAGGAAGCAATCTTCGAGTTATGGGTGACGATGATGACGGTCTTATGATATTGCTCCGATACGTCCTGCAGCAATTTTACAATCTGGGCTCCGGTCTTTTTATCGAGGGCTCCGGTCGGTTCATCACAGAGAAGAAGTTCGGGGTTCTTGACGACCGCTCTTGCGATTGCGACTCGCTGCTGTTCTCCTCCGGAGAGCTGAGAAGGGAAGTTGTTGGCTCTTTTTTCTAGCCCTACGGCTTTGAGCATTTCAAAAGAATCGAAGGGATTCTCCGCTACCGATTCCGCTAAGCGGATATTTTCCAGTGCCGTCAGATTCGGCATCAGGTTATAGAACTGGAAGACAAAACCGATTTTGGTTCTGCGGAACTGAGAAAGCTTCTTTTCGTCCGCTTTAGCGATATCTTCGTCATCGAGAAAATAAGAACCGGAAGTAGGGGTATCCATTCCTCCTAAAAGGTTGAGAAACGTGGATTTTCCAGCACCGGAAGCTCCTAAGATAACGACAAAGGAACCTTCTTCCAAAGTGAAGGAGACACCGTCTAGGGCTTTGACTTCGTTTTCTTCTCCGGGATGATAGATCTTTGTCAGTTTATCGACAATCAGTTCACTCATGTTGTTTTCTTTCTATCGTCTTCTCCATTGTACAAAAGTTCTACTTCTCTTTGTTAGGAAAAAGAAAAATATTCATAAGAAAAGCCAACCTAAGAAACTCCTAGGCTGGCTTGATGCTCGAAATTCCTTTTTTGACTAATCTTGCTTATAACGGTGATACTTGAGAACTAGCTTAGCAAGCTTTTCGGCTCTCTCCTTAGTGAAATCCTCCTTCAGAGAACGATAGACCCAATTGGAAGAAGAGAGTTTCGAAGGTGTGTTCATTCTCGCTCTATCATCGAGAAGAAGAATATCCCAGATTGGAAGGATGGATAAGAAGGTAGGAGCGGCTAAGCAGAGTTCATCGGTGGTTTCTCCGAGTTCCTTCAGATTAGCTGCTCTATAAGGAACAGAGAGCAGTTGACACTGCTCTTTGACATCCTTCTTATAGACTTCAAGCTCGTTCTCCTTGAGGTTACTGAGATAGCCGACGATGGTTTCGTTATCGTGGGTTCCGGTATAGCAGACATAGTTCTCGGTCTGAAGAGAAGGCTTATGGTCGTTATCCGGATGACCGTCGAAAGCAAACTCCAGGACCTTCATACCCGGATAACCGGTCTGACGGAGAAGGGTCTTGACGGCATCGTCAAGGAAACCTAAATCCTCAGCGATAATCGGAAGATCGGTTTTATCCTTGAACAGGTCAAATCCAGGGCCGACTTCCCATTTTCCGTTACGGGCTGTCTTATCACCATACGGAATGGTGTAGTAACCGGCGATACCGCGGAAATGGTCGATACGGAGGATATCGTAGATGCTTAAGTTCTGACGGATTCTCTCGTTGAACCAGGCATAGCCGGTGCTCTTCTGATACGCCCAGTTGTAGATCGGGTTACCCCAGAGCTGACCGTCCGGAGAGAATCCATCCGGCGGACAACCGGCGACTTTGATCGGACGATGGTTGGAGTCGAGAAGGAAGAGTTCCGGATGCTCGTAGCATTCGACCGAATCGTAAGCGAGATACAAAGGCATATCGCCCATGAGGGAGATTCCTTTGCTGTGGGCATAGTCTTTGAGTTTATTGAACTGTCTTAAGAAGATGAACTGCGTGAACTGATAGAAAAGATAATCCTCTTCATTCTCCTTGAGAACCTTGTTTTCGAGTTCCGGAGTATAGTTCCTTAATTCTTCCGGCCATTCATACCAGGGTGCGAAGTGCTGCAGGCTCTTCAAGGTCATGAAGAAAGAGAACTCTTTGTAGGTTCCTTTTTCAACGAAGGCGGTAAACTCCTTATCGTTCTTGTTGAAACGGGCAAAAGCCTTTCTTAGAAGCGGAACACGGTTGAGGAAGAGTTTTCCATAGTCGACAAGGCTCGGATCTTTTCCGAAGTCACAGGCATCGATTTCTTCCTGTTTGAGTAATCCTTCTTCTTTGAGGGTATCTAAGTCGATGAAGTAATAGTTAAGACCATTCGCAGAAGGAGACTGATACGGACTATCGCCATAGCTTGTGACACTCAGGGGAAGAAGCTGCCAGACTCTGGCTTTACTTTCCGCTAAGAAGTCGACAAAGTCAAAAGCCTCTTTCCCTAAGGTTCCGATTCCATAAGGAGAAGGAAGGCTAGAAAGCGGCATCAGAATACCGAAACTTCTTTTCTTGTCCATAATAACAATCCCCTTTCCAAGAGATAGACGGATCTCATTTAATATATGGCAATAATAAGCAATAACAACTTGTCAACGATAGACATAAGTCGCATCCACAGTTCCCTGTGAAGTGATACCGGTAGTGAAATTTTCCAAGGTCTGCGTCATCTTCACCAGAAGTCCCTTTTCATTCATCCAAATCGATTCATCGACCGAGCCTCTGTCTTCCTTGGGATCGGCGTTCTTGGAGAAATCTCCATAGGCGATATTGTTCAGAGTGTAGACAAAGAGATTGTTCTCATCGATAGACATATATTTATAGTAACTTCTGTGATTCTTGAAGAAATCCGCATAGTAGACACCACCCGAGACAAAGGTTCCCGCATTATCGGAGGTGAAGAAGAAATCGTTCATTTGGAATTTTGCGTTCTGCTCCGTAAGAGTCAAAGTCTCATCGTGAGACTTTTTCTCACTACTTTCATCCAGCTCGGTATAGCCTTCCTTATGGATCGACTTGGTGTAGGCATTCTTCTCACTATCGTAAGAAAGAGACATTTTTTCGAGAGAGAGATAGAAGCTATTCTCCGGGTCATAAAACTTCAGATTTCCTTGATAAGTAGAAGAGAGAGTATGGGAAGCTTTTTGGTTATCAAAGTCAAAACAGATGGCTTGCACAATATGGTAAGAACCGACTTCGTTTCCTTCCTTATCTTTGGCGATGTCGTCATAGACGACTTCGGCCGAAAAGACCGAGGATTCCGCCTCCGCTAAAGAACAGTGGGAAAGATAATCCTGAAGATTCTGAGGCATCGAAGAAGAACAGGAAAATAGAAGAGGAAGCAGAAGAAACGGAGAAAGTTTTTTAAGATCCATACGAATAGGTCAGCTTGTAATCCACCGTCGATTCGGAATCGGAATGAAGATTTCCCACGGTTTTCACCGTTTCACTCACGAGGTTTCCTTCCCTGTTATAGGTGAGAGAGACATCGAAGCGGCCGGAGACATCGACTTCTCCGAAAGTGAAGGCATCGTCAGCGGAAAGCTGTACCTTACGGAAAGTAAGTTTACCACTTACACCGGAGGCGGAGAAGACCAGATTCGAATTTGTGTAGGCGAAGTCGAGAACCGCGTTAGGATCGGTAGAAGGGATCATCGCGTTGACGATGGAATAATAAGTGCCGCTCTGATCGGTTGCCGAAGTCGGGTTATAGTAATCGTCCTTACTGATATGGACCGGTTCTCCTAATAGAGGGGAAGCTTCATTAATACCACCGTTTCCCTTTGCGGGACGGACCAAGTTGAACTGCGCGATATGGCCTTTGAAAACATAAGTCTCCGGGACTTTCTCGGAAAGAGAAATCTTACCGACAATCTCTTTCGATTGCTCTAAAGCAGTTGTCGTGTCTTTTGAAGAAGAACAGCTTGCGAGGGAAAGGAGAGGGAGAAAAAGAAAAGATAGAAATCGCGTTTTTTTCATAATCCTTCTCCTTTAGTAGAGACGGATGTTCATCTCCGTCTCGGTGATGGCAGAAGTCTCAAGGTTGAAACCAAGATGGAGTTCCTTCCCGACTTCTAACGGTTTATCACTCTTGAAATAGAAGGAATGCGTCTGACCATCTTCTCCCTTGTAACCGAGTTTGACGAAAACGGTCTTTCCGTAATCGAGGTTATCTTCAACAACCGCTTTGAAAGCGTTATTGCCTTCGGCTTCGACAAAACCATCGTGAGGCATATCGATGCGGAAAGTTTTCGAGAAGACTCTCGTACCTAAACCTTGGATCAGTTTGTTGGAGATGATGTCGCTTGCCATCTCATAATGGCCACCCGGAAGAGCAAAGAAGAAGACAAGACCTGCGCGATTGACCGCTTCCTTCTTTTCTTTGGTGAGATTATTGAGTTTTTCCTGATGCTCCTTATTGAGATAGAAGAGAGGATTCTCCGCTTTCTTTTCCGCTTCCTTAGCATCCTTGATCTCTTTCTTCCAGAGATCCTGCTGACGGTGGCTAGAAGCCTTGAGAGTAGAGACCTTGGATTCATAATCCATGGTCAAACCATTGAGAAGGAGCTCATAGGCATTCTCTTTATCGGTCTGGAAGTTGTCCTTGAAGATATGGTATTCGTCTTCACGTCTCTTCAGGACTTCTTTATCCTTGTTATGGGCTTTGAAGGACTTATATTCGGCTTCCTCTTCTTCTTTCTTCTTGCGGAAGAGTTCGTCGTTCTGTTTCTTCGCTTCTTCCTTCTTCTTCTTGAAATCCGCTTCTAAGACTTCCAAGGATTTCTTCGTCTCGGCTTTGCACTGAGCGATCTTTGTTTCGTTCTCCTGCTTCTTAGCATCGAAATCAGCCTTTGCTTTCTCTTTGGTGTTCACCGCGGATTCATTGCTGATAGCCAAGCGCTTTTTATCGTAGTCCATGTTCTCCATGACGAACTTAGCATCCATAACCGACTGAGCAGCCTTGATCTTATCGTCACGGAACTTCTGGAAAGCCGGATCCGGATTCTTGGACATGACGGTATCGTAGTTGTAGAAAGTAGCCGTGAAGGAATCTCTTTCTGAAAGAGGCGAGAAAAGAACCTTACCGTCTTTTTTCAAAGAGAGGAGAGTCGGATCAAAGGAAAGAGAAACCTCAGAGCCGACAGGGTAATCCTTCGTATCCAAAGCGAAGAAGATACGGTTACCGGCAAAGAGATGAATCAGATGAGTAGAATTGATGACTTCGTTTTCGACTACTTTCGCCTTCAGAGGACCTTCCCCGATATGAACGGCATCGGTCGGAACTTCCAGTTCGGCTCCTTCGACATCGGAAGTTGCTAAAGCCGGCGGAAGAGGATAAGACTGACCTAAGACCTCTAGATTATTCGTCTTAACATTCGCTGTGAGAGAGTTATAGACCGGAATGCGGGGAACAATCATATTCTCGGTTTCGGCATCGAAGAAATAAGCGTGGGCGAGATCCATCTGAACATAGATGACATCTCCCGGTTTGATTCCGCTGACATCAAGGACTTTGATGATGATGCTTCCTTTGGCATTGGAGGAAATTTCTTCGCTGTTAAGATCAATATTGCCGTAGATAAGGCAATCCGCACCAAGTTCCTCGTTATGGGAAACTCTCACCGGGATTGCGTTCGGGTCATTCTTCTTCGCTAAAAGAACATTTTCACAACGGATACCTAAAACGACTTTCTTTTCGCCGGTCAGATATTGCGGGAGAACCTTGATGAGCTGATTGTAATCAAGAGAAAGAACCTGTCCCGTCTTGGTGAGCTTGACATCGACTTTTTCACCTTTACGGGTCAAGGTCACATCGAAGAAGTTCATCTGCGGAGTCCCGATAAAGCCTGCGACAAAGAGGTTAGCCGGATAATTATAAAGGTTCTTCGGCGTATCCACCTGCTGGACACGTCCCTTCTTCATGACGACGACACGGTCGCCTAAGGTCATAGCCTCGGTTTGGTCGTGTGTGACATAGATGAAGGTGGTCTTAAGACGCTGATGAAGCTTCGCGATTTCGGTACGCATCTGTGCGCGTAGTTTGGCATCCAGGTTAGAGAGCGGCTCATCGAGAAGCATGACCTTCGGGTCACGAAGAATCGCTCTACCTAAAGCGACACGCTGTCTTTGGCCACCGGACATCGCCTTCGGTTTTCTATCGAGATAGTCGCGAATACCGAGAATATCGGCAGCCCAGAGCACCTTTTCCTGAATAATATCGTCCGGAACATGGCGTAAGCGTAAGCCGAAAGCCATATTCTCGTAAACGGTCATATGCGGATACAGAGCATAGTTCTGGAAGACCATCGCAATATCACGGTCCTTCGGTTCCATGTCGTTGACGATCTGATTATCGATATAAAGTTCGCCCGCCGTGATATCCTCTAGACCTGCAACCATACGCAGAGTCGTCGATTTACCGCAGCCGGAAGGACCGACGAAAACGATGAATTCGCCGTTCTTGATGTCTAAGGACATATCCTCGACAGCTTTTACACCGTTCGGATAAACCTTATAGATGTGTTCCAGTCTAACACTTGCCATATGTTTTTCTCCTTTTACCTGACAACCGCTATCGAGAGCGGCTTCAAGGTGATCGTCCCATCTCGGAAACTACTCGGATCGGAAGAAAGGTTATCTAAGAAAGTCACTTTTCCGGAGGCCTTCACCGTCTTCACCTCCGTGGTGGAGAAGTTAAGATAATAGGTCTCGCTTTTGTCTTGATAGGTTTTCTGATAGGCGAGTAAGTCATCCTGCTCATTTACTTCCGTAAGGCTATCCGGAAGAGAGGCAGTTCCTTTCTTCAGGATATCGTCGCTGTTCCGAAGATCGTTTGCCCGTTTGACATAGGCGAGAAGCGAATCCGGATCCTGAAGCTGAGCGGCACTGGAAGGATAATACTCGGTCTGAGAACATCCCGACAGATCCTGGCATTCCCCTTCGTGCGTCGTATCATCCCAGTAGTAATGGGTTCGATAAGCGCCATCTCCGCTTCCGGCATGGTCGCTGGAAGTCATACCGATTTCATCGCCGTAATAAGTGAAGGTCGTTCCGGTGGAGAGAGCTAGTAGCCCATATTGGAATTTGCTGAGAGGGAGATTCTTCGATTTGGTTGCTCTGGTTATATCGTGGTTATCTAAGAAGGGAGCCGGGATACCTCTTTCCGAGACCTGCTCGAGTTTAGAAAGTCCGTTGAAGTATTGTTTCTTGAAACCGAAGAGAGAAGTCAGAATATAGGATTCTGAACCGGAGGTCGAACCCGGAAAATAGAAGAAAGAATCGACATCGCTCTGATAATACTGCTCAATGGTCGTTGCACCGTCGAAACATTCTCCGACAACATAGCCGTTTTTTTTATTGGCTTTGACCATACCTGCGATCCGATTGAGGACCTGAACATTCTTCGCGGTATCGTTCAGGTAGTAATACTTGACGGCATCAAGACGGAAGCCATCCACATCGAAGGTAGTAGGATCCATATAATGGTCGATGACTGCCTTGATCTGCGAATAAGTGTATTCGCTATCGAAGTTCAGCTCCGGCATCGAAGTATCAAAGTTGCACTCGTAGTAGAAATCTCTCCCGTCTCCATTGGTCTTCTCACAGGTGGCACCTTTGGAAGTAAAAGTGGAAGCATCTTCGCTGAAGCTATAGAGAGAAGCGAGGTTTTCTTCTTCCTCCGTCAGTGTCTTCCCATTAAGTTTCTTCCCGTAGGCATTTTTAGCTGGAACAAAGAGGGTGTTATCTTTCGATGTGTGGTTGAACACCCCATCGAGAATCACTTTCATACCTAAGGCATGAGCATCTTTGACCAGCTTTTTAAGATCCTCATCGTCACCGAAATGCGGGTCGATGCGGAAGTAGTCCATCGTATCGTACTTATGGACGCTCGGAGAGAGGAAAATCGGCGTCAGCCAGAGGCCGGTAAAGCCAAGTTTACGCAGGTAGGTGAGTTTCGAATCGATTCCTTCTAAGTCTCCCCAGCCATCGCCGTTTGAGTCACAGAACTCCGAAACGAAGATTTCGTAGTAGGTGCGGTAGTTGTCTTCGCTCTCTGCAGGAACGATGGTGTCAAAGGAGAAAGCGGATTGATTGGAAGAGCTAGAGGAAGAGTCCGAAGAAACCTCCCCGCTTTGACAGGAACAGAGAAGGAGAAGTGCACTCAGGAGAGAAAAAGCAACCTTTTTCATAGGCTAACCTTTGACGGCACCGCCGGTGATACCGGCAACATAGTAGCGCTGCAACCAGAAGAAGAGCGCTGCGATCGGGACACCGATAACGACACCACCGGCGCAGAAGACGTTGTAATAGTCCGCGATATGGAACTTATCAATCATAGTCTGCATACCGACAGCGACGGTGAAGTTGCTGACATTGCCTTGTGCTAAGTAACTTGCCATCATGAAGTCTCCCCAAGGGGCGGTGAAGGCAATCAAGGCGGTATAGACGACAATCGGCTTACTCAACGGCATGATGACGTGCCAGAAAATCGTGTTCTTATTGGCTCCGTCAATCATCGCCGCTTCATCCAGCGAACGAGGAATCGTATCGAAGAAGCCTTTCGCAATGTAGTACTGCATCGCGGAGCCTCCGATATAGATGAAGATCAGGGAGAAGATGTTTCCTTCCATATGGAGAAGCTTGAGGATGAAGTAGATGATGATCATGGAGAGGAAACCAGGGAACATACCTAAGACGAGAATGAGCTTCATCAAAGGTTTACGAAGTTTGAAGCGCAGACGGCTGAAGGCATAGGAAGTTCCTAAGACCATGACTGTCTCGATGATACAGGTGACGATTGAAATGATAAGAGTGTTGACATACCAACGCCAGAAAGGCATGGTATTATCCGTGAAGAGACGGACATAGTTCTCCCCGGTCCA
Source organism: uncultured Eubacteriales bacterium (assembly GCA_900316035.1). Classification (GTDB taxonomy): domain Bacteria; phylum Bacillota_I; class Bacilli_A; order RFN20; family CAG-288; genus Enterosoma. The sequence continues at coordinate 14,336 of ONBI01000029.1, forward strand.
ATGCGGGGAGCCCTCAGCACCGGAGATAACCGGTCCGAAGTAAGAAGGAGAATAGTTCGACGCAAAGGACTGCAATACCAAGTAGACGAACGGGGTAAGCCAGATGATCGACATGACGATGAGTAGGAAGTAAACAAAGAAATTGCGGATTTTCAGTGCCCGTTTATGAGAACGGTAGTTCTTTTTTGCACTGTTCATCACTGGAAGGCCTCCTCGTCCTGAACCGACTTCGAATTGTTATAAGTGAGAAGAGAGAAGAAAGCGACAACAACGAAGATCAATAAGCCGATGACAGAAGCGGTTCCGTAATCCTTCGTCGCCGAATTGACTGTCATCTTGTATAACCAAGTGATAAGAAGATCGGTTTTTCCTAAGCCGGCGTTGACAATCGAGACCGGGATACCCGCTCCGTTGAAGACCGGGTTACCGCCGGAAAGGAAGTAGATGACGTTGAAGTTGTTGATGTTGCCGACAAACTGGCTGATAAGATAAGGAGTCGTGACGAAGAGCATATAAGGAAGAGTGATCTTCTGGAACATCTTCGGAGCGCTCGCACCGTCGATACGGGCGGATTCGTAAAGATCTTCCGGGATGTTCATCAAGAGGCCGGTGCACATCAGCATGGTGTAAGGAATACCGACCCAGGTGTTGAGAAGAACAATCATGACTTTTGCCAGCCATTCCGAAGAGAGCCAAGGAATGTAGTTAGAGATCCAACCCCATTTCTGGAAGAGACCGTTGACAAGTCCGGTATCGCCGAACATCTTCGAGATCAATAGTAAGGAGATGAACTGCGGGACGGCGATTGTCGTGATCAGGATGGTACGCCAGAGCTTTTTCAGCTTGATTCCTTTGAGGTTGATGATCATCGCGACGATCATACCGAGGAAGTAGTTGCTGAAAGTAGCAAAGAAAGCCCAGCAGAGCGTCCAGAGCAAGACCTGTCCGAAGACCGCTAAGAAGTTTCCACTGGAAGTAGAGCCAGAAGAAGAGAAGACACCGGCGAAGTTGTTCCAGCCGACCCAATCGAAGAGGTTTGTCGGAGTCAGATGCTGATAGTCATAATCGGTGAAGCCGATGAAGATCATCATGATGATCGGGATTACCGTAAAGAGAACAAGTCCTAACATCGGAAGGAAAAGAAGAGTGCGATCGTAGTGGCGGTCGAGAACGTTGTTCAGAGTTTCTCTGTCGCTGGCAAAGCGTCCGATATAGGACATTCTCTGAAGCTTCAGAGAATCCGAAATCTGCTGATACCAAAGGAAAATAAAGATCAGCATGAAGACGAAAGTCAGAATGGAATAAAGCAGAATTGTGAAGGAATTATCGACGGTAGTCTGCAAGGAGACTTCGACTCCGTTATTCGGATCCACATAAGGGTAAGTTACCGTGGCGACCGTTCCTAAAGAAGGTAACCCCGCTAAGCTTTTTCCACCGACGAAAACCATGAAGAGGATGAAAAACACTTCATACAAAAAATACAGGGTCCCGCGAATGATCTGATGGCGCGTGACTAAACCTGTACCCATGAAAAGATAAGACAGACGGGTCTTCCAGTCTCCTTCACGGATGCCGTCTGCTAACGTCTGAAATACACCTCGCGTTTTCTTCACTCTTTCGCGGTTGGTTTTCCGTTTCTTCTGAGCCCAAACACGGATTTTCGCCGGCTGGTCCGTAAAGAAATGGGTGAATTTATAAAGTGCTCTTCGCGGCTTTGAAAGAGAAAGATATTCCAAGGTCCTTGTCAGATTCGCACTGATACCCTCGTTTGCCATGGGCGCCTCCTTTCAAACTAAAAGCAGAGAAGGAGAGGGGCACTTGGCCCCTCTCCTCTTACAAAGAGGAAAATGATTAAAGAGCTTCGATAGTCTGAACTGCCGTATCGAAAGCAGTTAAGGCAGCCTTGATATCATCATCGGTCGTCGCAGTCTTAGTAAGAGTATCATAGAAAGAAGTGTAAGCAGACCAGACATTGGTCGGAACGACAGACTGCGGAATCGAATGAGCGATTTCGTTCTGAACCGCAAGGTTGACTTGGTTGGTCGCTAAGGTCGAATCCTTATTAGCTTCCTTGTTGAGCGGAAGGTTGCTGTACTGGCGATAATAGTCAAGCTGGAAATCCTTGCCGGAGAAGTACATTGCTAAGGCCTGATCCGCCGTAGCACGGTTGACATCCGAGCCATAGGCCTGCGGGTTGACACCCCAATCCTTGTAGCCCATGAAGGTATAAGCATAAGTGGTGTCATCGATCTTCGGAAGAGCAGCCGCCTTCAGATTCCTGACAGCCGAAGTATAAGCTTCGTTTTTCCAGCTTCCGGTCACCTGAGCGACGGTCTTGCTGGAATCGTTCGGAGCAGCCTGATCGTTATCGACAAGAGTGACGTTCGCATTGCCGAAGTAGCTCTTGATCAGCTTTGCTGCCGGAAGAGCCTTCTCGGCGAAGTCGGAAGTGATCTTGGTAACCGTACCGGTATCATTGACGGTGACATTGAATCTGGCGCCATAAGAGCAGAGGAACGGAATACCATACCAGCCGTTGTTGAGATTGTAAGCGACTTTGTAGTCACTTCCCTTTGCAGCCGCAGCGGCAATCAAGCCATTCATAGTCTTCGACTGTTCCTCGGTGACAGCATCACCGTTGTAGTAGAGATAGAAGGTGTTGGTCGTATAAGGATAACCATAGTAGTTATCGCCGACTTTGACAGAAGCCATGACATCTTCGCCTAATTCGGTGTTGAGAGTGGTTAAGTTCTTGGAAGTGACTTTAGCTAAAGCGCCAGCCTTGACCAAGTTGAGAATCTTATCGGAAGCATAAGCATAGACATCCGGTCCGGCAGACCAATCAGCGACCTTGCTATCAGCATCTCCCTCGGAAAGCTGATAGGATTCGACCTTGACATTCGGGAAACCGTTGGCGCGGAGATAAGTCTGAGCCTTGCCGGCAACCCAATCGACAACCTTCTGATCCGAACCGACCTTGATGGTGAAAGTATCGTTGGTGACAACCGTAGAACCAGAATCCTTCGTAGAAGTGGACGGAGTGCCAGAGTCCGAAACCTTGTCACTCGTCTTAGTCTGGTTGCAGGAAGCCAGTGTCAGAATGGAGAGAAGAGAAACAGCAGCTCTAAGTATTTTTTTCATAGTTCTAGTATCCCCCTTTATCTATGAAATACGTCCCGGCTATTCTCACAGGCTTTGCGTATGAATGCCTGGAAGAACCTTTGTTAATAGTCCGTATCAGCTTCTTCCGTAATATTCGTTGTAGTTACGACAGGATCTAGATAACTTTTTGCTCAGGTCCTCTTCTCTGATGCGGTACGTCCAGTTACCTTCCGGATGCGAAGGATTGTTGATTCTTCCTTCTTCTCCCTGGAAGAGGAGATCCGGCATGTTCTGGATAGCGACTTCACTGAGTCCCGCTAGATTGAGTTCTAGCGTGGCTCTAGCCATATCCACGGCTTCGTTGGTGCTTGGTTTTACGCCGAAGTGGAAGCAGAGGCTGTTGAGTTCTTCAAGCGCCTTTTCTCTCTCTCCGTTCTCGAGTGACCCGAAGTAAGCTTTCAATGGTAAGCAGTCGTGTGTTGAAGAGAAGGAGTAGCAGGGATAAGGATAATTGGAAGGTTTATTGAAGTTTCCTTTCTCTCTGGGGAAGGCGAATTCAAGAACCCGCATATCGGATAAGTGGTAGGAAGTTAGAATCTTCGTCATCTCTTCGGAACGGAAGTCGACATCTTCACAGACGATGCGGTCACTAGGAAGATTGACCGTATTGAGGAAGTCGCTTCCCGGTCCTTTCTCCCAGTGTCCGTCAAGTCCGTCTTTGCTACCAGAGGGGAGATGATAGTTTTCTAAGATTCCCCGGAAGTGATCGAAGACGACGACGTCATAGAGGGAAAGAGCAAGATCGAGCCGGTCTTTTAAGAAGCGGTACCCGCTCTTCTTCAGATAACTGAAGTCATAGAGCGGGAAGCCCCAGGCTTGCCCCTTGTCGTAGAAGACATCCGGCGGATAACCGGCCGATTCCTCCATCTCTCCGTTTTTCCCCAGAATGAAGTTCTTGGGATGGCGGAAGACATCGACGGAATCGTAAGCGACATGCATCGGAAGGTCGCCTACGATCGTTACGCCCTTGTTCTTCGCGTAGTCGTGGAGCGCTTCCCATTGCCTTAGGAAGATGTACTGGGTCCAGAGGTGGAAATGGACATCTTCGAGGTTTTCCTTTTTCGCTTTGCGGAAGAGAGAAGGAGAATAGGTGCGATAGTCTTTCGGGAAGTCTTTCCAAGCGACATCGTCGAAGCGTTCCTTTAAAGAAAGGTAACAGGCGTAGTCGTAGAAGGAATTCGACTGGCGGATGAAGGATGTGTACCCCCTTTGATACTCTCCTCCTTTGCCCTTCGTGAACCGCTTGTAAGCGATGCGAAGGACCTTCCGTCTGTTCTCATAGATTTTTCCGTAGTCGATCCTTTTGGGATCATCGCCCCAGTTGACGGAGTTGAGTTCCCTGCTTTCGAGAAGTCCCTTTTCCTTTAAATCCTCTAAATCGATGAAGTAAGGATTCAAGGCTTTCGAAGCCGTCGACTGATACGGAGAATCTAAATAGGATGTCGGTCCGAGAGGAAGAATGCTCCAATAGTGGAAGCCCCCATCTACTAAGAAGTCGATGAAGTCTCTGGCTCCTTTGCCGATGGTTCCGATTCCGTAATCATCGGGAAGGGAGAAGATCGGTAAGGCTACCCCACTGGCTTTGAATTGCTTCATTCTCTTGAACCGCTTACATTATAACATGATTTCCAAATTCGAAAAATTCATTTTGGAAAAACAGAAAATTTCATTTCGTTAGAAATAGATTTTGAAATATTGCCATAGTTATCGCATTTTTAAGAAATAAAAATTGTTTGTTTTTTCCGTTTTTACGATTTCCATTTGCTGTTTTCGGGCCTTTTCACTTTTAAAAACGGAAAATTTTATCCACTGGTTCTGACTTCCCCTTTCATCCTTGAAAAACGCGCATTCTGCTAGGTTTTTTAGGTTTCCGAAACAGAAAACAGGAGCAGAAAAATCCGACCGCATTTCCTATTTCTGACAAAACACGAGTATTGTTACAAAAATACCGGTTTTTCTTCTTGACAAGCCTTTCAAAAGCCAAAAAGAAAGAAGAAATCCCATTCTCTTTTCAAGATTTCTTTCAGGTTTCCACAAAGGGTAAGAATTGATCTCTGGCTATAGAAGGAGATAGATTGGATTCCACATCCTCGAAAAGGAGATCCGGATGTCATCGGAATCCCTTTGCCAACCTTTTGCTATTCCCCAAGCAGTTTCTAAGTTTCTCTTTGAAGTCTTCCTTTCTTAAAGAAACCATAAAGAAATCACTGCTTTTTCTATAAAAACTCGGTTATTTAAGATTCTTTTAAGGGTTTCTAACTCTTCTGCAAAAGAGATGAAAGAGCTTCCATTTTTCCTGTTCTTTTCTTAAAAAGTAGGAAAAAGATGTCAAAAAAGAGAAGAATATTCTTCCTTTTTTCAACAAAGCAGGGAAAAATTCTTTTCCGGAATGAAAAATTCCCTTTATCCACCCTGGGAAGACAAAGAGGGTTTCCCGTCTTTGAGGATTGTCCTCTTTTTCCCTGTTTTCCTTATACTTTTCCTAGACAGGCAGAGGGATAAATATTCCCTATTATCCCTTTCTGCTTACCTCAGAAAGGAGGAAAAGCCTATGTCCCATATGAATATAAGAAGAATGCGTGAGCTGCGGTTAGAGAAGAATATGACCCAGCAGGAGTTAGCCGACTTATTAGGGATCACCGTCCAGGCGTATAACTACGCTGAGAAAGGTAGACGTTCCCTCAAAGTCTCTACTCTTCTCCGTTATCAGAAAGTGATGGGTCTGGAGGATGCCGAGATGTGGAGACTCTGCACGGGAGCTCCTCTTCCGATGCGTTATGAGACTTCTTCTCATCCTGGCATGCTTTCGTAAAGGGTGACTATAAAGAAAAGAGGAAGTTTTGTTTCCGTAATATATGCTGTTTTTTACCTAGGAGTCTTTTTTCCTGCAATTTCAGCTTTCTATCCGTAAGAAACTTTCTCTTTGTTTCTTGTATGGGAATTTCTTTCCCTTATGGAATGGTTCATAAGGAGAAGGAAGAGACAAGAATCGGTCCTTATCCCTCGGAAAGAAAACCCCCATGCCGTAAAAGACTAATAACACCTACTCGAGAACATCTAGCTTAGGAGAGAATACGAAGAGAAAGAAACGGATCCATGGTGGAAGAAGAATCCGCAAGGATGGTCAAAAAGAAAAGCAGGACGGAAACATGTGTGTCAGCGCCCTATTGTTGCAAGATAGACTAGATAGGCCTATTCGTTTTCCTCATTTGTTTTCTTAATTCAGAGAAAGTTCATGCGCTGATTTGATTCTTCTAGGGAAAGGAAAAGGTCTCCTACTTCTTTTTTTCCGAAGCAAGAGACCGATTGCTTTTTCTTCGTTATTTATCGAACCCCGGCCAGACAAAGGTGCAGTTGAGGTCTTTTTCCCCGTTATC
>ONBI01000081.1 GCA_900316035.1 uncultured Eubacteriales bacterium
GCTCCTCGGCGGAGTCTTCTTTCCCATGGGAAAGAAGACTGTTCCTCCTGTCATCACATTTCCTTCAAAAAACACTTGATTTCTGTTATCCAATTTTTGGAACATGAAAAAATCCTTCCTCTCTTCTTATTTCTAAGAAGACAAAGAAGGATTCTGTGGTTACTTCTTATTGGAATACTTCTTGACCGGAAGAGGAGAAGAAGCATTACCGGTTGTCGGTAAGGGTTGACTGCTATTGCTTTCACTATGGAAGCTAGCAAAGACTTTCTTCTGAAGCAAGAGAACGACCGGAATATAGATGATATCGACAATCGCCCAGGAGAGAGGATAAGTGAAGTAAAGCCAGAAGACCGTGTGGAACTGCGCTAACGGGAAGAGAAGATAAAGGAAGAGGATACGGGAACCGGTGACACCGAAGAGAGTGATTAAGGCAGGAGCGGTCGAATGTTTCATGCCGCGGAGATAAGAACCCGAGATATCCATGAAGCCATCGAGAACATAGGTGAAGACCATCATGTACATGCGCTGCTTCCCAGCGGCTAAGGCGTTAGCTCTTACAACACCCTGACCTTCGGTGATGAAGGCACCTAAGACTTCATCGTCTAAGAAGAAACAGATGAGAGAGCAGACAAGACAACATATCGCCATCCAAATCTGACAATCCCAGAAGACTTTCTTGATGTTCTTTTCGTTCTTGGCGCCATAGTTCTGACCGACGAAGGAGACGGCGGTCATCGCGAAGGCATCGATGAAGGCATAGACATAACCTTCGATGTTGGAGGAAGCGGAAGCGCCGGCGACGATTTCATCCTGCGAGATCAAGACGCCATCGATGGTATAGTTGCTGATCGTATAAAGACTCGACTGAATGAGGACGTTAGGAATATTGAAGCCTAAGGCCTGAATACCGGCCGGAAGACCGATGCGGACGATATCTTTGATACTCTGGCTATCCATCTTCAGATTCTTGAACTGAAGGTAGACATAGCCTTTCTTATGAAGGAAGAGCCAAAGGAGAGTAAGAAGAGCAGAGATTGCTTCCGAGATGACGGTAGCCCAGGCAACACCGGCGACATCCATATGACCATAGATGACAAAGACCGGATCGAAGACGATGTTGAAGATACCGGAGATGATCAGAATATAGAGCGGACGCTGCGAATCGCCTAAGGCACGTAAGGCCTGCGATCCGAAGTTATAGATCATCAGGAACGGCATGCCGATGAAGTAGATCTGAAGATAGGTTGTGGCATTGGCGAAGATTGAATCCGGCGTATCCATGAGTTTTAAAAGATACGGGGAGATGAAGTAACCGAGAAGACCGACCGCAATACCGCAGAGAACCGAGAAGATGATGGAGGAATGAAGGGCTTTTGAGGCTCTTTCTTTGTCGTTTGCGCCTTTGGCGTTACCGATAGTGACGTTAACACCGACAGCCATTGCGACAAACAGAGAAAGAATCAGGTTGATCAGAGGAGTGTTGGAACCGACAGCCGCCATGGAAAGCGAACCGCCACCGAACTGGGAAACGGTAGAGAGATCGACCGTTGTGTAGAGAAGCTGAAGAAGGGTAGTAAGTGCCATCGGCAAAGCAAAAAGAGGAACCTTCCAGAAGAAGTTTCCGCTGGTGAGATCCATCTCGCTTAAATGATGATGGCGTTTGACAGTTTCCGTGTTTTCCATATATAAATAAAGCTCGTAACACCTTGACGGAGATATATTGTAGATTCTTCTTTTTGCAAAGCAAGATGAATGGCTTCTGATGTAAGCCCTTACTTTTCTATAGGCTTGATAACTCTTTCTTTTTGTCAGGGAGAAAGGCAGGAAAACAGGGCTGGAAGTGTATAATGACAACGAAAGCTTTTTCTATGCGAATTTGAGGTAATGAGTCATGAACTACACGACGACGATGCTGAAACTTTTGGAACATTCCTACTCCGCTTTCCATGTCGTCAAGAACTTGGAAGGCCTGCTTCTTGATCAGGGCTATGAAAAGCTCGATGAGAAAAAGAAGTGGATTCTGAAGCCAAACAGCAAGTATTTTGTCGAACGGAACCAGTCTTCTCTCATTTCTTTCCGCACCCCTCTGAAGACAAACTTCATCTTCCAGGTCACGGCATCGCACACCGATTCTCCGACTTTCAAACTCAAACCGAATCCGATTCTTCTTCGTGGCAAATGCATGATGTTGGATGTCGAACCTTATGGTGGAGCTATCTATAACACCTGGTTAGATCGACCTCTTTCGATTGCCGGAAGAGTCATCGTCTCAAATAACGGGAAAGCGGATTCTTACCTTCTTGCGCCCGAAGAAGATCTCTGTGTCATTCCGAATCTCGCTATCCACATGAACCGGACAATCAATACCGATGGCAAATATAACCCTGCCATAGATATGCTTCCTATCCTCGGGGCCAGCGATGAGAAATTCGACTTCCATAAATATCTTCTCAGCAAACTGGCTTTGACCCGCGGACAGGTTCTCTCCCATGACCTTTTCCTCTATAGCCGTGAGAAACCTACGATTGTCGGTAAGGATCAGGATATGCTGCTTTCGCCTCGTCTCGATGATCTTGCTTCCTGCTACAGTTCTCTCTTCGGTTACCTTGAAGCAAAGAAGAATAAGAGCATCGATATTTACGCTTCTTTCGATAACGAAGAAGTTGGTTCTTTAACAAAACAAGGTGCCAACTCTACTTTCTTAAGAGATACTTTACATCGTATCATCTATGGATTAGGTGGCTCTGAGGAAGATTACTACCTCGCTATCAGCCGTGGCGCTTTGATTTCTATCGATAACGCCCATGCGAATCATCCGAACCATCCGGAGATCAGCGACCCGACCACGGATGTCTCTCTGAACGGCGGTATCGTCATCAAGTACAATGCCAATCAGTCCTATACTTCCGATTCCTTCTCTTCTTCCTTAGTGAAGACCCTTTGCCAGAAGAACAACCTCACTTATCAGGAATTCACCAACCGTTCCGACTTAAGAGGTGGTTCCACCTTAGGTAACCTCTCTAACTCCGAAGTCTCCTTCACTTCAGTCGATATCGGGTTAGCACAGCTAGCGATGCATTCCTCAAACGAACTCATGGGCTTAAAGGATATCAAGGATATGGTCACTCTCATCAAAGCCTTTTATTCGAGTGACTATACCGCGGTCGAAAACGGCTTTTCGATTTAGTTCTAAGAAATCTCGGGCATCTTTCTTCCTAAACGAAGGGAGATGCTTTTGTTAAACATGAAAATAGGGGCAGCGGTGAAGATGCCCCTATATATTTTCTTCTTTTCGCTTACTTGCTTTCTAAGTAGGAATTGTAGATATCCTTGATGGTGTTATAGATGTTGTACGCCGGATTCCAGCCTAAGCGCTTGGTGATCTTGCTGCGGTCGCAGCAGACATACTTGTTATCGGTCGGACGGAGAAGGTTATCATCGACCTTGACATCGATCTTGACATCGTTAGCTAAACCGAGGATGTAGTTGAGAAGACCGTCGATCGGATAGGAGATTCCGTAACCGATATTGTAGATTTCTTCCGAGTTCGAAGATTCGATGACTAAGCGATAGGCTTTGACAAGATCGCGGACATCGAGGAAGTCGCGGGAGATGTGGATGTTACCGACATAGATGGTGCCGTCTTTCTTGGCTTTTTCCAAGTCGGCAGCCTGTTTTGCCATCTGCGGGATGACGAATTTGTCGTTCTGACCGACACCCGTGTAGTTGAAGACACGGACGCAGTAGATCGGCATATCGTATTTCGCATGATACATCTTCGCTAAGCTTTCATGCGCCTGCTTGGAAATACCGTATGGAGAGGAAGCACCGAGTTTGCTCTCTTCATTGAGAGGCATCTCGCTCGGTGCATACTGGTCGGCGGAACCGACTAAGAGAATACGCGGTTTCATCAAGAAGCTCTTGCAGGCTTCCAGAATATTGATGACACCGGTGATGTTGACAGCGACAGCTAACTGCGGATTCTTCCAGGACTGACCGACACCGCCGATATCGGTGAGGTTGAAGATGTGGGTCGGGTTGACACGGTCGATGACGTAGTTGACTTCATGGGCATCGGTGACATCGATGCGGTAGAAACCATCGTAGAGAGGGCCGGACTGCAGATACTTGAGATCGCAGCCGATAACTTCATATCCGTTATTCTTCAGCTCTTTCGCTAAGTTCTGACCGGTGTAACCGGCAATACCGAAAATCAAGGCACGTTTCATAAGAAAGGCTCCTTTCGTTTTCCACTATCGTACAAAAGAAAGGGCTTCCTGTCAATGTTCTAGGAGCATCAAGAGTAGCCGTTTTTCCCTATTTTATGGGCTTTTTAATGAGGAATAGATAGGTAAAAAGATACAAAAAAACGGAGAGATTTCTCTCTCCGTCAGTTCCCACACAATGGTGGGCCTTAGTGGGCTCGGACCACCGACCTTGCGCTTATCAAGCGCACGCTCTAACCAACTGAGCTAAAGGCCCATTTCGTAAGGCGAAAATTATCTTACCTTAGTTTGTTGTGGTTGTCAATGCTCTTTTTTTATCTGGTGTAGTTGTTCAGTGATTTTGTCACTAGAAGTTGTTCAGTGATTTTGTCCCTCTTGAAGTATTCGAATGAGCATGCGAATGAGAATACGAAAGAGGGA
>ONBI01000080.1 GCA_900316035.1 uncultured Eubacteriales bacterium
GCTTCTCTGTGAGCGGATATGTCATCCTCTTCGTCCTCCTTGTGATGATGAGGATACCATTGAAAAAAGGGGCCCGAAGACCCCCAATTTCCGCTTACGCAGGAAGAACATCCAGAAGTGGCTGAACGTGGTCTGCTTTATGTACGAGAACCACCTGGAGACTTTCGACGAGCTTTGGAACTGGGTTTCCGTAAGAATATTTTTTTCCGGGAAAACCCTCAGAAGGAAGGACATTTAGATGGCCTCATCAACACTATTGTTCCTCCTTCTCACATTTTTCTCTGAAACTGCAAAACTTTGCCGACGTTTCTTTTCTACAAATCCATGGTTCTTTCAAAAGAAGTGTTATGCCTCGTAATCACTTTTCTTTTCTTTTATACTGCTCCCCGTTATAGTAACGGAAATGCATAACGAACCTTTGGAATCTTGTTCATCGTTTTCTCTTACGGGAAAGGCATATGTAGATCTGCCTCTTCTTTACGGAGCTCTTTTTGCTACTCTCTCTCAGAGAGAATATGCAAAAAGACAGAAGATCCTGATCGATAAGCTTTTCCTCGCTCTGGATTCTCTTTCTCCGAAAGAGCAACAGGCAGAGCAGATTCTTCTCTCCCGTAATCTGGATCATGAATTCACTACTTATCTTTATCAGATAAGGAACCTTATCCATATCAAGAAAGAAAAAGAAGCTTTAACCCGTATTGCTCCTTTAGAAAACCTCTTCTATCTTTTCGAAGACAATATCCGGAAAAGAAGCGATAAACTGCTTGCTTTCCGTTATTACTTTTCTTTGATGGAAAAAGCCTTAGCAGAGAAAGTCTACCCGGATGACAATATTTTTCTTCTTCCCTTTGATGGGGTTTCTCTCTATATCCTGAAAGCGCAGGCTCTCTTCCGTAGCAATCGTTACGAAGAAGGCTTCTTATCTCTCCATCAGGCTTTGGAACTGGATCCGGTCAGTGTCGATGTCCTTTTTCTCTCCGCCAAAGAAAATCAGAAAAACAATAACGACTTCTCCTTTGAAAACGACTTAGAAAGAATCAAAGAATTCCTCTATCGAAGCGAAGATTATTTCCGCTATATCCGTTTAACTTTCTTAAGCGACGACGCCGAGGATGACCGTTACTTCAAATCCATTGTGAAGAAAAACAGCAACCCTTATGATTTTCTTCACAATCCGAATCATCTCTTCTCGATTCTCTTACCGAAGACCAGCGATGCCCTTCTTTCGGACTTAGTAAGAAACACCTACTTAGAGAAAATAGAAGAAGCCGAAAAAGCAAAGAACAAACCTCTTTATCTCTACTATGTCGATAACTATTCTCCTTTTATCTCCCCAGACGAAAGAGAAAGGCTTCATCATCCGGAATTCTTGAAAGAAGATAAAAAAGAAGCGGTTTAGAAGCAGCTTCTAAGGAACTGCAACCAAACCGCTTTTTACGTGTCTTGTCAGGTTTTCTTTAACGATCCTCACGGAAGTAGGATAAACCAAGACTTGCCGGAGGTTGAACCGACTTCTTACCGATGATAGAAGTAAGAATAAGAACTAAGACCGTAGCGACATACGGAATCAGCTTCATCGCTTGCATATGCAAGAAGGAGACACCAGAGACAAACGAAGGAAGAATATAAAGAACACCGAAGATAATGGAACCGAAGATAGCAAGATTAGAACGCCAGATGGTGAAGATAACAAGGGCAAGAGCTAACCAACCGAAGGCCTGAATCGTATTGGAGTTCTCCCAGCTTCCGCCGACATAATCCATGACGTAGAAGAGACCGCCGAAACCGGCGATGATGCTTCCCTGTAAAATAGCAAGATACTTATATAGGTTGACATTGATACCGGCAGCATCGGCCGCAGCCGGATTCTCACCGATAGCTCTTAAGTTAAGACCGACTCTGGTCTTACGTAAAACGATAGCGACAATGATAGAAATGATAATAGCGAAATAAACTAAGAATCCATGATGGAAGAAAATCTGAACAAACCAGTTATCGTTGTTTTCGGCAAAAGGAAGACAGGCGCGGATGGTTTTGGTAGCTTGCGCAAAACTCGACTTATCGATGACATTCATGAAGTAATCGACGATACCGGCACCGAAGGTAGTAAGTGCAAGTCCGGTGACGTTCTGGTTAGCTCTTAAACTGACGGTTAAGAAGCCATAGATAAGACCAGCGATAGCAGAGAATAAAGCGGAGAAGAGAAGAGCGACTACCATCAAACCGAACCACGGAGCTTTCGAATAATCGGAAGCGTAATTCGACATGAAGATCGAAACCCCTAAGCATCCGCCTAAGGTTCCAAAGCACATGACACCCGGAATACCTAAGTTGAGATGTCCGGCTTTCTCCATCAAGATTTCCCCGACACAGCCAAAGAGGAAGACGGTAGCAATAGCGATACCGCTCTGCAATAACAATACCCAATTCATTATTTCTCGTCTCCTTTCGCTTCCACTACCGCTTTCTTCTTTTTAAGATGAAGCGCATCCGAGAAGACAACACGATAGGTGACGAAGAATTCTGCAGCGAGAATAGCAAAATAAACAAAGCCTAAGGCAATCTGAGAAACGGAATCGTTGGTAACACCATAAGCGGTCTGAGCCTGGGCAACACCATTGTCCAAGAAAGAAATAAGGAAAGAGGTTCCGACCATCGCACCGGGATTAAGATGAGCAAGCCAAGCTGCCATGATGGCAGTGAAACCAAGTCCATCATGAGAATTCGCCGCAATGGAGTAGTTGATACCAGCGCCTAAGAGAAGACCGACAACACCGCAGATAGCACCGCTTAAGATAATGGTACGAATAATAACCTTTTTATTATTGATACCGATATAACGGGCCGTATTAGGAGATTCGCCGACAACTTCAAGTTCATATCCGTGTTTGGTAAAGCGGAGATAAACCGTGACAAGAGCAAAGATGACAATCGCAATCAGAATGGTAAGAAGATAAGGGTTTCCGATATTGACTAAGGTACCGGTCGAAAGAACATCCATCGTGCCGGAACCATTGGCTACGGCAGAGTTGAGGAAGACAGCGACTAAGCCTTCGGCAATATAGTTCATCATCAGGGTGAATAAGGATTCGTTCGTATTGAAGAAAGCTTTGAAAATAGCCGGAATAGCAGCCCAGATAGCACCGGCTAAGATACTGCAGGGGATTTCGATCAAGATGATAGCCCAATTAGGAACACCGGCTTTGCCGAGATAGTACATGAACATGACGGAAACCAAAGCTCCCATCAGGATCTGTCCATTACCGCCTAAGTTCCAGAACTTCATCTTGAAGGAAGGGACCAAAGCAAGCGAGACAAGCAGTAGTAGAGCAGTATCACGGAAAAGAAGCCAAGTTCTTCGCGAAGTACCGAAGCAACCGTTGAAAATCTGTCCGATGATAGCAAACGGATTCTTTTCAACGGTCGTCGCCTGGAAAAGAATACAGATAACAATAAAGCCTAGAAGGATACCACCTAAACGGATAAGCAGAGCTTCCCACCAAGGCATACCGGTACGGCGGACGATGTGGAAAAGAGGTTCCCTTTTCTTATTGAATTCTCTCGTCATATTATTTCGCCTCCTCACTCGTCTTCTTCGTCATCAAAGCACCAATGGTGTTCTTATCGGTGGTTCTGGCATCGACAATACCGCTGATTTCGCCATCGCATAAAACCGCAATACAATCGGATAACGCAATGAGGACATCAAGATCCTCACCGACATAGATGACAGCGGTGCCTTTCTTCTTCTGCTCGTTGAGAAGATCATAAATAAGATAGGAAGAATTGATATCCAAACCGCGGGTAGGATAAGCAGCCATCAGAACACGCGGAGAAGAAGCGATTTCTCTTCCGACCAAGACCTTCTGAACATTTCCGCCGGAAAGTTTGCGTACGGAGGTGTGAACCGAAGGAGTAGAAACCGCAAGCTTATTGACAACAACGTTAGCAAGAGCATCCGGTTTCTTACGATCAACAAAGAACGGGCTCTTACTGGTCTTATAAGAGCGGAGCATCATGTTATCGACAAGATCCATCGAACCGACAAGACCCATACCGAGACGGTCTTCCGGAACGAAAGCGAGACGTACACCTAAATCACGGATCTGAGCAGCCGTCTTGTCACGGAGATTGACGACATTTCCATTGTCCGGATCGTTATAAGTGAGTTCCCCGCTCGATTCCTTGATAAGACCGGCGATGCATTCGAGAATCTCCTTCTGACCGGAACCGGAAATACCGGCGATACCTAAGATTTCGCCGCAATTGGCCGTGAAGGAAACCGAGTGAAGGACTTCTCTTCCTTCACTGTTCTTGCAAGTGAGATTCTTGACGACAAGACGAGGCATCGGATGAATAGGTTCATCGCGTTTGATGTTGAGCTCAATCTTTTCACCGACCATCATCTCAGTGAGTTTGCTCTCTGTTGCATCCTTGGTGTCGATAGAGCCGATGCATTTTCCTTTGCGGAGAACCGCAACACGGTCGGAGATCTCCATAACCTCGTTGAGTTTATGCGTAATGATGATGATGGATTTTCCATCTTTCTTCATATTCCGCATAACCGCAAAAAGCTCTTCGGTTTCAATTGGAGTAAGAACCGCAGTAGGTTCATCGAGAATCAGAACATCCGCTCCACGATAAACAGCTTTGACAATCTCAAGAGTCTGACGTTCGGAGACAGACATGTCATAAACCTTTTTATCGGGGTCGACTTTAAAGCCGTATTTCTGGCAGATATTCGCGACTATCTTTCTAGCATCTTTCTGAGATGCCTTATCGATAGGCTTTGGAGCTTTCTTGTCTTTTGCTTTAAATAAATTGGAGAAGAAATACTTCGTCTTCGTCCAAGAGGAAACCGTCGGCTTAATACCTAAAACGATATTCTCAATCGAAGTGAAAACATCGATCAGTTTGAAATGCTGATGAATCATGCCGATGTGATAAGCATAAGCATCCTTAGGGGAAGTGATGTTTGCTAATTTATCATCGACATAAATCAAACCGCTATCCGGATAATAGATACCCGAAAGCATGTTCATCAAGGTCGTCTTACCGGATCCGTTTTCTCCTAAGAGAGCAAGAATCTCTCCTTTTCTCACTTCGAGATTGACGTCATCGTTTGCTTTGACGGTGCCGAAGGATTTCGAGATGTGCTCTAAGCGGACAGCTGTCTCATGTGCCATGAAATTACTCCTTAACCGAAAATAAGGGTAGCCCGGG
>ONBI01000074.1 GCA_900316035.1 uncultured Eubacteriales bacterium
ACGCAGTCCTTGAGAAGCTCGGAATCCGTCTGTCACTGACTGAAAAATGCCTTCCTGAAAAGAAGACCGAGGAAACGGACAAACCATCAGAATAGTGCCTTTATACCTAATTTTTTAACTTGCTATGTTATATTCTATTCAGTGAACGTTTCCCAAGTTTTCTAGCTCGTTTATCTATGTAAGGATCGACTCTTTTCTTTTAGAATGGAAGCGATTACAAGGAGGCTAACCACCTATGGTTATTCATTCCATCCAAGAAGATTTCTTCCGTGAATACGGAAGAATCGTAAAAGAAGCACCAACAGAGGCAATCCGTTCTTCTCTTCTAAGAACTCCCTTACCAAAAGTTGGTTCTGCTTATGTTCCGGAAGAAAAAGAGCTGATGAATAAAGAGATTTTTCCTTTCTTCACTTCTCTCTATGGAGATATCGAACCGCAGCTTGGCTATTGTAACGGCTATAACAACAAACTCAACGCTCTTGAGTATCACCGCGACAGTGAATTCAACTTCGGAAGCGAAGACTTCATCCTTCTCTTAGCGAAAAGAAGTGATATGGATGATAAGTTCACTCTTTCTTCCGCTCGAGTCAAAGCCTTCTATGTACCGAAAGACACTCTCATCGAAGTCTATGCCTCCACTCTTCATTATTGCCCTATCAACCCGAAGAAAGGCATCGGCTTCCGTGTCTTAGTCGCTCTGCCGAAGGGAACCAATTACACTCTTACAAAAAGAACAAGAGTCACGGAAGAAGATGCTCTGCTCTTCGCTACCAATAAGTGGTTGATCTGTCACAAAGAGAGTAACGAAGCAAAACAAGGAGCCTACATCTCGATTGAGGGAGAAAACCTCACTGTCGAACAGAAGTAAGAAGAAAGCAAGGAGAACAAACATTTATGGAAAAGAATAATAGACCGGATGTGAAGATGGGTATTGTCGCTGTCTCAAGAGACTGCTTCCCGAAGGAGTTATCGACCCGCAGAAGAGAAGCCATCGTCTCTCATTTAGGCGATAAAATCTACGACTGCAAGATCATCGTCGAAAATGAGAAGGATATGCTTATCGCTTTAGACGATCTGAAGAAGAATAACGTCAATGCTTTAGTCGTCTACTTAGGTAACTTCGGACCGGAAACCTCCGAAACCTTATTAGCCGAGAAGTTCGATGGTCCGGTCGCCTTTATGGCCGCTGCCGAAGGAGACGGAGATTTAATCGACGGAAGAGGTGATGCTTATTGCGGACTATTAAATGCTTCCTATAACCTCGGTATGAGACATAAGAGAGTCTACATCCCCAAAAACCCAGTCGGAAACGCTGAAGAACTCGCTAAAGAGATTCTAGACTTTGAACCGATTGCCAGAGCTCTCTTAGGTTTATCAAAATTAAAACTCATCACCTTCGGTCCTCGTCCGCAGGATTTTTTAGCCTGCAACGCTCCGATTCAGGGCTTATATGACTTAGGTGTCGCTATCGAAGAAAACTCCGAACTCGATCTTCTTGTCGCCTATAACGAGCACAAAGACGATAAGAGAATTCCCGAAGTCATGGCTTCGATGAAAAAGGAATTAGGCGATAAGAATCCTTACGAAGGCATTCTTCCTCGCTTAGCGCAGTACGAACTCACACTTCTCGATTGGGCAAGAGATCATAAAGGAGCGAGCGACTATGTCGCATTTGCTAATAAGTGCTGGCCTGCTTTCCAGACCCAGTTCCGTTTTGTTCCTTGCTATGTCAACTCCCGTTTGACCGATAAAGGAATTCCGGTCTCCTGCGAAGTCGATATCTACGGAGCCTTAAGTGAATATATCGGAGAATGCATCTCTGATAAGACCACGACTCTCTTAGATATCAACAACACGGTTCCGGAATACATCTACAACGAAGAAATCAAAGGAAAGTTCGACTATCGTCTCCATGAGACCTTCATGGGCTTCCACTGCGGAAACACCTGCGCCGCGTTGCTGAGAAATCCGCATATGAATTTCCAGCGCATCATGAAGCGTTCCTTAGAGCCGGATCATGAGCCCGATATCACCCGAGGTACGATTGAAGGCGATATCAAAGCCGGTGAGATCACCTTCTACCGTTTACAGTCCACCAGTGACGCAAAGCTCAAAGCTTATGTCGCCGAAGGTGAGGTCTTACCCGTCGGAACCAGATCCTTCGGTTCGATCGGCATCTTCGCAGTCCATGAGATGGAGAGATTCTATCGTTACGTCTTACTACAGAAACATTATCCGCATCATGGCGCGGTGATGTTCGGCCATTACGGCAAAGCGTTCTATGAGGTGATGCGTTATCTCGGCATCCAGGATATCGCTTATAATCACCCTGCTTCGCTTCCTTATCCGGAAGAGAATCCGTTCTAAGGAGATAGCCTATGAAGAAACAAGTCACGAATCCGTATCTGCCTCTTTATGAATACACGCCGGACTGTGAACCACATGTTTTCAACGACCGTCTCTATGTCTACGGATCTCATGACCAGTTCGGTGCTTTCGCCTTCTGTCATAACTCTTATGTGACCTGGTCCGCTCCTGTAGATGACTTGAGCGATTGGCGCTATGAAGGAGTCATCTTAGATAAAAGAGAAGACCCGGATAATAAGAATGGTAAGATGGATCTTTATGCTCCAGATGTCACGCAAGGTCCGGATAAAAGATTCTATATTTACTATGCTTTTAGTTGGACCGGAAAGATCGGTGTCGCGGTCTCGGATAAGCCCTCTGGTCCTTTTCATTTCTTAGGACATGTCCACTATAAGAACGGAACCGAGTTAGGAAGAAAGAAGGGGGATGCTTTTCAGTTCGACCCTGGAGTTTTAACGGATTTAGATGGAAGAGTGTATCTCTATTCCGGTTTCGGAGCTATCACTTGGTTCCCGCAAATTAGACATGGATTAAAACCAGAAGGTGGCTTTGTGATGGAACTCGAACCCGATATGGTCACCATCAAAGAAGGACCGAAAAAGATCGCCTCCAAAGCCAATGAGAAAGAAAATATGAACGGAGCTCCGAAAGAGCACGCCTTCTTTGAAGCTAGCTCGATTCGAAGAATCGGCGACACCTATTACTTTGTCTATTCCTCTCTCAATGGTCACGAGCTTTGTTATATGACTTCCTCTTCTCCGATGGGTCCATTTAAATATAGAGGAGTCATCATTTCCAACGGTGATGTCGGATTAAACGGAAGAACCAAAAAAGAAGCTTCTTATCCTTTAGGAAACAATCATGGCGGAATGGTAGAGGTCAATGGCCAGTGGTATATCTTCTATCATCGGCATACGAACTACACCAATACAGATCGGCAGGATTGCGCTGAGAAGATCACCATTCTTCCGGATGGAAGTATTCCACAAGTAGAGATGACTTCCTGCGGTCTAAACGATGGTCCCTTAAAAGGAGAAGGAAGTTACTCGGCTTCCATTTGTTCTACTCTATTACCAAAGAAAGGGAATGTCTTCTATCCGTTCTTTAAGACTCCGATTCAAAAAGCAAGAGAGACTTATATAACGCAATCCGGTAAAGACGAAGATACTGTAGAAACCCAATATATTCATAATATTCAGAACGGCTGTCTGATCGGATATAAATATTTTGATTTAACAAAGGCTTCTTCGTTTATTTTGACGATTCGTGGAAAGGCTTCGGGAAAGGTCCGTTTACGTTATTCCGAAAAAGGAAAAGACGAAGGCGAAGCTGCTTTTGTTTCTACCAAAAACAAGAAAACCGAAGTGAAGATTTCACTTCCTCACAAAGGAGAAAAAGAAGCCCTCTATTTTTATTTCGATATCAAAGGAAAACTGGATTTCTATACTCTGACCTTCGAATGAGAAAAAAGACAAAGAAAATCGTGCCAGAATTTGTTCTTTTACTTTGCAACCTGAAAATATTTTCATCGTTTTGAAAACATGAAATCAGACGATAAGAACGGCATTTTTAAGACTTATTTTTTCTCGGGATTGAATAAACAACTTGTTTAAAAAAAGAAGTCGCTAGGTTGTGAAAAGCTCTTAACTAATTGATTTCGGAACCATTCTCATTTATAATTACAAGTACCTATTCACAGGAGGAAAAAACAATTTATGGCAAAAGAAAGATCTACCCCTCGTTACATCAAAATCGCTCAGGATGTCTGCGGAAAGATCCTTACCGGCGAGTATCCGGAAGGTACTCTTCTCAAAGGTCGTTCCATCTTAGGAGCTTCCTATGGTGTCTCTCCGGAAACCGTCCGCAAGGCTCTTAACATCCTCGAGAAAGAGAAGGTCGTCTCTTCGAAGAGAGGTGTCGGTGTTTTCGTCGATTCGGTTCTCCATGCGCAGGAATTCGCCAACAAGTGGAAGGCCGAAACTCAGATCAAGGATAAGTACGCTACTCTTGAGAAGCTTCTCAACGAGCAGAAAGACCTTCAGGCCAAGATCAACGAAGCGATCGATGATATGAAGGATTCCTTCACCTATCAGACCACAGAAGCGATCAAGTTCAGCCAGGTTGAAGTTCCGCAGAACTGCTGGTTAAATGGTAAGACCATCGGTGATGTCTATTTCTACAACTACACCGAAGGCACCATCGTTGCTGTTATCGGCAGCGATAATATCGCCAAGACCTCGGTCGGCCCGGATTATGTTCTTCACAGCGGAGATAAGATCGTCTTCGTCAGCAAGGACAGCCAGACTTATGACCGTGTTCTCTCCTTCCTCACCTATGGTGTTATGAACCAGGGCGAGTAAGGTTCTTCTTAAACCATATAACGAATATAAAGCGGCTATCTGGGGTTTCCTAGGTAGCCGTTTTCGTTTCTCTTGCAACATTTCCAAGGGAAACCGCAAAACTGTTTGATAATAAGAAAACACGAAAAAGCCGATAAATAAAGACTTTTTGTTTTCTTGGCATTTCAAATCTTACAACATTTTTGAGAAGGAGGAACAATAGTGTTGGCATTTCGGCTCTGACATCGGCCGAGTTTCCGTTCTGATGGTATAATTTTCCTGCTGCATTAGGACCAGTTCAAGGCTCGGCATCCGCTAATGCAGCAATTCCCGGATGCTCTGCCCTGAACCGGCCGGAAAGGATTTTCCGGTGACCGAGAAAAAGATCGACCGACGAAGTATGCGTATAACTGTTTTCGCATGCTGCCCTTTCTGCGGAAGCGGGAAGGTGACGAAGTACGGGAAGGAAAAGAACGGGGCGCAGAGATTTCGTTGCGCTTCATGCGGGAGGACGTTCACGGGAAGGGAGAACACGGTTCTCTTCTCCTCGAAGGTCTCTCCGGGACATATCAGAAGAATGCTCTCGATGCTGATGGACGGGACGACAATCCGGCAGGCCTGCCATCAGTCGAAGGTATCCCTTCGGACAGGCGTTCTCTACCTCAGGAAGTTCCAGGCTCTGATAAGTCCCGGAAACCACCATTTTATGGGCTGGAACGGCTGGGTTGACGAGACTTACGTCAGCGCTCCGATGAAGGAACAGAAACCTGGGAAAGGCGTATCCGTCCTGACCGGAAGAAGAAAGAAGAAGGCGGGACTGAGCAGGAATCTCATTCCGATTTTCTGCGGCGTCGACGATGAGGGACGCTGCTTTGCGGAAGTCGGGGACGGGAGAGGGGTTCCGGGCGTCGAAGAATGCAGGAAGCATTATCAGGGGAAGTTCCGTCCGGGATCCACCATCACACACGACAGCGGGAACTACGGCGATATTTTCGCCGGCTGCAAGGAGATCGAGACGGACTCGGATTCCGCAGAGGCACACGACCTTCTCAATCCGATCAACCGCTTCACGAACCTGATCCAGCGCTGCTTCAAGGTGCATCTGAGGATCCGCAGGAAGGTAAGCGGAAATTGGGGGTCTTCGGGCCCCCTTTTCTGATGGTATCCTCTTTGCAAAAGGAGGATGAGAAGGATGACATATCCGCTCACAGAGAAGCA
>ONBI01000030.1 GCA_900316035.1 uncultured Eubacteriales bacterium
CGGTCAGTCAAAAAAAGAGGCGCATCATAACCTAGTGTAAGATGGACCGCAACACCTTGAACGGTCTCCATTGCCCATATTATAAGTTGAGATGGGAATAGGCCGCAAATGAAGGATGGCCATCCTTCATTTGCCACTTACAATATACGTGTTGTTAAAAGGCATCTCTTGTCTTTCGGAGCTTGAAATAGTAGGCTAATCGCATGCAGAAAACAGCAAAGAAAAAGCATTGGGAACTGGTGTTAGATCTTCTTTTTCTCTTGGTTCCGATTATCCTGACGAGCTATCTTCTGTTTTTCCCAGGCCTGATTACGGGAGACGATAGCTTTTTCCATATCTCTTTGATTATCGATATCGAATACGGCTATAAACAGGGATTCTGGGGACTTTCGCCGACCCATATCATCGAAGGAGCTTTAGGCTATAACCCCTATCTTTTCTATGGACCTCTTCCGCATCATTTAGCCGCTTTTATCCTTTATCTTACGGAAGGGTTGGGTGCCGATGCCACAATCGCCTATAAAGTTGTCTGCTTCCTTTCTTCCCATATCGGGGCGCTTTATATGTATCTGCTCGGAAAGAAAATGACCCATAGCAGATTAGCTTCCTTGCTTTCTGCTACTTTCTATGTCTGTTTCCCATATCGTATCCTGACTCTTTATCATAGAGAAGCTTTTGCCGAGTTCTTTGCGATGGGCTTTATTCCGATGTTCTTCTATGGCCTATATAGGATCGTCCATGACGAACGGTTCTTTGTTTCTCCCTATGTTTCGGTCGTGGTCGCTATGTCTGTCTTGGTTCTCTCCCATCCATCGAGCGCCCTTCTATCCGCTACTTACGGAGTTCTCTATCTCCTTTTCTGCTTACCGAAATTCCTCAAAGCTTTCCGGAGAAGACATGCTTTCCCAGCAGGTCTTATTTCCTTAGCATTGATCGTCGGACTACTTTATTTCTATCTTGTTCCGCAGATTACCCTGATCCGAGAAGGAAAATACGTTGTCTATCACGATGAACAGATGTGGACGAGTATCGACCAGGTGAAAGATACTGCCGGACAGAACACCATAAACTTCTCCGGTATTATCTGTCAGTCTTGGATTGAATCCTGGGCTTCAAACGGTTGGTGGAAAGGATCGAAGGATTATTTCTCCCTGTGGATCTCAGCATTCTTCGGTTTGGGTGGCATTCTTTTGATGTGTCTTTTCCATCTTCTTTACACCCTTGTTGCGAAAGAAAAACGGAATCTTGTCGTTACTTATGTTGTGGATGCCTGTCTTCTCTTCGTTCCGGTTTTCTTCTCTTACCGGCTTGAAGTTCTCTTAGGTTCGTTAGTCTTCTATCTTCTTTTCTTCCTCATCACTTTTCCGAAAGACAAAGAAGTCGATAATGAGACAAAGAACACGAAAATCTATAAGACCTCAGAATTCTATTTCTATCCGATAGCGATTGCAGCTATCGTTATCACTCTCTTTGTCCCTCAGGTTTGGGATAAGATTCCGAGCATATATCGGAAGATGCAGTTCGTTTGGAGACAGTGGACTCTGGTCGCTTTCTTAGGAACGATGTTTGTCCTTTTCCTTTACTCGTATCTTCCTTTCAAAGAAGGGAAGACAAACAAGATGCGAAAAGGAACCTTAGTCACTTCTTCTTTACTTATCGCTTTATCTCTTTCTCTCAGCCAAGGTCTCACCGAAAAAAGAAGTGACCTCATTGCCAATAACTACCAGCCTCAGATCCATGATGTCGATGAAAGCTACGATTCCCGTGTTTCCTTCATGGGGACGGCAAATGAATATATGCCGTATGTCTTCTATGATGAAAATTATTATTCTTCTTATCCGAATAGTCTCTATACTCCTATCCGATATATAGTCTTCCGTTCTAACGGAGACACAATCGATTCCTTAGACGAATACAATTCCGATATCATCTCTCCTCGCTTTTTGGAAGGAAGCGGAGAAGCAAAAGCCACCGAAATGAAGACTCCGGAAATGATTCTTGCTCTATCTTCCACGGAAGAGGATTCTCTTCTTCAGCTTCCTACCTTCTATTACCCTGGTTATGAAGCAGTAGTCTTGGAGGAAAACGGAAAAGAAACTAGCGAAAAATACGAAGGAGTAGAAGTAGATGGTCTTCTTGCTTTCCGCTTAGAAAAAGAAGGAGACTACTCTCTGAAAGTCAAATATGTCGGCCCGAAAGCCTATCGGACTGGAAAGATTCTTTTCCCGATTGCCTTTGTGCTTCTGATTGCTTTCGGCGTATTGGGGACCTTTGTTTCCCGTAAAGAAGATCCGTATCGTCTACTGACGAAAGAACTTTAAACAATTTCTACTATCGGAAGAAAATGCTATTTCAGCTTCTTGGCTTCCTCAATCGCTTTGAGGAATGTCTTCACTTCGGGTCTTGGATTCTCCGGGACCAGAAGTTTTGTTTCAAAGGTGTATTTCCAGTCGACCGGAAGAGAAACAAGGAGAGGGTGGGTGCTCGCCCAGGTTTTCGGACCGATCAGGAACTCCTGAGTAGAGGCTAGGTCGTTATAATCCGAGAAATCGTAATTTTCTCGCTCAATAAAATGGATGTTCAGATTTCTCTTTTCCAGATCTTCGACGATCGTATCCAGCTCCGGCCAGTTTCCTTAAGTGAGTGCCGGTAAGGATCAGTTAGGAGAGATTGCTCCCGAGTTTGCTCATCTCAATGACGATATCCTCTTCGGCGAAGTCTGGAAGAGAAACGATATTCTCCCTCTTAAAGAAAGATCTTTACTTACCATTATTGCTTTGACTTCTTCCGGTGTCACCGATAGCTCTTTGAAGTTCCATATCCAGAGCGGAAAGAAGAACGGACTTGGGCTTAACGAGCTCAGCGAAGCTTTGACCCATGTCGCCTCTTATATCGGTTGGCCGAAAGCCTGGGCTGCTTTCCGTTATGTGAAGGAAGTATACTGCGATTAGTTTGATTCCCCCTAGAGATTGGAAAAATCTATCTAGGCCTATCCGATCTTTTTTTGGTGGAATAGAAAAAAGAGAATGTTTCCCTTTAAACTGGCACTTTCGGAAAGTACAATACTTTGAACAGGAGAGGAAAACAAAAGTGGAAGAAAAGAAATTCTGTTCGCATTGCGGTCACGAGATTCCCGATGGTGCTACCTATTGCCCGTATTGCGGAGCAAGAACCGACGATGAGAACTTTACGGCGACTTTCGAAAGCAAGGACGGGACGACTTCGAATGCCGATGGTTATAGCACGACGACAAGCCCGAAGAAGACCAAGGAAGATGAGGAACTCGATGAGTGGCTCCCTCTGATCTTCGCTATCGTCTCTTTCTTCACGGGCGGAATTCTTTTCGGTATCCTTGCGATTGTCTTTGCTAACCGCAACCCGAAAGGAAAGTATTCTTCGATCAGCCGCACGCTCGGTATTATCTCGATTGTTCTTTGTAGCCTTGTCTATGCTTCCGTCATTCTCTACTATTCTTTGGTTACGGCCCAGGTCATTCGCTCGTTTAAGACCTCGGACGGTTCCTATAGGATCGTGATAGAAGCAACGCGGTTCTTAAAGAATCTGCTTCCTTAGTTTCTTACTTGTTTGGAAGAGAAAGCGGGAGGAGAAAATCCTTTCGCTTTTTTTCTTTCTGTGGAAAGACAAACGATTTCTTCTCAAGCAAAAATCCTTGTCGTATAATAGTGTCGTTTTCAGGAGGAGAAAGAAAACCATGATCAAATTAGTTCTGATCCGCCATGGCGAGAGTGAGTGGAACAAGCTCAACCTTTTCACCGGCTGGACCGACGTCGACCTTTCCGAGAAGGGTCATCAGGAAGCGATTCAGGGCGGTAAGCTTCTCAAAGAAGGAGGCTACTCCTTCGATATCGCCTTCACTTCCACTCTCAAGAGAGCCATCCATACTCTTTGGCACGTTCTCGATGAAGTCGATGAAGACTATATTCCGGTCGTTAAGGATTATCACCTCAACGAAAGACACTACGGCGCTTTACAGGGTCTCAACAAAGCCGAGACGGCTGCCAAATACGGTGCCGAACAGGTCCATCAGTGGAGAAGATCGTTCGATATCGCTCCGCCGGCCTTAGATCCTTCCGATAAGCGCAATCCGGCTTTACAGAAAGCCTATGCCGGTATCGATCCGAAGGACCTTCCGCTTCACGAGTCCTTAAAGGATACGATCGCCCGTGTCGTTCCGTATTACAATTCCGTCATCGTCCCGGAGATCAAGGCTGGTAAGAAGGTCCTGATCGCGGCCCATGGCAACTCCTTAAGAGCCTTAGTCAAGTATCTTGACAACATCTCCGATGCCGATATCGCCGGACTCAATATCCCGACCGGTGTCCCGCTTGTCTATGAACTTGATGAGAAGACCCTCAAGCCGATCAAGCATTACTATCTCGGCGACCAGGATGCCATCAACGCGAAGATCAACGCGGTCAAGAATCAGGATTCGATCAAGAAGTAAATCCGATTGTCTCTCTGCCCCGAGCAAATAAGGCCCGGGGCTTTTCTTCGGGAAAGGAGCCTTTTATGAATAACAGTTTCCAACTGAAAGGAAACCTCTGTTTCGTAGATGAAGAAAAGAAACTTCATCTGCTGGAAAACAAGGTACTGGTTGTAAAGGAAGGAAAGATTGATAAAATTCTCGATGATTTCGATTTCCATAGTCCGCTTCCGGTTATCGATCGAAGCGGAAGACTCATCCTTCCGGGAATGAGCGATCTTCACGCCCACGCAAGCCAATATCCCTATCACGGAATCGGAAGCGACTGTGAGCTTTTGGAATGGTTAGGAAGACATGCTTTCCCGACCGAAAGCAAATATCAGGATCTCTCCTTTGCCGAAAGGGCCTATGAGAAATTCAGTGAAGATCTAAGAAAGTCCTATACGACCCGCATTTCTCTTTTTGCTACTCTTCATAAAGACGCGACTCTGCTTCTCATGAAGAAGATGGAAGAAAAAGGATTGCGCGGTTATGTAGGCCTTGTCAATATGGATCAGAACTGCGTCGAATACCTTCAGGAAAAAGATGCCGAAAGCGCCCTAGAAAAGACAGAGCAATTCATCCAGCAAGCCGCTGAGTTCACTTTGGTAAAGCCGATTATCACCCCTCGGTTTGCTCTTTCCTGTTCCGAAGCGGAACTGAAAGGATTAGGAGAACTGTCGATCCAGTATTCTCTTCCGGTGCAGTCGCATCTCGATGAGAATCCTTCCGAGATCTTAGAGACGGCAAGACTCTTCCCCGGATACAAGAATTACAGCGATATCTATTACCGGAATCACCTCTTCGGAAATCCGAATAAGACGGTGATGGCCCATTGTATTTACAATAACGAAGAAGAAGTAGAGATGCTGAAAGATAATGGTGTATATGTCGCTCATTGCCCGGAATGCAATCTCAACGTCATGTCGGGAATTGCTCCTATCCGGAAGTATCTCGATAGAGGAATCCACGTCGGACTCGGGAGTGATGTCTCGGGTGGATCGAATCTGGATCTGACGCTTCAGATAAGAGCTTTGATGCAGGTTTCGAAGGCTTATTCCAGGTTAGTCGATAGCAAAGCAAGACCGTTATCTCTGGTGGATGGTTTTGCTCTTGCCACGATCGGCGGAGGATCTTTCTTCGGCAAGGTCGGAAGTTTCTTAGAAGGATACGAAGCCGATATCTTGGTGATCGATGATCACCCGGAAAGTTTCCTTCTTCCTTTCTCTTTGGGTGAGAGACTGGAGCACTTCCTGATGAGAGCCGATGAGACGACCTTGGTCGCCAAATTCATCTCCGGCAGAAGAGTGCTCTGAGCTCTTTCAAACAGCACGATAGGAAATGCGGAAAACCTTTCGATTTTCCGTGTCTTTCTTTTTCACTTCTTATATAATATTCGCATCGAAAAGAGGAACAAAACATGATCGTTCTTACCATCAAGAATTTTGGCGACATCAAGATCGAGCTCGACTATCAGAATGCTCCAATCTCTTCCGCAAACTTTGTCTCGCTTGTGAAATCCGGTTTCTATAACGGTCTTACTTTCCACCGCATCATCAAGAATTTCATGATTCAGGGTGGCGATCCGGAAGGTCAGGGTACCGGTGGCCCGGGTTATTGTATCAAGGGTGAATTCGCGGAAAATGGTGTCAACAACAATCTTTCCCATCGGCGTGGTACCGTCTCAATGGCCCGCGCTCAGGATCCCGATAGCGCCGGTTCCCAGTTCTTTATCTGCGATACCAATAAGGATACTTTCCTGGATGGTCAGTATGCCGCTTTCGGCAAAGTCGTCAAGGGTATGGATGTCGTCGATAAGATTGCTTCGGTCCAGACCAATGCCTATGATTTCCCGATGACTCCGGTCGTCATCGAAAAAGCCGTCGCGATCGATGAACCCGATACTCCCTTTGAGAAGATCAAGGGATGATAAGTGTCTATTACGGGAGTGATCCCGGTTATTCCTTCCATAAAGCACAGAAAGACCTCAAGAAGAAGCTGAGTGAGGAAGAATACGGATCCATCGAGAAATTCGACGGGTATAAGAACCTTCTCAGCGAGGCCGTGGAATCCTTAGAATCCTTACCCCTTTTTGCAAGCCGCAAAATCGTCCTTTTCGCTAACGCCTATTTCCTCACTAAAGGTTCTAACCGCCGTTCTCCTTTCAGTGATAGTGATCAAGGGAACTACAAGGCTTTCCTTTCCTATATGAAGAACCCGATTCCGGAAAGCGACCTTGTCTTGGTGTTGGACGGTGACTTGAAGAAACAGGGGCCTCTTTATGAAGCCTTGACCTCTCAGCCGAGCCAGGTCTCGTTTGTCTCCTGCTCTCTTCCAAGCGATGAAGAATACGAACAGCTCGCTTTCAAGGAAGCTTTGGAACAGAAAAAACAGATCGATAAAGATGCGGTCGATCTCCTTATAGAGAGAACAAGGATCTTAGCTTTGGATCCTTATCATAAAGGAGTCGATTATCTTCTTTTCCAGAACGAACTGAATAAGCTTTTCTGCTATAAGAGCCATATCACTCTCAAAGATGTCGAAGAAAACGTCTATAAACCTCTCGAAGATAATGTCTTCAACATCGTCAATTCCTTAGTGAAAAGACAGACCAAAGAGGCTCTTTCTTCCTATCGGGAACTGCGCGAAAGAGGATACGATCCTCTTTCCCTTCTTCCGGCGATGGCAAGTCAATTACGGAATCTTGCTCTCCAGAAAGAAGTCCTAGAATCCTATCCCGACGATAAAGTGGCAGCGGAAGAACTCGGAAAAGTCTTAGGAAGGAAAGTGAATCCTTTCTCGGTCAAATACCGGAGAAGAGATGTCCAAGGTCTTTCCTTTGAAGGCTTCTTACAGGTGATGAGCGATCTTTCTCGGATGGAGAAAGATATCAAGATCAACCTCGATGATGCCGATACGAGAATGGAGCTGTTCCTAGCTTCCTTTGCTTCTACCTATCTACAGAAACGTTGGTGAGTCTGTTTCCATTACTCTCTAGAAAGAACCCCGAAAAGGTTCTTTTTTCTGTGGAAGCATTCTTCTTGCTTTTTCTCTTCTTACTCTTCTAAAGGAGAGGATCCTTTATTCTTTTCTTAAAGAATAGGTTCCTGAGGTTTCTTTCTATACTTTCCTTCTTTTGATTGTTTATAATTTCTCTTGCAAAGGAGAAACGCTCTTTTATGGAACTCGTCAAAACCAAACCTGCCTGTAAAGACTATATCTGGGGAGGAACGAAACTCAAAAGCTGGGGTAAAGAGGCTCCGTCAGATGCTATCGCTGAATGCTGGGAACTCTCTTTCAACGATTCCGGGCCCACTTTGATCGATGGCGGAGAATACAACAATAAACCATTAAAGGATGTCGCTACCAAAGAAGATATCGGTTCTATCTCTGCTTCTTTCCCCTTCTTCCCGGTGCTGATCAAGTTCATCGATTCGGCTTCCAATCTCTCCGTCCAGGTCCATCCTTCCGATGCTTATGCTTTGGAGCATGAGCATCAGTATGGAAAAACGGAGATGTGGCATATTCTCGAAGCTGAGAAAGGCGCTGGCTTATATATAGGATTTAAGAGAGATGTAAGCAAAGAAGAAGTCTCCAAAGCCTTATACGATGGCTCTATTCTCTCTTTACTCAATTTCGTTGAGGTAAAACCTGGAGAAAACTACTTCATCCCTTCCGGAACCGTCCATGCGATCGGTGGTGGAGTGACACTGATCGAGATTCAGCAGAATTCGACTCTCACGTATCGTCTTTATGACTATAACCGCTTAGGAAAAGACGGAAAACCAAGAGAGCTCCATATCGAGAAAGCGCTGAAGGTTCTCAATTATTCGAAATACAATCCTCCGAAGTTCAAAGCTCCTCTGATCGGGGAATGCCCTTATTTCTCTTCGTATTGTTATCCGGTGAAGAAGACCGTACTGAAAGCTCCTTCTACTTCTTTCTATTCTTTGTCTTTCTTCTATGGAAAAGGAAAAGTAGGTCCCTATGAATATAAACACGGAGACACTTTCTTCCTTCCGAGCGGAAAAGAAGCGGAGATCGAAGGAGAGGGTACTCTGATCCTTACCGAAGTAAAAGGAAAATAGAAAACCTTTTTCTTCTAGTAAGTAGAGAAGAGGCAAATAGATTAAAATAGAGAAGAACTCCGTAGCTGAGAATAAGAAAGGAAAAGATTATGGCAGAGAGAAACATCGAAGAGCTGTATCAGACTTGGTGTGAGAAGGCAATAGAAGACATCGACTTAGGAAAAGAACTGAAGGCGATGAAAGCAGAAGAGAAGGAAGACGCTTTCTATCGGGAACTCGAATTCGGAACCGGCGGTCTGAGAGGGACGATCGGTGCCGGCACCAACCGCATGAACGTCTACACCGTCGCCAAAGCCAGCCAAGGCTTAGCCAATTACATCAAAGCCCACTACGCTCCGGAAAGAAGAAGTGTCGCGATTTCAAGAGACTCCCGTCTTAAGAGCGATACGTTTGCTAAGACCGCGGCAAGAGTCTTCGCCGCCAACGGCATCCACGTCTATATCTATCCTTATATCTCTCCGGTTCCGACCCTTTCCTTTGCCACCCGTTATCTTCGCTGTGCTTCCGGTGTCATGATCACCGCTTCCCATAACCCTTCAAAATATAACGGCTATAAGGTCTATGGAGAAGACGGCTGCCAGATCACGACCGAGGCGGCCGATGAGATCCTGAAGGATATCGAAGCTCTTGACATCTTTAACGACGTAAAGAAGATTTCCTATGACGAAGGTTTCAAGGAAAACCTCATCGAATATATCAAACCCGAAGTCATTACTGCCTTCTTAAAAGAAGTCAAGAAGCAGTCGATGCTCACCGAGAAAGACCATGTCGATAAGAATGTCGCTATCGTCTATTCTCCTTTGAATGGTACAGGGCTAGTTCCGGTCACCCGCATCTTAGAAGAGTCCGGTTACACCAATATCACGATCGTCAAGGAGCAGCAGTTCCCTAACGGTTACTTCCCGACCTGCCCTTATCCGAATCCGGAGATCAAGGAAGCGATGGCCTTAGGCATGGAATATGCCAAAAAGAACAACGCCGATCTGCTTTTGGCTACCGATCCCGATTGCGATCGAGTCGGTATCGCCGTCAAAAACAAGGAAGGCGAATATCAGCTTCTCACCGGAAACGAAACCGGTATGCTTCTTTTCGATTATCTCTGCTCACGTAGAGTCGCTAACCACACGATGCCTTCTCATCCGGTGATGGTCAAGACCATCGTCACCATCGATATGGCCGAACGTATCGCCGAACACTATGGAGTCAAGACCGTCAATGTCTTAACCGGCTTCAAGTATATCGGTGACCAGATCGGACTATTGGAGAAGGAAGGCAGAGTCAACGACTATATCTTCGGCTTTGAGGAATCCTACGGTGTCTTATCCGGCACCTATGTCCGCGATAAGGATGCAGTCGACGGCGCTTTCCTGATCTGTGAAATGTTTGCTTACTATAAGACGGAAGGTATCTCCTTACTGGATAAGCTTGCGGAACTCTATCAGGAGTACGGCTATACCCGTAACACGCTTCATTCCTATGAGTTCGATGGTCCTAGCGGTGCTCTTACCATGAAGAAACTCATGCAGAGATTCCACGGAGAATTAGGAAAGACCATCGTCTCCTTCGGCGGACTTAAGATCGAAAAGATCTTAGATTATTCGAAAGGTCTGGATGGGCTTCCGAAGAGCGATGTCATCAAGTGCCTGCTCGAGAATCATTGCTCGCTTGTTATCCGTCCTAGCGGAACGGAACCGAAGCTTAAGCTTTATGTCTCGGTGACTGCTAAAGACAAAGAAGAAGCAAGTGGCGTTGAGAAGAAAATCGTTTCCGAGTTTGAGTCGTTGATGAAGTAATTACTGCGTAAGGAAAAGAGGAATCCTTTCCGGAAAAGAAAACTTCCGGAAGGATTCCTTTTTTGTTGTTTCAAGCTATAGAACCGAAAAAAGAGACCCCCACTATCGAGGATCTCTTTATTTCTTCTTTGGAACCGAATGAGAAAGAACGAAGAAACTACTTCGCAGCAGCTTCTCCCGCCTTCGCCTTAGCGGCGTTGACGTAATTGTTGAGAGAGGACTTCTGTCTAGCAGCCGTATTCGGATGCTGGATACCCTTCTTGACAGACTTATCGATGAGGGAGACAGCTTCCGGTAAGAGAGTCTCGGCCTTTGCGATATCACCGGCATCGCAGGCGACCTTGACCTTCTTGATCGCATGTCTCATCTCGGTCTTGAAGGAAGAGTTGATCGCGTGATTTCTCTCTCCGATCTCGATACGCTTCTTCTGGGATTTGATATTCGCCATTTTAATAAATCTCCTTGTTTCTCATTCTCTGCCACTATCGACGGCGATTAAGAATTATACAAGGGAAAGGCTTCTTTTTCAATACCTTAGGCACAATTTGGAAGTGTTTTCCCTACCTTTCGGAAGACTTTGATTGTGTTCCCCTGAGGAATCTACCTTTTTCGGTTCACCCTTGGTATAATTCTTAACAGAAAGAGGAAATTTTTCTTATGGATTATAACCGTCTGATCGATCATACTCTCTTAGCTCCGGATGCGACCGAAGCTCAGATCAAGAAGCTCTGCGAAGAAGCCAAACAGTACGATTTTGCTTCCGTCTGTGTCAACCCCTGCTATGTCGCTTTCTGTCAGAGAGAACTCGAAGGAAGCAGAGTCAACGTCTGCACCGTCATCGGTTTCCCGTTAGGCGCAACTTCCACCGAAAGCAAGGTCTTCGAAGCGAAACAGGCCTTAGAAGATGGCGCCGATGAAATCGATATGGTGATCAATGTCGGAGCCTTGAAGGATAAACGTTACCGCTATGTCGAAAACGAAATCCATCGTCTGAAGAAGGTCTGCGGCGATAAAGTTCTTAAGGTCATTATCGAGGCTTGCCTTCTCAGTGACGAGGAAAAGGTCAAAGCCTGTGAACTTTCGAAAGCCGCCGGAGCCGATTTCGTCAAGACCTCGACCGGCTTCTCGAAAGGCGGAGCGACGGTTCATGATGTCGAATTGATGCGTAAGACCGTCGGACCTACGATGGGAGTCAAAGCAAGCGGTGGTGTCCGCAGTAAAGAAGAGATGGTGGCGATGGTGAAAGCAGGCGCTACCCGTATCGGCACTTCGCACGGTGTCGAACTGATGAAGTAAGACTTCTAAACAAGAACAATCGAAAAAGGGAGAATCCTCCGCTGTGGGTTCTCCCTTTTCTTAGGTCATTTAAGAATTAACGCGGGTCGAAAGCGGGAAGTGAATCGGTATCGAGGATCTCGACTAAGATCATTGGTTCCTTCTCGGTCGCCTTGAGGACGTATTTTGCAATCTTCTCGGTGACTTTATGCTCCATATCAATCGTCGACATCTTGTTTTCGTTCTTGGTGAGATAGTTGTTGATATTGTTGATCAGAATCTGGCTGATCTGATCAAGGACGGGTTGAGAATCCTTCATGTAAAGGAAACCTTTCATCTGGATATCGGGAGCCGAAGTGATTTTCTTTTTTTTCGAGGAGATGGTAATGCCGATCAGTAAGACACCGCCATCGGCCATCTTGGTTCTTTCTTCGATTGCGGCTTCCTTGACATCGCCGACCGAGGCTCCGTCGACCATGATATCGCCGTTCTTGACGGTGATGTTCTGATGGATCGGTCTTCCGTTCTTATCGAAGACCAGAGCCATACCGTTATCGTAGACGAAGGTGTTGAAGTGGTTGAGACCGACACCTAAGTCGATCGCAAGTCTCGCATTCGCCATCAGGAGACGGAAATCGCCTTTGACCGGAAGATAGTACTGCGGACGGAAAAGCGAAATCATCATCTTGAGATCTTCCTGTCTCGCATGCATCGAATAGATGACCTTGCGGTCGAGCGTGATGACATGGCAATCCGTGCGGAAGACGGTATCGGCGGCATCGGTCGCGATGACTTCGGTTCCCGGAACCGAAGGAGCCGCGTTGATCCACATATCGTTGGTCTCGACTTTGAGGGAACCGAGATTCCCGTAGCAGATATCTTTGACAAGCTTGAAAAGCTTATCGCCGCTTCCGGTGACAAGAACGATGACATCGGTCGGAGCGGTGATGGCAAGCTGATCCATGGTAATCCGCATCGAAGAGGGGAAGTCGAGCGAGCCGATTTCGCTCATGCGGTCGAAGAAAGCAACCTGATCGCTATTGGCGATGAGGATCTTCTTCTTATATTTTCTGGCGAGGTTGATGACTTCCTGGATGTTATAGAAGTTCTGGGTATAGATCGAAACGAAAGTCTTGCCGGTCGGATCTTCAAAGGCGTCCAAAATCTGCGGAGTGATCTTATGGTTAGGACTTGCGATACCCGGTTTATCGGCCTCTTCCGATTCGGTCATCAACAAGAAGGTTTTCTCGTTTTCGGAAAGACGGGCGACTTTGGGAAGATCGAAGATATAGCCTTTCAGAGGCGAATAGTCCGACATGAAGTCGGAAGTGTAGACGATGTTGCCGAAGCGGGTACGCAAAGCAAAACCGAAGGATTCCGCAATCGAATGGGTCGTTTCGAACAGTTCGAACGTGTGTCCGGCGATGGTGACCGTGTCACTCGGTTTGACGACACGGAAATCGTAGCTTTCGAGATGACGGAAACGTTTGGCGAAGTTGCACTTGATGACTTCGATGGTCGTCTGTGTCGCATAGATCGGAGCCTTGGTGACATTATGGAGATAAGGTAAAGCGCCGTATTGGTCATCGTGACCGTGCGTGATGAAGATCGCCTTGACGTGGCTTGCGATATTGCGGATATAGTCGAAATCCGGAATGATGAAATCGACTCCGGGGATGTTGCTGGTCGGATATTTCAGACCGGCTTCGATGATGAAAGCATCGTCATCGACTTCGATGACGTAGCAGTTCTTGCCCATTTCATCCATACCGCCGAGCGGTACGATCTTGATCGGATAAGAACCGATCGTGGATACAGTGTTGGTATTGGTATTGTAATTTTGATTCATAGAATAATCCTGTCTCCGAAAAGCGAAAAAGCGTTCGTTTCTATACTTGATTCAGCTGTGCCTTCCTCTTCTTTCCGGAATTTCTTATAACTAAAATACTCCGCTTATCTGTGCTTTTCAATTCCTATTTCGCGCGTAAAGGCTTACAGGTCGATATCTAAGAGAATCGGGCAGTGATCGGAGCCGTAACAGTCGTTGAGGATCTCGGAGGCTTTGACCTTGTCTTTGAGTTCTTCGCTGACCACGAAATAGTCAAGTCGCCAGCCGGCGTTCTTCTCCCTAGCATGGAAGCGATAGGACCAATAGGAATACTTCGCTTCGTTTGGATGAAGCAACCGGAAAGTATCGACAAAACCGAGCGAGAGAAGCTTTGAGAAAGCGTCTCTTTCTTCGTCGGTGAAACCGGCGGAATTATGATTCGAATCCGGGTTCTTGAGGTCGATTTCCTCATGGGCAACATTGAGATCCCCGGTGAGGATGATCGGTTTCTCTTTCTTGAGTTTCACCAATTCGTTCCGTAAGTCTTCCTCAAAGACCAGGCGGTAAGGAAGACGCTTCGGTTTTTCTTTCGGCGTCGGGTTCTCGCCGGAGTTGGGGACATAGAGCTCGATAAAATAGAATTTCCCGTAATCCGCGATGATGACTCTTCCTTCGTCATCGTATTTTCCCCCTTCTAAGCCGTACATTACTTTTACCGGTTGCGGCTTTGTAAGGACGGCGACACCGGCATACCCTTTCTTGACCTTGGAGACAGTCCAGTAGGGCGTATAACCTTCCATTTGAAAAGGAAAATCCTTATGTTCCTTCTCGGTGAGTTTCAACTCTTCCATCGAGAAGACATCCGGATGATATTTCTGCCACTGCTCGGTCAGATTCTTTCCGAGATAGGCTTTGATCGAATTGACATTGAATGAAATGAAACGCATATTAACCTCTCTTCTTTTCTTCTTTGTAGAACTGATGGGTGCTTACTTCTTCCCTGGGTTCGATCTCGATCTTCGGGGAATAAGGAATATAAGTGAAATAAGAAGCAAAAGTATGTCCGATATAGCGGGTAGAAGAGACAGGAACAGGTAGAACTTTCTTGCTATCTCCGACGAATTCCGTGATTTCTTTTAAGGCTTCTTCCTCCCCTAGCTTCTGATAAAGCGGGAAATAAAGCGTCTTATCGGTAGTATAGAAAGAAGTGTAACTGTCTGCTCCGACTTGACGGGGCATAAGAAGCGGAGTATATCCGCAGTCCTTAAGCTGTGGTAGGACTTCCTTCTTCAGATAAGCCGGATTGACGACCAGCTTCTTCTTATCGACAAAGGAGAGATACCGTTTGATCTCGCCTTTGCTTTCATAAAGAGGCGAGAAGAAAAGAACATCGTTTAAATTCAGAGTCTCTTTTAAAAGAAGCTTCACTTCTTCTAGAGAAGCTCCCTTGAGATAAGTAGTATCCACTAAGGCTCTGTTTTCCCCATCGAAAAGAACCGAATAGGAAGGAAGCTCAAAGGGAAAATCATCTCTTCCGTATCTCACGATACTCAGTTCCAGAAGAATCTCTCTTCTCAGTCTCGGAGAAGAGGCAAACGGAAAATCGGCTCCGACCACCTGGTTTCCTTCTTTATCGGAGAGGAAAAGCGGGAAAGAGCAAAGAGCGTCTTTCGGAAGAGCAAGACGGAGAATATGGACTTCCGGAAGCTCAAACTCCGCAACGGTCTTATAAGAGATACTCGGATCGATAAGAAGAACCACCCATTCTTCTTGGCTTAGTTCCTTAAGAAAACCAAGGAGTTCTTCTTTTAACTTCGGATCTTTTTCTACGGCATAAGGAAGAGCGAGCAAAGTCCCTGTGTGCATGGTGAATTCTTCCACACAGGAAAGAGCCTTAAGCGAATCAACATCATGAATAATAGCGTTCATACTTAACTTTCATTTCCTGAAGATATTATATAAAATAGAAGAACCGAGGAGAGAAAAAAACGCACTCCTCCTAGGGAAAAAAGGAGAGTAGTAACATGAAAATACTGATGACCGTCACCGACGGATTTGAAGATATCGAAGCAATCGGAACGCTTGCGATTTTAAGAAGAGCCAAACTCGATGTCACCTTCGCTTCGATCGATAGCAACAGAGCTTTAGGAAGATACGGTGTCCATGTGGTCGGCTTAGAGAATCTTTCTTCTCTTAATACCGACGATTACGATATGCTTGTGATCCCGGGTGGACCGGAATATATTGCCGAAGAGAGAAATCCTTCTTTCTTACGTATGATTCAGAACTTCGCGGACCATCATCGCTATATCGCCGCTATCTGCGCGGGCCCGACGATTTTAGGCCATCTCGGCCTTTTGCAGCATCGCCGTTATACCTGCTTCACTTCGATGAACGAAGATTTCGGCGGAACCTATGTCGACGACTATGCGGTGAGAGACGATAACATCATCACCGGAAAGAGCGCGGCTGCCGTTTTACCTTTCGCTTTCCTGATCATCGAGACGCTGATGGGCAAAGATTACGCCCAGAAAGTCAAAGACTCCATCTATTACAAAGACTGATTTTCTTTCCTTTTGAAATTAGGAGGACAAGACCATATCTACCATTGATATCATTCTTACCGTACTGATCATCCTCTTTGCTTTCTATGGCTTGATCCGCGGTTTTCCGAAAAGCCATCTGAGTTCCTTTGCTTCAAGCGCCGGATTTCTTCTTGCCTACTATGTCGGAGGACCGGTTTCGACCGCTCTGATGGGAAGTGATTTCGGAGGGTATTGGTTAACCGAACGCTATGCCTCCCTGCTTCCTTCTTCTTCTCCGTTTACGGATGCCTTATCCAGCGACTATGCAACCCGTACAAGTCAGTTATCTTCCGGCTTGACTTCTTTATCCTTCCCGAAGTTCTTCCAAGGAATCTTTATCAACCGTGTGATGGATGTTTCTTCCGATGTCGCCCACGGCTTAGCTTCTTCGTTCTCCTATTTCACCATTCTGATCGGATCCTATCTTATTCTTTATCTTCTTACTTTCTTCTTGATCCGCTTGATCTTCGCTCCGCTTTGGAGCGGACTAGCCTTCGGAGAAAACGGGAAATCCTTATTAGGAAGACTTGCCGGTGTCATCTATTCCTCTGCCAAAGGTGTCTTCTTCCTTCTTGCTATCGCCTTGGTCGTATCTTTGATCGATAACCTCATGCTCAAAGCCGGAAACAGCTCCTTCCATAGTCTATTAGTCGAGCAGCTCTCCCTAGATGACCCAAGCAGGTATTCCTTAGGCCGTCTCTTCTATAATAGTGCCGATGCCTTATGGCAATGGATCAACCTGATTTAGAAAAGAGGAACGAAGATGAGTTTTCATTATCACCATCTCGATAAGTGGCTATGTGCCAATCTCGACCTTGTCGAAGAAGCCTTAGAAACCCACGAAAAAGCGATTGTCGTCATCGGCGGAGCTTCCAGCTCCGGAAAATCCTTCTGCGCCCGACAGCTCAAGGACTATCTTTCCCATCACCATCATCGGGCTTTGATTCTCTCTTTAGACCAGTATGACTACGGTCTATCCGGTATCATTCCGAACAAGGTACAGGAAAACTTCTTCAAGGAACCTCTTCCGCATCTAGAGGAAATCGAAGCGGCGATCAAAGAGATCATCTATTCGGTACCATTCGATAAGAAATATTCCGAACCGGTATTACAGAAAATCGCTCCGAAGATCCGTCCCTACTTCTCTTCGGAAAAGGATTTTGAAACCTTTAGGAAGGCTCTCCCGATCGAATGGAAAAGACTCAACTTCGATGAACCAAGCGTCTACAACCTCAAAGAAGCCGCGGAGGATGTCAATATCCTTTACGAAGGCGGAAAAATCACCGAAAAGCTTTATTCCAAGGTTGTCTCGGAACGTCTGCCTTCGACGAACACTTTAAACGGAAGAAAATTCGATACCATCCTCATCGAAGGAATCTATGCGCTCAATCCGGTTTTCCTCAACGCCTTGAACCGCAAGGAAGCTATCACCGACTTTGTCGATGGCAATCCGAAATCCCTTTTCTTACGGAGAATCTTAAGAGATGCGAAAACCACTTCGGCCGATACTGCTTTTACCATGTCAATCTATTTCCGCTATATCGTCCGCTCCTACCAGGAGACGATTCTCCCCGGGAAAGAGAGAGCCGATGTCGTCTTTTCTAACGAGATGACGTTTGAAGAGATGCGGAGCGGAAATCTCTATACGACCAAGAATGAAATCGCCGTCGAAGACAAAGAGAAAGTCGGGGAGTTCTTAAAAGAGACGACGCTTCTCTCCCGTCAGTATCAGAGAGACTATTTCTTCACGGTTCCGGGCGAAGCCGAAAAGAGCGAGAACATCCTCCGTCTACGTCTTCTCTCTTCCGACGGCGGGAAGACCTATCAGCCTTCCTCGCTTGTCCATAAAGGAGTTCCGAAAGTAAGAAAGGACAACAAGATCATCCGTCCGATCAACGTTCTTATCAAAGAAGGAGAGTTTAACAAAGTCTTCGCCAGCACCGAAGAATGTCTTTCTGCTTTTGATTCGGCAGGATTCTTAGTCTCGGCTCCTTTGGATAAACAGAAAGAGAAGCTCCTTTGGAAGAAGCTTCCCGTCACGTTACGTAGAATACGCGAAAAATACTATCTGGAATACAGTGACGAAAAGACCGGAGAAGAACTGAAGAAATTCTTCTTTCAGTCTTCTAAATAGCGTAGTTCTTCGATCCGTTTCCAGGAAGAAGTGAGATGATGCACTTCTTCTTTTTTCTCTTCCGCTACTTTTTCTCCGCCCTTGAGGATGCTATCGATCAAAGAAGCGATTGCTATCGCATCTTCCTTTGTGCATCCGCGGGAAGTAGCAGCCGCAAAACCGATGCGGAGACCGGAAGTGTCCTTCGGTTTCTCTTTATCGCCATGGATCATGTTCTTGTTGACCGTGATATCGGCTAAGGAGAGAAGATTCTCCGCTTCTCTTCCCGTGAGGCCATAGGATTCTTTGACATTCACTAAGAAGAGATGGTTATCGGTCGAAGAGACTTTCGCTCCGAAGGAGAATAGAGCATCGTTACAGGCTTTGGTGTTCTCTAAGACCTTCTTCATATAGGTGACAAAAGAAGGCTGAAGATCCTCTTGGAAAGCGACCGCCTTGGCGGCGATGATATGTTCTAAAGGTCCGCCCTGCGTGTAAGGAAAGACCGACTTATTGATCTTCTTGCTGAGCTCTTCCTGATTGGTGAGAAGGATTCCACCTCTAGGACCGCGGAGCGTTTTATGGGTTGTCGAAGTGACGACATCCGCATAGTCACAGGGATTCTGACAGAGACCGGCTGCCACAATGCCGGCGATATGGGCCATATCGACGAGAAAGTAGCATCTCTTACCGGTCTTTTCCTGATAGCGATCCAGGATTTCTCTCATTCTCCGGAAGTCAATCGCATAGGGATAGGCGCTATACCCGGCTAAGAAAAGATCCGGATTCTCTTCGTAGAGTTTCTTTTCGATTCCTTCGTAATCGAGATGGGAAGTTTCATCTAGCCCGTAGTGAACAAATTGATACCAGTCGGAAGAGAAACTCACCGGAGAACCATGCGTAAGATGACCTCCGTCATTGAGATCGAGAGAAAGGATCTTCGCTCCTTTCTTTAGCAAAGCATGATAGGCAGCGAAGTTTGCCTGGGATCCCGAATGCGGTTGGACATTCGCAAAAGCGACATGGAAGAGAGATTTGGCTCTTTCGATAGCGAGATTCTCGATTTCATCGATATAGACACAGCCTCCGTAATATCTTCTTCCGGGATAACCTTCGGCATACTTGGCGGTGAGGATGCTCCCCTGCGCTTCTCTTACATCGACGGAAGGATAATTCTCACTGGCGATCAGTTCGATCCCCTGGTTCTGACGTCTGGTCTCTTCTTGGATGATCTCGGCTACTTCTTTATCTTTCATGCTCACTTCCTCCTCTTTTGGAGTTAGGATACCGCAAGATTGCGCGCATACAAAGAAAAAGGAAGAAAATTCTTCCAAGTGAAGTAGTTAGCATTGCTTGACAACGCAAAAAAAACTACAATAGAGCCGCATGAAAGTGAGGCTCATGAAAAATGATTGTCAATGCTACCCGTATGTTGAAAGCTGCTAAAGCCGGCCATTATGCGGTCGGTCACTTCAACACCAACAACTTAGAGTGGACGAAGGCTATTCTTCTTACCGCTCAGAAGATGAATTCCCCGGTCATCATCGCTACTTCGATGGGTGCCGGAAAGTACATGGGAGGTTATAAGGTCGTCGCCGCCATGGTCCGCGCTATGGATGAATCCTTAGGGATCACCGTTCCGGTCGCGCTCCATCTCGACCACGGCAACTACGATGCCGCCAAGGCCTGCGTCGAAGCCGGTTATACTTCGATCATGTTCGATGGTTCCGCTCTTCCTTTCGAAGAGAATGTCGCTAAGACCAAGGAACTTGTCAACCTTGCCCACGACCATGGTATGTCCATGGAAGCCGAAGTCGGTTCGATCGGTGGTACCGAAGACGGTATCACGGCCGATGGCGAAGTCGCCGATCCGGAAGAGTGCAAGAGAATCGCTGATTTAGGTATCGATTTCTTGGCTGCCGGCATCGGAAATATCCACGGCATCTATCCGGCCAACTGGAAGGGTCTCCACTTCGATGTCCTTGAGAAGATCAACAAGGTCACCGGCGGTATCCCGCTCGTCTTACACGGCGGCACCGGTATCCCGGATGATCAGATCACTCACGCAATCCATGACGGTATCTCCAAGATCAACGTCAACACCGATTGCCAGCTTGTCTTCGCGGCTGCGACCATCAAGTATTGCGCGGAAGGTAAGGCCGATCCGACTTCTGCCAACCTCGATAAGGGTTATGATCCGCGTAAGCTCTTAAAGCCTGGCTATGAAGCGATCTGCGCCAAGGTCGAAGAGAAGATCAAGCTCTTCGGTTCTGCCGGAAAAGCTAACTACTAATCGGTTTCTGTTGTCTAAGTCAGAGGTCCTCTCGGGGACCTCTTTCTTTGTATGATGGGCATGCCATTGCTCTAGGGTGAAAGTCCCAATAGGCGTAGTTGTCGACGAACTAGATAGCGACTCACAAAGCGTAGACCG
>ONBI01000040.1 GCA_900316035.1 uncultured Eubacteriales bacterium
TCCCTCTTTCGTATTCTCATTCGCATGCTCATTCGAATACTTCAAGAGGGACAAAATCACTGAACAACTTCTAGTGACAAAATCACTGAACAACTACAGCGCCATCAAGTTTTTCTTGCTTACTCTCCCCTAGCGTGCTAATATTGTTAAGCACGTTTTTTGAAAGAAATTTGTTGTGCGTACTTAAGGGAGGATATTGCTTATGTCTAGAACATGCCCGATTACTGGTAAGAAACCGATGAGTGGTAAGAATGTCTCGCACTCTATGAGACATACCTGCCGCAGATGGAACGTCAACCTTCAGAACACCACTATCATCGTTGACGGCAAGAAGCAGAGAATCCGTGTCTCTGCTGCCGGTTTAAGAACTCTTCGCAAGAACGCGAAGAAGCAGGCTGCCAAAGCTGCTCCGGCTCCGGTTGAGACTCCGGCTGCCCCGGCTCCGGAAGCGAAGTAAGTTTTCTCTTCCTTTTGAATCTAAGGCTGCGGTCCTTGGCCGCAGTTTTTTCTTTTTCTCAAAGGAAAAAGCTTCTCACCTTTTTCGGGGCGGGAAGCTTTTTTTTCCTTTCTAAGAGAATCTATTCGCCTTCTTGGATATGACCTTTTTCTTTCTTGGCTTCGTATAAAGCGACATCGGCTTTATGAAGAGCTTCTAATTTTTCTTCAAAGTTCCTTGCGGTTTCAAAGACAAAGCCGAAGCTCAGTTCTACCGAGCCATCCGGATAAAGAGAACGAAGTTCCATATTGATGGTTTCCAGTTTCTCTGTCACTACCTGAGGATCTTTTTCTTTGCTGAGGACCGTGAATTCATCTCCTCCGTAACGATAGGCTTCGTTCGGGAAAGAAGCCAGTAAGAGTTTCGAGCATTGCTTCAATACTTCATCTCCATAAGCATGGCCTTTGCTATCGTTGATATGTTTGAAGTCGTTGAGATCACTCATCAGGAAAAGATAGGTCGACGCCCCTTCTTCTTTCTTGAGATCCTCTTCGAGTTTTCTCCGGTTATATAGACCGGTCAGAGAATCCAGGTTGGAATATCTTGTCAGTATCTCTTCGGACCTTACATGGTTGATCTGATAGACATAGACCTGCCAGGAAGAAAAGACTCCTAGGGCAAAGAAAGTAAGAGCATAACCGAAATTCGAGAAAACCAGAGGTCTTATCTGCTGACAGAGAGAAAGCAGAACCGT
Source organism: uncultured Eubacteriales bacterium (assembly GCA_900316035.1). GTDB lineage: Bacteria > Bacillota_I > Bacilli_A > RFN20 > CAG-288 > Enterosoma. Next base: position 1,191 of record ONBI01000040.1, read on the forward strand.
AAGGGTAAGAGCAAACGAGAAAGTATAGAAGATAGGATCCACCAAGGCAAAACAGCCTAGGAAAGTAAGAATCAGGAAATAAAGGAAAAAGACATCGTTCTCTTCGATGAAATCAAAATAGGAAAGGGTGGTTCCATAGCAGAAGTAATAGGTAGTAAATAGATAAGAAAGAGAAAGATAGATATACTGTCGATTCTTTGTTTTCCGGATAGAGAGAACCGCAAAGATCAGAATCAGGACGATGCAGAGAAAAGCACCAGCCGCATAGAAACCGATATAGACCGGGTTATCCTCTTTGCCGCTCCGCCAATCCTTGACGCCGTCAATCAGAAAAAGAATCTCGATCACCGCTACAATCGCCATCGCGATGATGTATCGTCCCGTCTGATCGACAAAGCGGCGGGCGATTGCGGAAAACTGAATCGGAATAGGAGAAGCTTTCCTCCACTCCGATTCGGGCTCTATTGTCGAAGAGGATATTTTCTTTTTCATAGCGTTCCTTACTTTAATACAGAGCGCCCCTATAAAGAAGGAAAAAACAAGCAAAAAAGGAAGGAAAGAAAATATTTCTTTGACATTTTCTTAAGAATGTACTTTCTTAAAAGAAGTAAGAAAAAAGCTCTTACTCAGAAGTCCTTTTCAATCCGGTTCTTTCCGTTGTGTTTTGCTCGGTACATCAAAGCATCCGAACGGGTCAGAAGAGAAGAGATATCATCGCTCTCTTCGATCATCGTTAAGCCAAACGATGCGGTGATACGTAGTTCCTGTCCCCGGAAATAGATCATCAGATCGTTGATCCTCTCTCTGGCTCTCTTAGCAAAAGAATAAGCCTCTTCTTTGCTTTCTACTTCTCCGGCAACGGCAAACTCCTCTCCTCCTAAACGGGAGAACATCACCTTCGGAGAAGAAAGTTCGACCGTCGCCATTCTGCCGATCGCCTTCAGAATCGCATCTCCGGCCGAGTGACCGAAGGTATCGTTGACACTCTTAAAGTCATCGATATCAAGATAAAGAACAAAGCCGACGGCTTTCCCTTCCTGTTTTCTTTCAATCTGTTTCTTCAAGAAGCTTTCAAAAGAAAGGCGGTTAGGAAGCTTGGTAAGGAAATCATGACTCGCATAGAACGAAAGAGAAGAAAGAAGTTCTTCCTGATCCTTCCCTTTTTCTTCTAAGGGAGTAAACAGCAGAACAGCCGCTTCTGCTTTTCCGTTTTTTTCTAGCGGGATACAGCGTAAGCGGAGAGAGATCTTCTTTCCGTCTTTTCTCCCTAAAAGGATTGTTCTTTCACTGACTTTCCCTTTCTGAAGAGTCTCTTTCAAGGGGCAGAGGATCCCGCAGAGCGGAACTCCCTGTTCGCTATGGTGCGGAAGAGGATTCTCCGGACATACTCTTCCCATCATCTCTTCTTTGGAGTAACCGGTAAGATCTTCGGCTTCCTTATTCCAATAGAGAATCTCTCCTTCTTTGGTAAACAAGGCAAAAGCATCGAAAGCATTTTCTAGCAGTACCTTGAGATTCCCTTCTAGAAGCTCTTCCGTTTCTTTTTTACCCATTGTCATTTTCCTTTAGGTGTGAAGAGCATACACGATAACGTATCTAAAAACAAGCAAAGAGAATTGTTCGGATAGAACAAAAAGAGGAAGGCACAAGGCACATTCCTCTAAGACCCCCCCGAAGATATCAGTATCCTTCCTGCCCGACATCGATCGGAAGAGGAATATTGTCAAGCAAAGAAGAAAATTCACTCGGTAGATTATCCAGTACCGGAATCAGTAACATCGACGGTACCTTTTTATAGAAAGCAGAAGCGATCGCACAGGCTACCGCTCCGATCGAATCGCTGTCTCCTCCGATATAACAGACCCGATGAAGACAATCCGACATATCTTTCGAAGAAAGAAAAGCATACATCGCAAGAGGCATAGCATCCTCGGCTAACGGAGAGAAACGGACTTCCCTATGTAACTTCTCCAGATCCAAAGAAGAACAGCTGGGATAAGCCTCTTCGGCAACCTCCGTCAGGAATTCTTTCTCTTTTCCGTGAAGTGCATAATACACCATCAAAGCAGCCGTGATAGCCGAATGGATTCCTTCTTCGGAGTTATGGGTGATAGCTGCACTCTTTTTGGCTATCTCTTTGCAGTCTTCTTCGTCCGAAGCAAAATAGGCAACCGGAGAAACCCGCATCGCTGCCCCCATACCTCTGGAACCATAGGCCTTTCTGTCATCGTCCCAGACCCATTCTAGGAACTTGTTTCCGTATCCGCAAGAAGGATACCTAGACGCAAAATAGCGGTAAGCGACCGTGATATCGGTCCTATAGTAAAGAGCGTGGGCTAAAGCGACCGTCATCACAGTATCATCCGTATAATGGCTTTCGGGTGTATAGACATCCTGACTCATCAATTGGAGTTTTTCATCCATACTGGAGGAACCATGGTAAATGCTTCCTCCGTAATCTCCGATCAAAGCGCCATAGATCAAACGGTTCTTGCTAGCCATACTTATCACTGTCCGTTAAAAGTCAACGCCGAAGTAGCAAGAACGGAGAAGAAAAGAAGCAAAGCCGTCAAGACCTGAAGGAAGAGAACGATCCATTCGGTCAGGGCATAGGCATTCACCTTCGGTTTGACATAATAGGTCTTTCCGTTCTCTTCGGTCTTTTCCATCTTCGCCCAGTCTTTCAGTTTCGGGTTGACTAAGGAAAGAAGAGTCAGGAAACCGAAGGCTCCGATAATGACGAGTATCGGAACCGAACCTTCTTTTCCGACTGGTAGAGCACCTGGAATCACCGTCACAAAAGAGTAACAGGCACAGGATAAGCCGTAGAGGAAGAAACCGATCGCGGAGAAAACAATATGGAACCGATAATAGGATAACGGTAATAAATTACTGACTCCGAGGCAGAGAAGAGAAAGCGGAAGAAGGATGCTGAGGATATAGTGGAACGGATTTCCAAACGAGATGAAATAGAAGCATTCTCCGACCATCAGGAAAAGAAGAGAAAGAATAAAAAGGACATAGAGAAGAACACGGTTAGGAATCGGCTGATCGAGATAGAAGTTATAAGGGAAGGAGTTCCTCATATGGTTTCTTGCGAGTTTATCTAAGCGAGAATCCAAAAGGAAAAGGACGATGAGATAAGCCATGAAGAGAGCAACACCGCTGAGAAGAAAACCGCTCGCCAAAGATAAATTCATCTTAGAAACCTTTCTAGCCTTATTCTACCTCTTTCTCTTTGGTTAGCGAAACCAAAGTTTGTTTCTTATCCAAGCTATGGAAATAGAAAGAACCGGCAACCAGATAATCCGCTCCCGAAAGTAAACAAAGAGGTCCCGTCTTGTCGTTGATTCCACCATCGACTTCAATCTTATAGGAGAAAGAATGTTCTTTCCGATAAGAAGCGAGAGCGGCAATCTTCTTTTCCGAACCTTCCAGAAAAGACTGACCGCCCTTTCCCGGAACTACCGACATCACTAAGACCATATCAAAAAGAGGAAGAAGAGAAACAATCTCTTCCGGTTTCGTTTCCGGATTGATCGCAAGTCCAAGTCTCAACTGCGGAAACTCTCTTTTCAGTTCCTGAATCTGAGGGAGATCCCCTAACGTCAACGCTTCATAATGAACCGAAATTTCTTTTCCGCCGAGTTCCAAGAATCTTCTTACATGCTTCAAAGGATTCTCCACCATCAGATGGACATCAAAAGCGATTCTATCGCCATATGTCTTCTGAAGGGGAGCAAAGATCTTCTCTCCGAAAGAGATATCCTCGACAAAGCTTCCATCCATCACATCGAAATGAAGACAGGATACGCCTAGCGAGATAGCTTCCTCAACATCTTTCGAGAGATGAAGAAAATCGGCAGAGAGGAGAGAAGGTCTTACAATCGTTTCTTTTTCCATGCGTCGTTCTCCTTTACATCTTCATAGATTCTCAAGTAATTCTGATAGGATTCTTCGCTGAGTTTTCCTTCTCCCATCGCTTTTAAGACCGCACAGCCTTTCGCAGAAGGTAAGTGTCTGCAGTCTTTAAAAGCGCACTTTCCGAAGTAAGCCCCATATCCAGGAAAAGAGGAAGCAAAATCGAGCGTCTTGATATCCTTCAGTTCCAGTTCCGAAAAACCGGGAGTATCAAAAAGGAAAGAGTCTTCAAAAGGAAGAAGAACTACCTCTTTGGTAGTATGTCTTCCTCTGCCGGAAGTCACATATAAAGCATCTACTTTCCGTTTAAAATCCGGAGCAATCGTATTGATCAAAGAGGATTTTCCGACTCCGGTCTGTCCGACAAAAGCAACGCTTTTGCCTCTTAAGGATTCTCGGAAGATAGGGAAATCAAATCTAGAGGGATCTTTTGCATCGATAAAATAGACGGGATAGGAAAGGCTTCTATAGTAAGTAGCCACTTTCTCCAGTTTCTTTCTATCTCGGACTTTTAAAAGATCGGCTTTCGAAAAAAGAATCGAAGAAGGAATACTGTAATAATTCAGGAAAGATAAGAATTTATCTAATAGGTAAGAATCAAAATCCGGTTCCTTACAGGAAGCTAAGACATAGGCCATATCACAGTTCGATAGCCGTGGTCTCGGGCAAGCGTTCTTCCTGGGTTCCACTTCCGAAATGATTCCTTCGCTATCGAGCGTTACAAAATCGCCGATGACGATCTTCTCTCCGCGGTAAGTGATCTTCTTCCGATTCGGAGCAAGGATCGTCTCTTTCTTATCGTTATCGTATAGCTCATAACCTAAAGAGGTCGAGCGGAGGACACGGTAAATCAAAGCTTCTCCTCCTGCTTGGCTTTTTTCGCAGCTTTGGCTAGAGCTTTCTTCTTCTCTTTCTCTTTCTTCGCCGAAGGGGAGCTATGGAAAAGAGAAAAGAAGAAGAAACGGGGTTTCTCTTCTAATAGAGTTGGATTCTTCAGAAGTCTTTCGATATCTTTCCGCATGAGTTCCGCACTGGCATAACGGTCTAAAGGATCCTTGTTACAGGCTTTCTCGATGATAGCTTCCATCGCTTCCGGGCACTTCGGATTGAACTTTCTTACCGAAGGGAGCTTTTCATAGATCTGTTTTCTTAAGATATCGATCGTCGTATCCGAATCAAAAGGAACACTTCCGGTGACGATCTCAAAGAAAGTGATACCCATCGAATAGATATCGCTGCGCGTACTTGCCGGTCTTCCGTTACAGCATTCCGGAGCAAGATACTGAATCGAACCGATCACGACTTCCGACTGCGTGACATGGGAAGAGTTCTGAAAAGTAGCGATACCGAAATCCCCGAGTTTCACCGTTCCTTCACTCGTCAAGAAGATATTCTGCGGTTTGATATCTCTGTGGATCACACCGTGTTCATGGGCATACATCACTGCCGAAGAAAGCTGGAACATGATATCAAGAGATTCCATAGTCGCCAGTTTTCCTCTCACTTCCAAAACCTCGTGGAGATTCTGTCCACGGATATATTCGTTTACGATATAGGGTAATCCCTGATAATTACCGACATTGAGGACTTTGACGATATTCGGATGGTTTAAACAGGCAGCCGCTCTAGCTTCCCGATCAAACCGGGAAAGATTCGTCGGACTGCTCGCTCTATCCCGATGAAGGACTTTGATTGCGACATCTTTATCGGTGATGATATCGTGGGCGCGGTAAACGGTAGCCATGCCTCCGGCACCGGCTACTTCGATGATCTTGTAGCGGTCATCGAGGATATCGTTCGGTTGGATGAGAGAATCTACTTCTGCCATAGCACTACCGCCACGTTATCGTTGCCGCCGTGAAGAAGAGCAAGGTCGATGAGTCTCTTTGCCATCTCCTCTAACGAGAGAGCAGCGGAAGAGAGGACTTCGCTGATCTCTTCTTCGCTGACCATGTTATAGAGGCCATCGGAGCAAAGAAGCAGGATGCGATAGGAATCGTTGGGAAGGGAGTATTCTTCGACATCGCCTAAATCGGCGTTGATACCGACGGCATTGACTAAGAGGTTCTTCTGCGGATGATCGATCATCTCGCTTTTGGAGATCCTTCCGGATTTATAGAGGAATTCGACATAGGTCTGATCCTCGGTGATCTGTCTTAAGCCGGAATCGGAGAAGACGTAGGCTCTTGAGTCTCCGACGGAGACGATTCTTGTCTCTTTCGGGCCGACGATCGCTGCGACTGCCGTCGTTCCCATCTCTTTATATTCGTCACTGGATAAAGCGAGATGGTAGATATCCTTATTGGCGGCTTTCAGATTCTTCCGTAAGAAGTGTTTGGCTCGGAAGGGATTGAACGTATGGGTCTTCTGCAAGAAAGGAATCGAAAGAGAGTCGACAACCATCTTGGAAGCGACTTCGCCTTTCCGATGTCCTCCCATACCGTCTGCGACGATCAGCAAAGCCCCATAAGGCGTCTTTACGGCATAGGCCGCATCTTCGTTATTCTTCCGATGAAGCCCGATATCGCTCAAGGCTGTAAGATTGCTTTCACTTGACATGTTTTGCCCTCAGTTGACCGCAGGCAGCATCGATATCGCTGCCGAATTCCTTCCGTATCGTCGACTTGATATGCTTCTGCAAGAGGAAGTTATGGAAGAGTTCCACGTTTTCATCCGGGGAGCGTTCAAAGCCGTTCTCCATGACCGGATTATACGGAATAAGATTAACATATCCGAAGGTCGGTGCGATGAGTTTTGCAAGTTGTCTTGCACAATCGATCGAATCGTTGACCCCTTTGATGAGGATATATTCAAACGTGACTCTTCTGCCACCGCTGTCTTTCCCGTACTGGAGGACTGCCGGAATCAACTGATCGAGAGGATAAGCTTCCTCAATCGGCATCAATTGTTTTCTCAGTTCATGATTCGGGGCATGAAGAGAGATAGCAAGATTGATCTGCAATCCTTCTTTTCCGAACTTCAGGATACCAGGAACTACCCCACAGGTAGAGACCGTGATATGTCTTGCTCCGATATCGAGTCCGAAAGGAGAATTGATGATGCGGATAAAGGAAAGAACATTATCGTAGTTGTCAAACGGTTCCCCGGTACCCATCACAACCACATGGGTGACATGGGTTTCGGGATCTCTTTCTCGAAGCATCTTATCGAACGCAATCACCTGTCCTAACATCTCACAGGGAAGGAGGTTTCTCTTCTTCTTGAGCAATCCCGAAGCGCAGAAAGCGCAGGACATATTACAGCCTACTTCACTGGAGACACAGACGGAGTATCCATAGACATAGTGCATCAAGACTCCTTCGACCTCTTCTCCGTCCTTGAGACGGAAAAGACATTTGATGGTGCCATCTTTGGATTCCTGTTTTAAGGAGATGGTAGGGAGATAGAAATTGAAGTTCTTTTTGAGTTCTTCCCGGAAACTCTTGGAGACATCGCTCATCTCATCAAAAGAGGAGACTCTCTTCTGATAGAGCCAGGAGAAGATCTGTTTGGAGCGGTAGGAGGATTGTCCCATCGCCTGCATGATCTTGGTGAGGTCTTCTAAATCGTAAGAATAGATGCTGTTCATTTCTTTGGCTCCTTCGTAAATAAGGCAAGATAGCCGGAATCAAAGAGAGAAGAAGTCGGAAGGATCAGTTCGTCTTTGAGTTTACGGAATCTCTTTTCTCTCTTTAAGAAGGAAGATACAAGAGAAGTCGTCTCTTCGTTATCTAAGGCGTTATTGGTAAAAAGCAGAGTTCCGCCGTCTTTGACAAACTGAGCGGCTTCGACAAGATCTTCTAACTGTTTCTTACCGGCTTCTTCAAAGTCTTTCTCCTTTAGGGAAGCTAAGACTTCCGGATGAAGTCTTGCTCTTCCGATACCGCTATCCTCTCCTTCATAGATGACGGCATCATAGGAATCGTAATGAAGAGAAGTCTTCACATATTTCGGAGCGGATTGATAGACATGGAGACCTTCGATCGCTTTCTGATAGTGCGTATCCATGAGTTTGCGGTAAAGAGAGAAAGACTCTACCGTGACATCGCAATCCGCATGGAAAGAATCCTTCGTCTTCAGAGCAAAATGAAGAGGAAGAGCAAAGGATTTCGGAGAGATCAGAAGAATAGAAGGACCTAACGGAGGAAGAGGAATTTCACTGGCTCCCTTGCTTTTGACATAGGAGACCGGGAAATAGAGATCGGTGTTCTCTTTTCCAAGAGGTCTCTCACTAGGATAGACGGTATCGAATTCACTGAGTCTCATCTCTTTTAAAGAGAGAGGGTTCTTTCCTTCTTCGTAGGATTCATAAAGGAAAGAGGATCTCTTTTCTAAAGAAGAAGCGATCGCAAACGCTTCTTCTCTGCCGTAATCCTGACAGAGTCTGCGGAAGAGGAATTCGGGTACTTCAAAACGGAGAGAAGGATAGTAATAGGGAGCTTTCTTTACTTCTTCCGGAATCACAAAAGGATGCTTGCTTTCTTCTGAGATAGAAGCATAAAGCTTTTCTTTATCCCCTTCAAAACCGCATTCTTGCAATAACTCGTAAAAACTGCCCGATACATCTTTCTTTAAGAAACTGTAACGGAGAAGTCCTAATAAAGATAGCGAAGCAAAAAAGCCATCGCTTTCACTCGGGAAGGGAGCAAGATTCAGTGTCTCAAAAGAGAGGCTCCGGTAATGGCGGAAAAGGCAAAGAAGAACTTTCCTTGCTTCTTTTTCTTCTTCCTCCCCTAGTTTTTCTTTTTTCAGTCGCAGAAAAAGAGTTTCGATACTCTTTTTCTCCTCAACTCCGCTTTTCAGTGTCTCTTTCAGAACATGTAGTGAATCCATAGTCAGTTCCCCTAACCCCGTTTTTTCCTGTTTCTTATTATATTTCTCTTCAGAAGGTCAGATAAAGCTTATCGCAGGCTCTCTCTAACGAAACGGAGAGTTTCTCTCCTAAGGAGACTAACTCTTTCAGTTCGGTGATCTTTGATTCGTAGATACCGACATCCTCTTTTCCTAAATCGGCGGAGTTATCGTAGAAGTAGGTTCCGACGATATAGTCTCTTTTCCGTAACATCTTATAAAGATTCTTCTGATCCTTCTGAGAGATTCCTTCATGGGTTTCAAAATAGGAGATCCACTCTTCTCCGGAATTGCTCTTCTTAGAATGGAACAAAGCGATAGCTTCCGCAGACAGAGAATCCTTATATTCGGAGCTGTTCTTCAGATACGGAGTCACTTTCTTTGCTCCTTCGGTAAGAAAAACAAGACGGAGAGCATTCTTCAGAGCAAACTGGGAGACCTGAAGAAAACGCCCGGTCAGATAAGTGATGGTTTCCAGATATGTCATAACGATAACTTACCTCCTATCCAAAGAAAAAGAATCTCTACTATTTTAAAGAAATAAATAGGCAATTAATAGAAAAACCCGCCGAAGCGGGTTTCTTCTTTCGCTGGAATGAGGTTACTCGCCTTTTTCCTTGACGTCCTTGACCTTCTTGCCGTCATAATAACCGCAATTCGGGCAGACGTGATGCGGACGGATTTCCGCACCGCAATTCGGGCAAGTCATCGTATTCGTCGGCTTTAAAGCCGTATTCTGTCTGACCTGACCCTGTTTCGCGTGACCTCTTCTTCTCGTCGGAACTGCCATATTCAGTACCCTCCCATCTGTTTTTTCAAACGCGTTGAATATTATACCCTTTTGAAAAAAAGAACGCAATAAGTTATCACAATTCACTAAGGGACATTCTCTACTATTATATAAGGATAGAGAAACAAGGAACCACGCTCCTGGAAAGTACTAGAATAGAGAAGCACCCAGAGGAGGAAGCCTATATGAAAGAAGCAAACAAGAAAACAGGAAGGGTCGTCTTCATCACCGGAGAAAGCTCCGGGTTCGGACTAGAGATGGCAAAACTCTTCTTAGCAAACGGCGATACCGTCTGCGGATTATCGAATCAGCCGTTTTCGATGGAAGGTATCTATCATCAGTTCGGAGATATCTCTGAGGAAGAGGATGATAAGAAAGCCATCGATAATGTCTTAGCGAAATACGGTCATATCGATATCCTGATCAACAATGCCGGATTCGGCATCTTCGGACCTGTAGAAGAAACACCGAGCGAAGATGCAAAAAAACAGGTCATGGTCTCTTTCTTCGGTGCTTTCCTGATGGCAAAAGCCGTCTTGCCTTCGATGCGGAAACAGGGATACGGAAAGATCATCAACACCTCCTCCATCGGTGGTGTGATTCCTCTTCCGTTCCAGAGTTTCTATTCGGCAAGTAAAGCCGCTATGGATATGCTCTTCGATGCTCTTAGACCGGAAGTCTATCCTTATCATATCCAAATCTGTTCGATTAAACCGGGAGATGCGAAAACAAACTTCACGGCTTCGAGAAAAGCCGATAGAGTCAAAGAGGATTCTCCGTATAAAAAAGCCTTTGATCATTGCTTAGCTTCCGTCGCTCATGATGAACAGAGCGGTATTGCTCCGATTAAGATCGCTAAGAAAGTCTTATCCGTCAGTAAAAGAAAGAGAATGCCTTATTCGAAGAGCGTCGGAGCCAAGGATAGATTCCTTGCCGGAATCTATCATCTGCTTCCGAAACGGATGAGAAATTATATGCTTTATCAGGTCTATGCGAAGTAAGCGGATTCTTTAATATTCCGTTACATAACGAAATCGTTTTACATTCCCTAAGTTTCGCACTTTTTTCGCTTTTTCTTCTTCTTTTCCTCGCTTGCGAACGGTATACAAGAGAAATATAATAATACCCAGTGAATAGCAAACTTCGCGTGAGCGAAGGACGCAAAGCTGAAGGATCTTAATTAAGGGATTTTCCTGCTTAAGATAGCCAGTTGCCTCATCTTATCCAAGGTCAATGCCTACTAAAAAGCAATCGCTTCTCAGAATCATCGCTGCCACAAGTGTATCTATCTTCACTCTTTTCTCTACTTTCTTCGGTACCTACGCTTGGTATACTGCTGTCCGAAGCAGGAAATCGGAAGCCGATACTTTTAATGTGACCTATACGAATGATTTCCTTGATAAGATCGATGTTTATAGTTTAAAAGACGGTGTAAATCCAACCGAAGGTGACGATAAGAAAATCACCTATACTTTTTCGGATACATCAGTCGATGAATTCGTCCCTGGAACCGGATGGACAAACAAAGCATCCTTGAATCTAGGTACCTTTGATCCTCTCAATATTTCTCCTACCTCTCTGATCCTTATCACCTTAAAAGATCTGACAAAAGTCTCTACAGAGACATTAAACCGTTTCAAGCTTTCTCTTACGACGACAACCGCCTATGCTGATTGCCTTTTATCCGGTTCCAATAAATTCACTGAGACCGGAAATAAGTTCAGCTCGGTTCTCACTTTCTCTGCCTTACCTTTGACCTCTACAAAATACACGACTGCTACAGCGACTTCCGGTAGTATTGTTTTCTCTTTTGCTGCTGCCTCCCCTTCTTCTACTAGCAGCTTTGTAGAAGCAATTCCTACAAGTGGAACCTCTTTTGAAAGCACAAATTATCAGACGCAGTTTTCTATCTTAGCGAATTCCACCAGTTCTAATACTGTAACTACGGATACAAAATATATCGCCCTCTTCCCTCAGTATTCCAAAGACATCATGGAATTCCTCTTCACTTTAAACTTAAACAATTCCGTTCTGAATGAAGCAGATGTTATTAAAGACGGCATCAAATTCACTTGTGATTGGGGCTTAAGCATCTGATGAAAAAGAATACACGAAGACTACTCATCTCCTCTCTTCTCGCTTTTACCTGTTCTATCGGCATCTATCAGATCTCTCAGGGTTGGTTTGATACCACTGAGCATGTTTCTTTTGATTTTTCCGGCGCTTCCTTAGCCGCCTATTTTGCCGGTGGAGACGGAACTGAATCCAAACCATATATCATCACCAATCCCCGTCATCTTTATAACCTTGCCTGGTTACAGTACTTAGGAAAATTCAACGGGGAAACTTTAAATCCTACTACTACCACCATCACCCAATATCATTTCGAATTAGGCGCCGATATCGATATGAAAGGTTGGACCCTTCCTCCGATCGGGACGGCTCTTTATCCATTCATCGGTTCCTTCAACGGCACCAATACCATCGGTATCGATGGAACTGCGATAGCAACAGCCAATCAAAAGACCTATAAGATTTCTAACTTAACAGTCAGCAATAACTACGACGATTTCAACATCGTTCCTTATGGTGTTACCAAAGCTAATTTTGCTAACTGTCAGATTATCGGAACCTTCGGTATCATAGGCGATAGAGATAGCAAAACCGAAGGCTTAACTAGCGTAGAAGATTCTAGTTATGGAACGAAAATAACAGCCTCAAAGAACTACGTCAAGAACCTCTATCTTGATGAAGTGACCATCAAGACAAGTGCGACCAATACGTTAGCCGGTATTTTAGCCGGTTATGTCAACGGGAATCTCACCGATTCCGGTGTCCATTACTGCAACATCGACTATGCTTCCAGCACTCAGCCTCTTTCCGGTTTTGCTACCGTCGACGGAACCTCAAAGATCACGAAGTATTCCCTCATCGGGGACTATAACCCGGATAACGTCTCTTATAAGGGAGAGCCTGGTGCAAGCTGGGGCGGAAGTCTCAACGTCAAAGAGATGCGAGATCGTATCGGATATATCGCCAATAGCGGTAATACGTCCTGGGCTAGTACTGTTTATTATACTTCTGATGCCGATAGCGGATCTTATCCGAACAAATATTATGCGTTGCCTTTCGTCGTCTCCAATACGGTCGATCAAGCGACCTACACAACGTTGGGAAAGCAGACCGGCTCAACTTATACAAGCAGAGATCACAACGGCAACGCTCTCCTCTCGAATGCGTTCTTGGACCTCGAGGAAACCGCTAAGGAAAATATCGGTTACGTCACTGGCACTCAAGCAAAAGTCGCTGGCAAATCCATTCCGACCGCTTTCAAACCGAAAAGCAGCACTGACTTCACCTTTGCCGATGGAACGACAAAGTATAGTTACGGAAAAGAGATCACCGATTTCAAAATCTACACTTCTGTTGTTGCCGGTAATGGCACGGTAGGCAAACACAACGAAGTTACGATCGATAGCAATATCAAAAAGACTCTCTTGGCAGATTTCAATTCAGGAAGCTCCTCTTCGGAAAAGGACGCGAACCGAGATATCTTCACGATCCGCCTCTCCGGCCAGTGCGATGTCAACAACCCCTTTACCATCCCTAACCTGATGGTCGGCGGGACGGCCTATTCCGGAGATTCTTTCCTTCCTCAGAACTCTCTCTGGTTTGTCCCGAAGGAAGACGGAATTGTGAAGCTTGTTCTCGCGACAGAGAACGACGGGGGCTCAGGCGGCTTCACCCTTAGCGAGCTTTCAAGATCGAAGAATAATACCACGAATCCCTTCAGCAGTTCTTTCTCTACGAACAAGACCATTATCACTAGTGTCTATCAGGATAGCGCCGGGAAGTACTACTGGAATCCGACGAGTACCACCGGAATGACAGAAGTTTATAACCGTGAGTGGACCTATGGCTTGACGCTCAATTCGCTCTACTACTTCGAGATACCGGTAGAAGGAAAAAAAGAATACGCTCTGGAAGCATACAACGGCGGCGCTCCGTATCTTGTCTATCTCGACCTCGGACAGAACGGCGCATCCGGCAATACAGGGAACGAACTTTCAAATATCGATTTCGTCGATAAATCCGACGACGGAACCCTGACGAAAGTGACCTCCGATAACCTCTCTGATGTTGTCTTCTCCGCTACGATGGGATCCGGTGAAACCGTCTTCTACTACCGCCGCAAAACCAGTATCGGTGTCTTATACTTCATCGAAGGCGGAGGCACTCTTACTCAGGCCGGTAGCGGTACTTCAAAGCTTGCTTCCGATAAGACCTGCACCGCAGCTTCGACCACCTAGTTCCTTCTTCGTCCACAAGAAAAGGATTGCTCCTCTCTCTTACATACTAGAGAGCAGAAGCAATCCTTTTTCTTATCGCTTAGGTTGTCTATTGATTCACGAATCTTGATACTACCCTTCTCGTTGAAGGCTTGACGCTCACTTTTTATCGCTAAGTTCTACATGTAGGTTCTATTTTCCCAACATCTGGAATCGGTCGAGAGAGAAAATTCTGTTACAGGATCATGTAGATTGTTTATCCGAACATGACTTTTCTGTGGGCAGAAGAAGTGGTTAATAAACTATTGAATTTTCTGCCCAAGAATAATCTTGCAATACGATGTCCTTCTACTTTATAAGCATCAAAAAATAACGGAAAATTGTCTTTTCCGTCAGGACATTTTATGATTCGATCTTTGACGAAAACACCATTCCCACTGAGTGATTTTCCTTTTGTGATATAGCTTCACTAGTGGAATCAATGAGTCAGAAAAACATAGGTCTACGGATAGAAAAAAGGTTTTGAAGATACCAAACCCACAGCTCCCTATAGCTCAGAAGGTATCTCGGCCGGGTTTAGTTGGTACAATGGTCAGCAATGCCGATGTTGTATGTTGAATTATAGAATCAAAGGAAATTTTCAAAGCTTTTTACCGAAGCTCTCTCCGTTTCCGAGTCGTCTTCGTAGAGAAAGATTCCACGGTAGGTATCCTCATCGATGAATTTCGATATCGGATCCTAGAAAGCAGAGTAGGGTTCACCTTCATACTTGTTCAGCAGAACTAGGTCAAGACCGTAATCCTCATCTCCCACTTTTCCAGAGGAATAGAGGGCAACCCTTAATCTTTCAAAGCCGAAAGAGGAACCACATAGACTCCTCTTGGGTCTCTTAGGCATCCTCCATGACTAGTCAGGACCAGCTTGAGACTAGGCTTTTTCAATTGATTCTTTTCCATTTTAGCTTCAAAAGAAAGCAAAGAGGAGATCCCTTCCTCAATCCCTTTATAAGAAGCCGTCTTGATTTCAATAGTCGCATATTCCCCGTCCGGAAAAAGAAGGACGGCATCGACTTCCTGTCCAGCGGAATCCCGATAATGACGGATATCCGCTCTTAAAGCGGAGGCGTAAACAAAAAGATCACGCAAAGCAAAATCTTCAAAGAACAGGCCAAAGGATTCCTTGTCATCCAGAAGTCTTTTCGGGGTGATACCTAAACTAGCGAGAGCAATCGAAGTGTCGAAGAAATGGTGTGTTGGAGCTGTTCTGACAGCAACAGAACTTCGAAGGTTCAGATTCCAGGCCGGAAGTTCATAAGTGATATAGAGATTTTCCAACACACGGTAATAGGAAAGAAACGTTTCTTCATCGAGGGTGGAACGGATTCCACTTTCTAATATTTCCTTTAGCATTCTTGACCGCTTCATCTGACTTGAAACGGCTCTTGCATTCTCTTTCAGAATAGCCTTGAGCAAATCAATATCCTTGTTCTTCAGGAAGGAGAGAAACTCATCGCTTTCGTTTTCAATATTGAAAAGGGATTCATAATAGTTCAACGTCACATCAAGAGCGTATTCTTTGGGGGATAGGCAACTGATAGGCCAACCGCCGCGGCACATGCTAAAAGCAATTTGTTCCAAGGTAAAAGGATTGTCCTCTGGTAGAAGAGTGGGAAGTTCCATACCAGGATTCTCTAACAATTGTCTCAGAGATACGATCCCTAAGGACTCTCCGGACTCATATAGGGAAAAGGGTCTCATAATGAGCCTAGTAATCCTCCCTGCTCCGGAATGCTGGATCGTTGTAGGATCGACAGGCGTAGTGGAACCTGTCAGGAGATACTTTCCGAAAACATAATCCTTATCCAAATCATCTCGGATCAGATTCCATATTTCGGGCGCTTTCTGCCATTCATCAATGAGATGGGGAATCTCTCCTCTCAGGGCGGAGGAAGGATAAAGACGTGCAAAATGGACTGCCTCATTGCTCTTCAGGCTAGTGATCGACTTGGCTTTTGTTGCACAGGTCGTTGTTTTTCCGACGAATTTGGGCCCAGCCACAAGAACACAACCGGAAGAATGAAGCTTTCGCTCCAGTTCCGCTTCGATGATTCGCTTCCTATAATTCTTTTCCATGTTCTATTTATATTATATTCGGTGTTTTGAAAAATTCAATTCTGTATTTTGAAAAAAGTGATTCGGCATTTTGAAAAAAATCAATTCGTAGTTTTGAAAATTTTAATTTGGTGTTTTGAAAAAAAGGTATGGCCATACAAAGTCCCTTATCCTTCTCCTCTGACTCGGAAACACAGCTGTTTTCCCAAA
This sequence comes from uncultured Eubacteriales bacterium, assembly GCA_900316035.1. Classification (GTDB taxonomy): domain Bacteria; phylum Bacillota_I; class Bacilli_A; order RFN20; family CAG-288; genus Enterosoma. The sequence continues at coordinate 17,363 of ONBI01000040.1, forward strand.
ATCGAGTAGGCTAGGAAATGGAAGGTCCTCTTCCATTTCCGTCGCCTCTCACACCACCCATCGTGCCGTTCGGCAATGGGCGGTTCAATCCTACTC
>ONBI01000075.1 GCA_900316035.1 uncultured Eubacteriales bacterium
TTCTTCGAGGCTAACGGCTCCGGATAGTTATCCGGTAAAACGAGTTCGATATCGAACTTATCGCCGGCCTTATGACCGACGCAGGCTTCTTCAAAACCAGGGACGAAACGCTTGGAACCTAACTCGAGGTCGAAACCTTTCGAGGAACCACCGTCAAACGGCTTGCCGTCGATTAAACCGGTGAAGTCGAGGTTGACGGTATCGCCGTTCTTGGCTTCTCTTTCGACCGGAACAAGTTCACTCTGATCTTCGGCTAACTTCTTGATTTCAGCATCGATTCTTGCGTCATCGACTTTCTCTTCCTTGACATCGGCTTTGAGGTCTTTATAGTTTCCAAGCTTCGAAACCGAGGCGCGGAGATAATAAGTGACGGTGAAATCGACACCATCCGGTCCGAACTTATCTAAAGCGACATTCGGATGGAGATTCTCGGCGAATCTTCTCTTTTCGATATAGCCTTTGAATTCCGGATCCGCTTCGAAATTCTTGTCGAGTTCTCTCAAAAGAACATCGATGGTCTGATCCGCGACATCGTTGTTGCGGAGATAACGGACGGCGGTCTCGACCGGGGCCTTACCACGGCGGAAGCCAGGAACGGTCACGTTCTGGCAGAGTTTACGGACAGCCTTATCCTGGGCCTTATCAATCTCCGGTCCATCGAAGGTGACATCTGCGATGAGATGTCCTTTTTCGGTCTTGAAAGTGTGCTTCATCTCTATTTTCTCCTTGCTGATTGCAAAACAAGCTTATTAATTATAGTAAACCGACTATTTGATTTCAAGGATTGCTATTGACTTCTAAAGCTTAGTTTCCTAGATTCGTCAAGAAAAAGAGAATTCCAGGAGAAGAATCACTCCTGGACTGCTCTTAAGAGACCATTAGAGCAAAGATCAGCAATCCGAAAGAACAAGTCCTCCCGTTTCTCCTTTCCCGTATAAGACAGATCCGACTTACAGAAATGGATTCGCCTTTGGATAAGGCGAAAGAGAAAGTGTGGAAAAAATTCTTTTTGCTCTCTCCGTTATCCAACTAGCCTAGAGGCTTAGCGTTTGGCGATTCTTCCTCCTCTATCTTTTTTCATACTAGCCTAAGAATTGATAAAGCAGTTCCTAAAAAGCTACCGGTTTCACGCTGCTTTTTCTCTTTAGGCATAGAAAAAGAGGTCTCTTCTCCCTCGAGCGGAAACGAAGAAGAGAACCTCTTAGATGACGGCAGAACTTTTAGAAGATCTTCTTCAGATGCCAGATATCGCGGTTATATTCGGAGATGGTTCTATCGCTTGAGAACCAGCCGGAGTAAGCGATATTGATAAGGCAGCTTCTTCCCCAGGCATCCCGATCGAGATACATCTTCTCGATTCTTCGGCAGGCATCGATATAGCTAGCGAAATCCTTCAAGACCATGAACTCATCGTTGCGGTACATGATCTCATCGAAGATCATCTGGAACTGGCCCTTATCGCTGGAGAAGGTTCCGTCGGTCAGAGAATCGATGACGGCTTTGACACGCGGATCGGAGTTATAGATATCCCACGGATTATAGGAATTATCGAACTTGATCTTCTTCACTTCCTCTTCTCTCATACCGAAGATGACGGCGTTGTCGTTTCCGACAAAGTTGGTAATCTCGACGTTGGCACCGTCTAAGGTTCCGAGCGTGATCGCGCCGTTCATCATGAATTTCATGTTGGAAGTACCACTGGCTTCCTTACCGGCAAGAGAGATCTGCTCCGAGATATCGCTCGCCGGGATGATGGTCTCGGCTTTCGAGACATCGTAGTTTTCAAGGAAAGCGACCTTGATGATCTTATTGACATCGGGATCGGCTTCGATGGTCTTAGAGACCGCCAAGATGAGCTCGATGATCTTCTTTGCATAGGTGTAGCTAGGAGCAGCCTTCGCACCGAAGATGAAAGTATGCGGCGTCAAAGGAAGATTCGGATTGGCTTTCAAAGCCTGATAGAGATAGATGATGCGGAAAACATTGAGAAGCTGTCTCTTATAGGCGTGAAGACGTTTGATCTGGGTATCGAAGATCGAATCCGGATTGACATCCAAGCCGGAAGCGTTCTTGATGAGAGATAACGCGGCAAGCTTATTCTCTCTCTTGATCGCATTGAGCTTTTCGTAGACTTCCTTATGTCCGTCCTTGTACTCGAGAAGGTCTTTGAGTCTTTCCGGCTCGGTGATGAAGTCCTTACCGATCAAAGATTCGATATAGGAGCTGAGTCTTGGGTTAGCGACCAAAAGGAAACGGCGGTGAGAGATACCGTTGGTCTTATTGTTGAATTTCTCAGGATACTGCTGATAAAGATCGTGGAAAGTCTGTTCCTCCAGGATCTTCGTGTGTAAAGCAGCAACGCCGTTGACACTGGTAGCGACATGGATCGCCAATTGGCACATATTGACAGCGTTATCCTTGATCACCATGGAATTGGCAATCGCGGATTCCGTAAGTTTCTCTTCTCTCATCTTCTGAAGCTGTCTGCGGTTGATCTCTTCGATGATCATGTAGACTCGCGGGCAGACGCTTGCGATATAACGGCAAGGCCACTTTTCCAGAGCTTCCGGCATGACGGTGTGATTAGTGAAGGCAAAGCATTTGGAGACGATTTCATAGGCATCGTCCCAGCCATAGCCGTTTTCATCCATCAGGATACGCATCAGTTCCGGAATCGAAAGGATCGGGTGAGTATCGTTAAGCTGGAAGATGTAGTGATCATAGAGATGATCAAGAGTTCCATAAAGATGTTTCTCGCGGTTGACCGCAAACTGGATACCGCTGGAAACAAGGAAATACTGCTGTCTTAAGCGGAGAAGTTTTCCTTCCTCGGTCGAATCATCCGGATAGAGGCCGTGGGTGATCTGACGGATGAAAGAAAGATAGGACATGAAGTCGGCATTCGAAGGAAGATCCTCATCGGAAGGTTCCGCATACCAAAGGCGGAGAGAATTGACGACCTTGTTCTGATAACCGATGATCGGAACATCGTAAGGTACGGCCTTGACGGCATAGGCGTTGACCGTGCGCCAACGGATGTTGCCTTCTTCATCGCGGTACGTCTCCGGATTTCCGTAGAACCGGACGGTGACGGCATCGTTGGGCTTACGGATTTCCCAAGGGAAACCATCCAAAAGCCAGGTATCCGGATATTCGACCTGCTGGCCGTTCTGGATCTTCTGGCGGAAGAAACCGTATTCGTAACGGATGGTATTGCCGTGACCCGGTAAACCGAGCGAAGCGATCGAATCCATGAAGCAGGCGGCAAGTCGTCCTAAGCCGCCGTTTCCTAAACCGGCATCGGGTTCCTGCTCCTTGAGCTTATCGTAATCGATTCCCATATCGGCTAAGGCGGCTTTGACTTCATCGAGAACGCCTAAGTTATAGAGGTTCGTCGAAAGGAGTCTTCCGACGAGGAATTCCATCGAGAAATAGATAAGCTGTTTCTCATGCTTCTCTTTTTCCTGATGTTTGCATCCTCTTCCTAAGACGTTCGAATAGTCTCTTACCATCGTCGCCAGGACATCGTAAAGTTCATGATAACCGAGTTCCTTGGGATCGCGGGAATACTTCTCCACACAGCGGTCGGAGAAAGTCTTCTCGAATTCCGACTGAAAATCGGCGCTCTTTTTAAATTCGAACATGTATTTTGTTTTCAGGCTACTTCTTCTAAATTATGAAGAACGCTATGCGGGTTAAAGAGTCACACCCTACGTAGACACGCTTTCTGACTCTTCCATAGCTAAGCGGAAAGCGGACAGAATCTGGCTTATGTAAAGCCGGCTTATTTTACACTATCCACGGTGAGAAACGGAAGAGATTTTGTTCTCGGCCGTCTTTCCGTTTTCGTCTTTGGCTAGATAAGGTCTTTTCTCTTCGGGGACTTCTTTGCGGTGGAGAAGATATAAAGCACCGAAAGAGGGAACCTTCACCGTGATGCGGTAAGGCTGGTTGTGGATTCCGGAGCCGTGGGTCGTAAGCGGTAAGGCGTTGAACTGGTTCCAACCGCCGTAGATCTCTTTATCGGTATTGAGGATCTCTTCGTAGGTTCCTTCGTAAGGAACGCCGACATCGTAATCCCAATAGAAATTCGGGGTCATGTTGAAGATGAAGATCATGCACTCCTCTTCGCTTTCTCTCTTGAAGATATAGACCGATTGATCGGCATTGTCGGCCATGATCCAGGAGAAGGTGTTGGGATCGTATTCCTTGACATGGAGACAGGGGTGAGCCTGATAGATGCGGTTAAGATCACGGATCAGGCGCTGAACGCCGGCATGTTTCGGATAATCGAGCACGTTCCAGGCGATCGGTTCATACTCCTTCCATTCGTCGAAAGTGGCGATTTCGTTCCCCATGAAGTTGAGTTTCTTGCCGGGATGGGCGAACTGATAGGCGTAGAGGTTGCGGACATTGGCGAATTTGTTATCGTAAGTACCCCACATCTTATTGACGATACTTCCCTTCATATGGACGACTTCGTCATGGGAAAGAGGAAGAAGGAAGTTCTCGCTATAGAAATAGGCCATCGAGAACGTGAGCTGGTTGTGACAGAACTTTTTATAAATCGGATCTTTCGCATAGTATTTGAGGGTGTCGTTCATCCAGCCTAAGTCCCACTTGTAATCAAAACCTAAGCCTTCGGAATACATTCCCTTCGTGACATGTCCATAGGCGGAAGAATCCTCAGCGATCATCATGACACTCGGATAAAGGGAGTGGACATAGCCGTTGACGCGTTTGACGAATTCGACCGCGCCGGTATTGACGCCTTCGTCGGCATTTCCGTCCCAGTAGATGATATTGGAGACGGCATCGAAGCGGAAACCGTCGACATGGAACGTATCGGCAAGATAGCAGACCGCGGAGATGAGGAAACTTCGGACCGGATCTTTTCCTAAGTCGAAATTCTTGGTTCCCCACTGGGAGAATTCGTGTTCATTGGAATATTCATAGACACAGGAACCATCGAATTTCTCCAATCCGAAAGGATCCAAGGCAAAATGGACCGGGACAAAATCCATGATGACACCGATTCCTGCTTTATGCATCTTTTCGACAAACTGAGCGAAATCAAAGAGAGTTCCCCATCTTCTATCGATCGCAAAATAGCCTAAGGTCTGATAGCCCCAGCTTTTATCATTCGGGTACGAATTGATCGGCAAGGCTTCGACATGGGTATAACCCATATCCTTGAGATACGGAACCAGGAGATCGGCCAATTCCGAATAGTTGTAATAGGAACCGTCGGCTTTTCTTTTCCAGGTTCCCATATGGAGTTCATAGATCGAGACCGGTTTATCGAAATTGCGGTCTCTTTTGGAGACGAACTCCTCATCGTCGATATGGAGTTTCCGTAAATCGACAAGGTAGGAGCAGGATTCCTCCTTGAGTTCGTTAGCAAAGGCAAAAGGATCCTGTTTATCTTTCCAGTATCCGTCGCAGCCTAGGATATGGAACTTATAGCGTTCCCCTTCTTTGGCTCCGGGAACAAAGACTTCATAAAGTCCCCTATAATCCTTCTTCTCCATCTTGAGAGGTTTCCACTCGTTGAAGTCACCGATGAGATCGACTTCTTTTGCCATCGGGGCATAGACCGTAAAATGGTATCCCTCCTTTCCTTCGACGGTTTCAGGGTGTGCGCCGAAATAACGATAGGCATCCGGAAGATGACCGTTGAGATAGCTTTCAAAGGAAATGGTGTCCATAAATACTTTTGCCTCCTAGAAGGATTGTCTCTCTCTCCGTTTTTCATTATAACACGATGAATTCCGACTTTATCCACTAGTGAAGGCAAAAATAGGGCAATCGCAAAGTCGTGTCGCCTTTGACTTTGGCCAAGGGTGGAGACCTGAAAAGGGACGGGCATAGGATTCCCGTCCCTTCCTGTTCGGATTCT
>ONBI01000031.1 GCA_900316035.1 uncultured Eubacteriales bacterium
CGCGGCAAAGCCGGGTCAGGCTCCCTTCTACACCAACTCTTCGCATCTTCCGGTCGGCTATACTTCCGATATCTTCAAGGCGCTTGAGATGGAGGATGATCTTCAGGTCCTCTATACTTCCGGAACCGTCTTCCACGCCTTCTTAGGCGAAAGACTTCCGGATTGGCATTCCGCCGCTAGCTTAGTCAAGAAGATTGCGACGAACTTCAAGCTTCCGTACTTCACGCTTTCTCCGACTTATTCGGTCTGCCCGGAGCACGGCTATATCGCCGGTGAGCACTTCAAGTGCCCAATCTGCGGTAAGGAAGCCGAAGTCTATTCCCGTATCACCGGTTACTATCGTCCGGTCAAGAACTGGAACGACGGTAAGGTCAGTGAGTTCAAGGACCGCAAGACCTATACGCCGGATGAATTACGCGGCGAAGTGACTCCGGACAGTGAGATCGAATCGACGGTCGGAAAAGGAAATGTCGCCTGCACTCCTACCATTCCGACTACCCATCCGTTAGCGAAACACCTCGTCTTAGTCACGACCAAGACCTGCCCCAACTGCCGTACCGCCAAGCGTTTCCTCAACGATGCCGGTATCGCCTACGATGTCGTTCTCGCCGATGAACCGAGCGGTGCTCAGATCGCTAAGAACTATCATATCTCCCAGGCTCCGACTCTCATCGTTCCGAATGCCGATGACGACGGTGTCCGTCTCTACGAGAACGTTTCCGATATCCGTTCCTATATCGATACTAAGCGTTAAACAGACGCTTAACCTCCTTTTCCCCTGAAGAACCCTCCCTTCTTCAGGGGTTTTTCTTTCCATTTCTTTTTTGGCTGTGCTATAGTACCCGTGTTCTGAGGTTTATTTATCTTTCTCAGAACCGCATTGCTCGCACTGTACTTCCTTTTTAGGAAGACGGTAGAAGGAGAATGAAAGATGATACTCTTAGCGGACCTGAGGAATCGTTTCCTCGCGTTTTCTCTGTATAACGGAAACAGAGAACAGGTTGCCTCTTTCAAGACCATGGTTGATAAGCTCAAGAGCGCCGATGAATACGCTCTTTCCTTACGCCAGTTTTTGCTACTCAATTCTTTGAAACCGGAAGAGATCGAAGGGGCCTTGTTGGAAAGCGTCGTTCCGACTTTTACGAAAAGAGTCGAAAAAGCGATCTCAACGGTCTTAGGAAAAAAGATTCTTCTCTTTTCCCATGCTCTGAAGACCGGTCTTAAGATCCGGATGGATCACCCCGAAGAAGTAGGTTCGAATCTTCTTTCGGCGGCTTTAGGGGCAATCGACGATTATCAGAAAGATTCTCTGGTGATCTGTTTAGGAAGCTGTCTCAGTTTTTCGGTGGTAAGTAAAGAAAAAGAATACTTAGGGGGATCTCTTTTCCCCGGTATCCGGGAATCCTTAGCACAAATGATAACAGCCAACGCCCAGCTCAGTGAGATTGAACTCACACGGCCAGGAAGGCTGATCGGGAAATCGACTTCGGAGAGCATGAATTCTGGGTTGGTAAGAGGCTATATGCTTCTATTAGACCGGATGAGTGAAGAGATCGAAAAGGAATACGGAAAACCCTTATTAAGAGTTCTCACCGGTCCCGATGCTCCGATTCTCAAGGATTATCTCGGACACAGTTATCTCTATAATCCGCATCTTCTCTTCGATGGACTCTTCGATATCTATGAGAAGAACACAGGGAAAAAATAACGAAAGGAAAATGAATCCATGAAAAGAAACAGCAGTCGGAGAACAAGCGACAGAGAAATCCGCAGACTTACGGGACTGAGCATTCTTCTAGCCAGTGCCGTCATTCTTCAGCTGATCAGCAACTATGTTCAGTTAGGAACTTTCTCTATCACGTTAGCTTTGATTCCTATTGTCTTAGCCGGTATCCTCTATGGTCCTTTAGGAGGAACCTTCTTAGGTTTAGCGATGGGTGCTTTGACGATTGCTGCTCCGGCGACCTTAGGAGGAATCTTCTTCCTTACTGACCCCTTAGCTACCGTCATCACCTGTTCAGTGAAAATGACGATGGCAGGACTTCTTCCTTCTCTTATCTTCTTAGCTTTTAAAAAGAAGCATCCGAATGTCGGAATCGTTTTAGCTTCGTTATCTGCTCCTATAGTCAACACCGGTCTCTTTGTCGCTTTCAGCTATCTTTTCTTCTATCCGACTCTCTTAGAGTTAGCCGGACAGGCTTCTACTTCGGTCACTTCGCTGGTGTTCTTAGGTTTCTGCGGAGGAAACTTCCTCTTGGAGTTTTCTCTCAATGCCGCCTTATCTCCGGCACTTATTTATCTCTGCAAAGCTCTCTTCCGGCGAAAAGATATCGGTAGCGATGTGGTTGGTTCACCGAAAAAAGAGATTTCTCCCTCTGAATCAAAGTAGCTGTTTTCCGCTAAGCAACAAGAAGCCTAGCGGTTTTTTGAATTTTAAAGAATAGGAAAACCGCTGAAGAAACGAAGCGAAAAAAGAGAAACAGCTTATTCAGGCACCGAGATAATAAATGTAGGAAATCACATCGTAGCTTCCCTCAAGGACATAGGTGTTGTTTCCTTGATGCGCTCCGATTTTTTTAGACCCAGCAAAACAGGGATGACTAGCATCGATTTTCATGGTTTTCGCAGCGTCTAAGCCGAAGTAGGTCGCATAGGTAGGATAGGAGTTGATGTTGTATTTCTCCCCTTTACGCCTTCTCAGGGCAAAGAAACGGACAGGTTTCGGAATAACGATAGAACGAGTCATTTCCTCAGTATAGGTGACGGAAGGATCGAAGAAACAGAAGACAACATTATGGATTGCTTCCGGATCTTCAGTGATAGTGATGGGTTCTTCTTCGTCGTCTTCCTCGCTGTTATGGAAGACGGGTTTCGTGGCATATTGGAAATAATAATAGGTAGTATCTTCCTGAAGCGGCTCGATTTCCTCTAGCCAGTTGATATTCCCTTTTCTGGATGATCCGGCAAAATGGACAGTGCCATCATCGAAAAAGCCGGTTTGACCTGTTCCATGGGTAGCTATCAGCGAAGGCTCCGTATCCACGGTGAAGCTTTCTCCGGGACGGAGGAACACCTGATAGTTATACTCCGGGAGATCCTTTACAAAGGTAGCTTCTCCTCCGACCTTATCGTACTTCACCTCGATGCAAGCCATGGTCAGAGTGTAATAAGTCGTTTCCTGTTCTTGAGAACTGGTGTTTTCGGTAGAAGAGGTAGGAACTGTTGAGGAAGAAGCAGGATTGCTCCCTTGACAAGAAGTACCGATGAAGAGAAGAGAAGCGAAGAAAGGAACGAATAACTTTTTCATCACCATATGCAGTACCTCCTTTTATTCACAGATTACTCCGCAGGAAGAACAATAGTTGTTTGAATCCTTTTTATGGGATTCTTTATACAATACTCTACCACAATTTTTGCAGATCCAAGCATGCTTCGTTGAACTGATATAAGTTGCTTTTGCTGCTTTTTCGTGTTGACCAAAAGTAGAAGGGCAGAGGCAATAGCAACTATTGGAAATAGATCCTATATAGGTACAAATATGTGAAGCAAGGACACAGGAACAAATGCCTTTATATACGCTTCCCTCATTCAGAAAATAATTGTTTGAATGAGAATGATTATAGCCATAGGTATAGCCTTGCCAAGAATTAGGATTGACTATTTTTGTTGTTGGAAGAAGAGAAATAGCGGTATTGATTCTGCCATTAAAGAATCTTTCCGCATTACAATGCGCATCTGCTGCATCTTGATAACCTTTATTGCAATAAAGGATGTCCCTATTAGCATCATATTCATAGGCTATACAGATGTGGCCGTGTTTTACTAGTTTTCCTCCTACTTGTTCGACATTATCACCGCCGATAATAACTGGGATTCCCACAGATACTTTGTTAATTATTATGAGTTTCACCATTTTTGCAAAGGGTGATTTTTGAGACCTCGATTTTGAGACTTTTTGGTCGTTTTTTGAGAAAAACCTCCTGTTTTCATAGTATTCTATAGTTGCTACAAATAGATACTGCGGCACATGTGCCGGACAGGAGGTTTTTCATGTCCTATTCTAGCAAAATAAACGACTGGCTGATAGGGAAAATCGAGTCACTGGTAAGCGATCTGTGTCCCTCCTTCTCGGTTCCCGACAGACGTTTCGTATGTGACGTTGCCTATGGAATCCTGCGCTCCAAGAGCCTTGTCCTCGGTGACATCGCCCATGCCCTGGGACAGAAGACTGTCTTAAGAAAGGCGATTCAAAGACTCTCAACACATCTCACGGAAGGCATTCCGGAATGCCTCAGGGAAACTTATGCGGACCGCGTCCTGACCGACATTCCTAAGGACAGAGCCGTCTTCCTTGTCGATGATTCCGACATCGCGAAAATCTACGGGAAGTCTTTCGAAGCCCTGGATGTCATCACCGATGCCTCGAAGACGGACAAGCCTAAAGTCAGGGGATACCATGTGACCTGCATAGTGGGACTGAGCATATCGCATAGACAGCCGATCGCAGTCTATGACAGAGTCCATTCGGTGAAAGAGGAAGGATACAAATCGATGAACGACATCACATTCCGGGCCATCGATATCGCAGTCCGGAACAGAAAGGATTTCACCGCAATCTTCGTCTGCGACAGGGGATATGACCGCAGCCTTGTCTTTGAGAAATTCAGCTCAGTCCACCAGCATTTTCTGATAAGAGGGAAGGAAAACCGCAGAATCATCGCAAAAAACAGGAAAATCCCTGTATTCGGTTATGCCCGCATGTTTAAGGGAAAGTATGCGACCAAGATAAGAGTCAGAGGCATAGAGTATGATGCCAAGGTGACTTCGGCCAAGGTAAGGCTAAGCGGCTTTGAGACCGACATCTACATGATCATCTGCTTTACGGACCAGGACAGGGATGAACCGATCAAGATCTTCTATACAGATATCGAACTGAACGACAAGGACGAGACTCTGCGGGTCTTGAGGCTCTATTCCGAGAGATGGAAGATAGAGGAATTTTTCCGCTTCAAGAAGCAGGAACAGGGAATGGAGAGGTTCCGGGTCAGGACACTCAAGGCCATAAACTATCTCGGAATGATCGAAGATATAACCGTACTGCTGATGGCTGAGATGATAGAGTCCGGCGGCGAAATCTATAATGCTTTGCTTTCCAAGGCGAAGGACTATGACCTCTCTCCGATCATCGGATACTATAGGCTGGCGCAAGGAATTTCGATTGCGCTTCACGACAGAAAAAGCGTTTTTTTCAAAGCCGGAAGAAGGGAAAGGGACATCCAGCTTTCCCTCTTCGCACAGGTCAGGAACAAGCAACCATAAGAAGGAGTTTCACCAAATTTCCAATGGCCGAAAATTGGTAAAATGGTGAAACTCATATTAATTATATATTGCCTTATTTCTGGATTGGTATTTCCAATCAATGGACTACCTTCTTCTGTTTTGATGAGTATTTTTTCTGCTTTGACAATGTTCTTTATTTTCTCCTGGTGGTTGATGTACGTGTCAAGTACTGTCGATAATTTTTCGTCATCCATAGTAGCATCCGTCATTTTACTACCAAGGGCCTCTTTGTCAAGCTTGTAAAGATAACCGATAAAAGAGGTATCAGCGGTAGCAATCTTTTCGTTGATGTAGTTCATGTTGGAATCGTTTAATTTTTCGTCCGGCAAGGATTTGTCTTTTACACAGGGGGAAGATTTCTTTTTCAAACCATGCTTTTTTTCGTCGTTTATGTTATGCTTTTCCTAAACAATATCGCCCTTTTTCCTACCCTATAGGAGGATATAAAAACATGAAAAAGACCCTACGGATTCTTTCGCTTACGGCTCTCTTCTCGCTCACGTTAGCTGGCTGTGGAGAAAAGCCTTCTTCCCTTCCTTCGGTTTCCTCTCCGGTTGCAAGTGAACCGGTTTCCTTGTCTACCCCTTCTGTGGAAACTCCCTCTTCTTCGGCTCCGGACAAGAAGACTTCGACGGCGAAAGCTTTCTATACGGCTTTCAAGAAAGCCTATGATGTAACAGCAAAAGCGACCGCTCTTTCGGCTACTCAAACTCTTACCAGCAGTTCGTTAGCCCTAAAGGGTTCTGCAACAGTTCGTCCGGAAGCCGAAGAAAGCGAGGACACTTCTTCCTCTGTTGCTCCGACTCCTAGTTACGATACCTATGCTTTTGATGTTTCGACCACCGGAGAAAATATCACTACTGCTTTAGCCGGTTCCGGATTAAAAGAGACCGATTTCAGCAAATACAAATTCTCCTTCACTTCGTCCGGTAAAGCCGGTTACTCCGTCAAAGTCGATACTTCTTCTTCCCAGAGTGAAGAAATGGGATCAAAGAACCTTGTCAACGACTCCTTAGCTTCCAGCGATTATGCGATCGGTGCGTATGTCGAAAGCGGAAACCTCTACTTTGATTTCTCCGATGCCACGATTCAGAAACTCCTCGGTAAACTTCTCACCACCTCCTATACGGCTTCCTCTACTCCGATCGATACGAAGCCCTATTCTTACCTGATGGTTTCGGATATCTTCGCTTCGGCCGGTATGATGCCGAGTATGCCTACCTGGAATGAAATCGATGGAGATACCAGAACCTCGATCGATACCTTTGTCGATTCTTTCGATGACAATTCCGTCTTAAAGAGCATTGTCTCCTTCACTTCTTTAGACGGTGTGGAAGAGATGAAAGTCACGATTTCCAAAGCCGTTGTCGCTTATCTTCCGGCTGCTTTGAAGGCTTATGCCTTAAGTGAACTTGCAACGCAGTATCCGGATAAAACCTCGGACGAATATAAGAGTGGCGAAGCTCAGATCAACACCGCTTCGACCATCCTTTCGAAATTAGCGAGTGCAACCACCGTCAACAAGTTCGTCCTCACCTTCGGTCTCAGCGAAGATGGCTTCAGCTATTCCACCAGTGACATCGATGTCAAGGTCGAGAATTTCTCCGTCAATGATACGGTAGATATGCCGAATATCAGTCTTGATGACGATGGTAACCCGACGATTTCTCAGACCGATACGACGAAGACCTATATCAACTTCGCTCTCGATAACTTCACTTTCAAGACCAGCTCTTCCATCACCTATGGTTACGAAGATATCGTTGTGACCAAGCCGAACAAGACATATCTTTCCTTAACCAGCGGCGATAACGCCTAAGAGTAAAAACAACCAACAGAAAAGATCCGGCGCCGACCGGATCTTTTTATTGCTATAGGTAGAAAATCTACTTCGTCTGTTCGTCTTCTTCGGCTAAGGCTTCCGGGTTGAGGATCTTATCGATTTCCCCTTCTTTCATCAGCCCTTCTTCAAGAAGGACCTCTTTGACGGTGCGGCTTTCTTTGAGAGCTTTTTTGGCGATCTCCGCCGATTTTACATAACCGATATAAGGGACCAGAGCCGTTACGATACCGACACTCTTCTGTTCGAGATGGAAGCAATGCTCTTTGTTGACCGTGATTCCTTCTACGCAGTTATCGACCAAGGTCTGGATAGCATGGGTAAGAGAAGTGATCGATTCAAAAAACTGTTCGAAAAGAACCGGTTCAAACGCGTTGAGTTCCATCTGACCCTCGCTTGCGGCCATGGTGATCGTAGTATCATGACCGAGAACTAAGAAACAGACCTGATTGACGACTTCCGGGATGACCGGGTTTACTTTCCCCGGCATGATCGAAGAACCGTTCTGTCTCGAAGGGAGGTTGAGTTCATGAAGTCCGGTACGAGGGCCGGAAGAGAGAAGACGGAGATCGTTAGCAAACTTATCCAAGGAGACCGCAAATGCTTTCAGGGAACCGGAGACTTCGACAAAGGAATCGAGGTTTTCGGTCGCATCGAAGAGGTTATCGGCAATCGTCAGTTTCTTTCCGTATAACGAAGAAAGATTCTCTGCGATATGCTCCCGATAATACGCGGTCGTATTGATACCGGTACCGATCGCGGTACCCCCGAGATTGATCTTGGTCAGCTCTAAGGATGCTTTTGCAATACGTTCTTTTCCTCTTTCCATACTGGAAGCATAGGAAGAAAAGGATTCTCCCATCGTCATCGGAACCGCATCCTGAAGCTGGGTTCTACCCATCTTGAGAACATGGGAAAACTCCTTGGCTTTCTTCTGAAGCGAAGCAACCAGGCGGTCAATCTCTTTTTCTAAAGGATCGAGTAACGATAAAACGGTCATCTTCCCAGCGGTCGGAATGACATCGTTCGTGGATTGCGCTTTATTGACATCGTCGTTCGGATGGACGTGATCGTACTTTCCTTTTTCGCCACCGCAAAGTTCATTCGCCCGATTGGCGATGACTTCGTTCATGTTCATGTTGGCGCTGGTTCCGGCTCCGCCCTGAATCGGATCCACTAAGAACTGATCGAGGAACTTGCCGGAGATAACCTCGTCACAGGCTTTTACAATCGCTTCTTTTTTCTCTTTGGTAAGAACCCCTGCTTCCAGGTTGGTGATAGCACAGGCCTTCTTGATCAAAGCGAGATTTCGGATAAAGACAGGAGACATCTTTTCTCCCGTAATCGGGAAATTCGTCACGGCTCGCAAAGTCTGTACACCATAGTAGGCATCGGCATCGACTTCCATCTGACCGATCGAATCGGATTCCGTTCTGGTTTTCTTCATGGCTTTGTGGTTTCCTTTCCTCCTCATCTTCCACAATGTTATTCATTTTAACAGGAGAAAGGGACTCTTGGTGAAAGAATTTTCTGATAATAATCTACACTATTTTCATTTGTATACAAAACAGAAAATATGTACATATAGAAAAGGAAAGAAATCTCTTAATTTTCTATGAAAGCGTGAAAATACTGCTATTTTCAATTTTTGAAACAAAAAACTATGCCACTTGGGCATAGTGATCTTTTTCGCTGGTGACCCCGCCGGGATTCGGACCCGGGAATCCAGCCTTGAGAGGGCTGTGACTTAAGCCACTTGTCGACGGGGCCAGAAAAGAAGCTTTATTACTATAATGTTTCTCGGCTGAAAACGCAAGCTCAAATCTTTGTGAGCTCGATGACTGAGCTTCTCTCCTTATTTTATGTCTTCCCTACTCACTTGAAATTTGGTCAACATGTCGACTAAGTTTCAAGCGGACTTACAGAAAACATCTCTTTTGGCTTTCATTAGAAGGAAAAAAGGCAAAGATAAGTTGTTGCCTATCGGTCTAAACTATTCTCATCTAAAAGAAAATCAAGAACGTTTAGGCGAAGAACTCCATAGTCGTCAATCCAACTTTTTCCATAAGACATGGAAATTACGACTTTGCGGAAAGAATCCTGTATGGCTAATAACGGACGTAATTCTTTCTTTTCTTTTTCTTCTTCATCCATATTCAGAGCAGATTGAATATAGTATTGCTTCGGACCTAGGTGGGCGATGAAGTCAACTTCCAAATCTTTCTTCGTTCTTTTACCTTCGGCGTTTTTTTCAGTGATATTTACAATACCGACGTCCACAGCATATCCTCGGATTCGGAGTTCGTTGTATAGGATGCTTTCCAGAATGTGTGGTTTGTCTTGTTGACGTAATCCTAATCGGATATTTCTTAAGCCGATATCGGTACAGTAGTATTTCGCAGGGTATTCAAAATACCTTTTTCCCTTTACATCATAACGTTCTGCCTTGGAAAACAGAAAACTATCTGTCAGATAGGAAAGATATTTAGAAATGGTTTCACTGTTCGTCTTTACTTTAAGATGAGTGTTTACTGCATCAGCAATTTTGGAAGCGTTCGTCAAAGAGCCTACGGAGGAACACAAATCATCGGTCATGCTTCGTAAAACATTCGGCAATTTGATTTTGTAACGCTCTTGAATGTCTTTGAAATAGATTTCCTCAAAGAGATCATTCAGATAGTTGTATTTTTCCTCGTCGTCATCTAACTGCAATAGACGAGGCATTCCTCCGTAAAGAGAATATTCGTCGTATGCTTTTGACTCACTTAGCCCCGAGGCTTCCATATATTCTTTGAAAGAAAGAGGATATACATGGATACGATCTCCTCTGCCACGGAATTCGGTCTGAACATCTTCCGAAAGTAGTTTTGAATTGCTGCCAGTAACATATACATCGATATTCTTTAGGTTAAGAAACCCGATAAGAACGCCATATAACTTTATGGGAGTTTCCGGATGGAGCATTTCTTCATTCGAAATGGCATATTGGATCTCATCTAAAAAGACATAATATTTCTGGCTGGAATCGGAACATCGATTTCGGATGTACGCGGAAAGAGTATATGGGTCACGATACTTTTCGTTTATCACGTCATCTAAGGCTAAAGCGATAATGTTGGATTCTTTTACGCCTTTCTGAATCAAGTAATCGCGGAATAACTCGAAAAGAAGAACACTCTTACCTGCTCTACGGATTCCGGTGATGATCTTGATCTGCCCGTTCCATTCTTTTCGAATCAACTTATTCAGATATCTGTCTCTTTTAATCAACATTGTAGAAGTGCCTCCTACCCTTATTAATTTTACTATTCGCTTGAAACTTGGTCAACATGTAGACTAAGTTTCAAGTGGAGAATAGAGCGGACAGATAATAAGAGATCCTGATCGGTATCGGTAGTTTTCCCAAATTCTGAAAAAAAGGTCGATACTTTCGGAAATTTTCAACCGAAAATAAATCCAGTATTCTTATTTTTTCTTGCATTTACTTTGCTTTCAACAGGCCACGTTTCTGTTTGAAACTTAGTCAACATGTCGACTAAGTTTCAAGTAGATGCCTGAGATTTGAGAATGCTGAGGGGGTCTTTAGTTGGCTATTTTCTAAGGTAGTAGCCTTTATTTACTAAACTATACAAAACGAAGAGAGAAATTGTATAGTTCGGTAAACGGAATAATCCATCTTAGCAACGCATAAACTTTGGAATATAGTAAGGACGAATAGAGCTTCTTTGAATATTTACTCGTTGACTCGAGAATTAAAACTTTCTTTCTCGGGTTCTCTATGCTAAGATATCACTCGCGCCTTTACTGTGCGCAATAACCATAGATGTGGATCTTGCTGACAAGTCCTCTAAGGTCGGCACATCTTCAGAGCTGAGGAGAGCGCTGTCTTCTGTCTTCCGTAATGAACATATATATAAGTAGGAAGAGACAAGATAACTCGTTTGAACTCAGACGATGAAAACCTTACCTGGGTTAGCATCTGGAAGCATCTAGAAGTTCAACAAAAAGGAGGCTCACTATGAGCGAAGAAGTCAAAGAAGAGAAGAAGACCGAAGACGTGATGGCTGCTACGGTTCATTCCGCTAGCGATCCGGTTGTCAGCGCCAAGACCTTACTTGAGGCCGGCTGCCATTTCGGACACCGTGTTTCCCGCTGGAATCCGGCGATGAGACAGTACATCTACGGAAAGAGAAACAATCTTCACATCATCGATCTGAATAAGACGGCTAGCCAGATGCAGGTCGCTTATCAGGCCTTAAAGGACATTGTCTCCAAGGGTGGCAAGGTTCTTTTTGTCGGCACCAAGGCTTATGCCCAAAAGGCGATTCAGGAAGAAGCGGTCCGTTCCGGTTCCTTCTATGTTGCCCATCGTTGGTTAGGCGGAACCCTCACCAACTTCCATACTGTTTCTAAGAGAATCGCTCTCTTAAGAACTCTCGAACAGGAAGAGTTAAACGGCGAGTGGGAAAAGCTTTCCAAGAAGGAAGCTGCGGACAAGGCGAAACTCAAGGCGAAGCTCAGCCAGAACCTCGAAGGTATCAAGGAAATCCGCGTCCTTCCGCAGGCTCTTGTCGTTGTCGATCCGAAGACCGAACACAATGCGGTTGCCGAAGCTAGACAGCTCCATATCCCTGTTTTCGCTTTAGGTGATACCAATACCGATCCGTCTGTCATCGATTACCTCGTTCCGGCAAACGATGATGGCGAAGCTTCTATCCGTATCATCGTCGGCTTATTTGCCGATGCGGTTGTCGAAGGTAAGGGCGGTGAGCCGCTTTATGCCTATAAGGATGCTACGGCTGCTTCCGGCACCATGGCCGATATGCTCAAGGGTCTTGATCCGAACGAACAGACCAAGGCTATCCGTGCGAAGCTTCATGACGATGCTATTGCGATGAGAAAGAAAGCCCGTCGCGGTAACCATCCGAAGAAGGTTTTCAAGAGAAACTTCCATCGTCCGGAAGGTGATAAGAAGCCCGAAGGGGAGAATGCCGTTACCGCTGGTAAGACCGAAGGCGCTGTCAACAGCACCGAAGCTGCCCCGACTCCGGCTGAGAAAAAAGGAGAATAATTTAAATGAGCGAACTGATCGAACTCATCAAGCAGCTCCGTGAAAGAACCGGCGCTGGCATGATGGACTGCAAGAAGGCCCTCTTAGCCAACAACAACGATGTCGAAGCCTCTATCACTTGGCTCCGTGAAAAGGGTATTGCCAAGCAGGCTAAGAAAGCTTCTACCCGTATTGCTGCCGAAGGTGTTGCTTCTTTGATGATCGACGGCAACCGTGCCGCCGTTGTCGAAGTCAACTCCGAAACCGACTTCGTCGCCAACTCCGATCCGTTCCGTGCTCTCGTCAAGGAAGTCAACGAGATCGTTCTCAAGAACAATCCGAAGACCTTAGAGGAAGCCAAAGCCTGCAAGAACGAAAAGGGCCAGTCCATTGCGGACCTCTTCGTCGATGCGACCGTCAAGATGGGCGAAAAGATGGATTTCCGCCGTTTCGTTATCGTCGATAAGACTGATGATGAAATCTTCGGCCACTATATCCATATGAAGGGCAAGATCGCTACCCTTATCGTTTTAAAGGGCGGTAACGAAGATGTTGCTCACTCCATCACTCTCAATGTCTGCTCCAACAATCCGGCGTATGTAAACGAGAGCGATATCCCGGCCGATGTCATCGCCAAAGAAACCGAAGTTCAGAAGGCTGCTTCGATGGAAGATCCTTCCTTCGCTAAGAAACAGGCGAAGATTCAGGAGAAGATCATCGAAGGCAGAGTCAACAAGGTTCTCTTCGAGTCGGTTCTTGTCGATGAACCTCTCATTCTCGACGAGTCCAAGACTGTCGGTCAGCTTCTCAAGGAAAGCAATGCTTCCTTAGTCAAGATCGTCCGTTATGAAGTCGGCGAAGGCATCGAGAAGAGACACGATGATTTCGCTGCCGAAGTTGCTGCTCAGGCTAACGCCGGCAAGTAATTCCGATTAAGAAAGATAACCCTGCTAGAGGAAACTCCGGTGGGGTTTTTCGTAGGCTCTCTTTTCGTGCAGGGAAGCTTGACAATCTTTTCCTAACAACGAAAATAGAGACAGCAAGAAAGGAAAACAAACCATGGCGAAAAAATATAACCGCATCCTGTTGAAGATTTCCGGAGAGGCCTTGAAAGGCGATGGAAACGAAATCTACTCGAAGAAATTCTTAGGCGAGATCTACGATATCGTCAAGAAGATCACCGATTCGGGAACCGAAGTCGCAATCGTCGTTGGCGGAGGGAACATCTGGAGAGGAAACCTCGCGTCTTCTTTGAATATCGAACGCTCCTGCGGAGACTATATGGGTATGCTTGCTACCATCATGAACGCTGAAGCTCTGCAGTCCTTCTTTGAAAATCACGGATTGGAGACGAGAGTCATGTCGGCTCTTCACGTCAACCAGGTCTGTGAACCTTACATCCAGAGAAGAGCTATCCGTCATCTCGAAAAGAAGCGCATCGTCATCTTCGCCGGCGGTATCGGTTCTCCTTACTTCACGACCGATACCTGCGCTGCCTTAAGAGCGAAGGAAATCAACGCCGATGGCATTTTCATGGGAAAGAACGGAGTTGAGGGCGTCTATGATGACGATCCCCGCAAGAATCCCAATGCCAAGCTGATCAAAAAAGCCTCTTATCAGGAAATCCTTGCTAAGGGTCTTAAAGTCATGGATGCAACGGCCTTAGGTCTTCTTCTGGATTCCAAGGTCGATGTCCGTGTCTTCAATATGAATACACCGGAGAACGCGGTCCGCGTTGTCAACGGCGAAGACTTAGGTACTCTGATCACCAATTCGAAGTAGTTTCTTCTTTTGTTATCTGAGGTTTCTTCTTTCCTTGTCTTTCTCAAGGGGGAAGGAACCTTTTTCTTATTCTGCAAGGAAAACCCAGCGAAACGGAGCTTCCTTCCTAGGAAACCACCTTTAACTTGTCTCTCTCATTTAGTAAAATAGAAGAAGTAACCTCAGGGAGGAAAAAGTATGGATACACTTAACGAATGCAAAGATAAGATGGATAAAACCATCGAATCCCTCAAGGAGTCTTTCGGAACCTTAAGAGCAGGAAGAGTCACCGCGGGGCTCTTAGATAAGGTCAGAGTCAACCTTTATGGTGAAATGTCTCCGATCAAGTACGGAGCGACCATCAGCTCTCTCACTCCGACCGATCTTCAGGTCAAACCGTTTGATCCTTCGACCGTCAAGGATATGATTTCCGGTATCAACAAAGCCGATTTAGGTTGCACTGTTACCCAGAACGGTTCTTCGATCATCCTCAAGTTCCCGGCACCGAGTGAAGATCGCCGTAAGGAACTCGAGAAGCAGGCGAAGAAGTATGCGGAAGAGTCCAAAGTCGCTATCCGCAACATCCGCCGCGATGCCAATAACGCCGCCAAGAAGGATGACACCCTCTCCGAAGATATGGAGAAGGATCTCGAGAAAGAGATTCAGAAGGAAACCGATAATCACACCAAGCTTATCGATAAGCTTTTAGCCGATAAGATCAACGATATCGAGACCATCTGACGATGGCAAAAGAGAATCTAGCGGATCCTCAGGGCTTTCAGCAAAGAGCTCCTTTGAGGCATATCGCTTTTATCATGGACGGAAACGGAAGATGGGCGAAAAAGCGCCTCCTTCCCCGTTCGGCCGGTCATAAAGCCGGTGTCGACCGCATCCACGAAGTCATCGACTGTGCTTTTGAGGATTACGGCATCTATGCCGCGACCCTTTTCTGTTTCTCGACCGAGAACTGGAATCGGCCCCAGAAAGAGATCGATACCCTTTTCCGTCTTCTCAACGAGTTCTTCAAGAAGGAAATCGACTACTTCATGAAGAAAGGAACGAGAATCAACGTCTTAGGAAACTTGGAAGATCCCCGTATCCCTGAAGATGTCCGAAAGACGATTCAGGAATCCACCGAAGAGACGAAGAACAATACGAAGCATGTCTTTAACGTTCTCTTCAACTACGGCGGAAGATACGATATCCTTCAGTCGACAAGAAGAATCTCCGAAGAGGTTAAAGAAGGAAAACTTGATCCATCTGCGATTGATGAAAAAGTCTTCTCTTCCCATCTTTTAACCGGAGAGCTTTCGGATATCGATTGCCTCATCCGCACGAGCGGTGAAGAACGAATTTCCAATTGCTGCTTATATCAGGTTGCCTATGCCGAATTGATTTTCACACCGACCTATTGGCCGAGTTTCGATAAGAAAGAATTGGCGAAGTGCCTTTATGAATACGAGCACCGCAACCGCCGTTTCGGAGCTATCAAAGAATGAGCGGAAATCCTCTTTCTTCCTCCGCCCGTCATTCGATGGGCGTGAGAACCATCACCGGTGTCGTCTTAGTCGCTATCTTAGTTCCGGTTATTCTCTTTGGCAACTGGGCCTATTTCGTGGCGGTCTTTTTACTGGCTTTAGTTGCTATCCACGAGATATTAGCGGTTCCAGGACCTGGACACTACAACTGGTTTGTGAAAGGGGTGGTCTATGTTTTCGTCCTTTCCTTCATCTACTGGACCTTTATCAAAAACTGGGTCAGATACCCAGAGCTCTCCCCGCTTCAGATGAATAACCGCTTTGTCATGAGCGATATCTTCATCTCGATAACGGGAATTGTTCTTTACCTCTTGATTCTTTTCTTAGTCGCTATCAACAACCCGAAGATGCAATTACAGGATGTCACCTATCTTTTTACCATGGGACTCCTTCTTGCCTTCGGTTTCATGTCCTTCTATTTCATCCGTTACTTCCCCAATTCCTCCGGCATCGATCAGAACCCATCTATTGCTAATCTTACCTTTGTTCCGGATTGGAGCTCTGAGGCGATTCCTCTTCAGGACTACTTTGAAAAGTATTATGAATCCTATTATCTCAAACAGGATTTAGCTTCTTCTCTTCTTGCTTTCTATATCCTCATCGGAACCTGGTTAAGCGATGTGGGCGCTTATCTCTTCGGTACGTTCTTTGGAAAACACCGGATGAATCCGCGTATTTCTCCCCATAAGACCTGGGAAGGATATTTCGGCGGCGTTCTTCTTTCCGGAGCGGTCTGCTTTGCTTTCTCTACCATCATGGAATACTGTTTCAACATCCCTCTTGTTCCCGGTATTCTTCAGTACCGTTATTCGGCAGCGTTAGATGAGTTAGGTGTCTTCCATGGCTATGGCTGGTTCTTCCCGGTCCTTGTCACACTTTTATTCCCGTTTGTCGGCAATGTCGGTGGTTTCCTCTTTTCTTTGGTCAAGAGACAATACGGCATCAAGGATTTCGGCCGTATCTTCCCGGGACATGGAGGTGTCATCGACCGTTTCGATTCGGTTTTCACCAATTCGATCATCACGATGATCATCGTCTGGATTACGACCTATGGTTGGAATCTGACCATCTGAGAGAAAAACTATGCGCGAAGATATTGTGGTTTTAGGAGCGACGGGAAGTATCGGAAGACAGACGTTGGACATCCTTGCTTTTTCGAGTGTCTATCGTCTTGTCGGTGTTTCGTTTTCTTCCCATTTTGAAAAGTTGGAACCTTATCTTCTCTACTTCGATTCTCTGAAATATGTAGCGATTGCCGAGGAAGAAGCAAGCAAAGCTTTCCATAAGAAACATCCGGATTATGTTGTCTTCTCCGGAAAGGATGCTAACCTCGCTTTGCTCCGTCAGTGTTCTTCGGCGGTGGTGTTCAATTCCTTGATGGGTAACTGCGGACTTCTTCCTTCTCTTTTAGCGCTAAGGCAGAATCAGGATTTTCTTTTATCCAATAAGGAATCCCTGGTGATCGGTTCTTCTCTGATCGAGAAAGAGAAGAAGACTTCGACTTCTCATCTTTATCCAGTCGATAGCGAACATGTCGCTTTAGCAAAATTATTGAAAGAAGCTCAGAAAGAAGGAATCTCCGATAAAGTCACAAAGCTTATCGTCACCGCTTCCGGTGGCGCTTTACGGGATAAGAAAAAAGAAGATCTTCCTTTTGCTACTCCGCAAGAGGTTCTTCATCATCCGACCTGGGCGATGGGAAAGAAAATCACCTGCGACAGTGCAACCTTAGTCAACAAAGGCTATGAAGTGATTGAAGCCAGTGTTCTTTTCTCGGCTCCTCTTTCGAAAGTCGGGGCGATCATCTGCAGGGAATCTTTAGTCCATGCGGAACTTCTTTATATCGAGAACGGAGAAGAGAAGAAACTTCTTGAATATTCTCCTTGCTCGATGAAGGTAGCTATCGCCTATGCACTTTCTAAAGGGACACTAGAGATGCACCATAATAACAACGAGGATTTAGAAACAATTTCCCGTCTTCATTTTGCTCCGATCGATCCTGATTTCTATCCGGCTTTCCTGCTTACGGTCCACACTTTTGAAAAATACGGCAATGTCGGTATGATTTACTACAATGCCGTCGATACGAAAGCAATCGATGCCTTCTTAGAAGGCCGTATCTCTTATTTGCAATTGAACCAGGCTTTGGAATATACTTTCTCACACATGCCTTCTCTTCCTCCATTAGAGGAAAACCATGTCGGTGATATCATCGAATCAGCGGAACGCTTTGCTGTTGAGGTTGTCCGTAAGATCGAGAAGAAATAAGTTTCCCCTAGAATAAGGAGTGTGCATTCATGATTTACGCTTCCGCTTTGGCCATTTGGCAGACGGTTGGAAATATTGTATTGTTCCTCGTCTGTCTCTCTCTTGTTGTCTGCCTGCATGAAGCAGGCCATTTGACGGTGGCGAAAATCTGCAAGGTCTATTGCTTTGAGTATTCGATCGGCTTCGGTCCTGCTTTGATCCATAAGAAATTCCGTCATTACCCCAAAGGGATGAGCAAAGAAGAAAAGAAATGCTGGAAAGAGCATTCGAAACACACCAATGAACCGAAGACGATCGTTATCACCGATAGCGAAGGAAAGAAACATAAGGTCGGGAATCCTGCCTATGACGGAAAAGTCGAAGGCGAGACTGCTTTCTCTTTACGCGTCTTACCGCTCGGCGGTTATGTCTCGATGGCAGGAGAAGACGGAAACGAAGATATCTACGGAGTCAGGGTTCCGAAAGAAAGAACTTTGAACGGTGTCAACCACGCGAAGCAGATTGCAATCATGCTTGCCGGTATCACGATGAATTTCCTCCTTGCCTATGTTCTCTTCCTCATCTCCTATTCGCTTCCGCAGAAACAGAGCGTTCTCTCCAGTAACGCCGTGACGGTCAGTGAACACATCGATAGCAGTAGCGAAGATGTTTCTCCTGCTTACGCCCTAGGCCTAAGAACCGGAGATAAGATCATCGGTCTTTATCAGCATTATGTGGTTCTTTCTACCGATGGCAGCGATTTGAAGACAGTCGAATTCGATTTCCCGGAAGAACAGGACCGGGTGGAACTTACTTCCTATATCTCTTTCACCAAAGAGGCACAGGAAAAAGGAGTTACGGCCAGTTCTTATACCTACAACGATTTAGCACCTTCCTCTATCGCCTATGCTTCCCAGGATCTCTTCTATTCCTTCAACCACGATCTCTTCACCCGCAGCGATAAATATAAAGGTCTCTTAGCTGGAAAGGATTCGATTCGTACCTTCACGGTCACTTATATTTCGGCTAGTGATCAGCAAACGTATACCAAAACAACTTCTGCTATCAACGCAATCGCCGATTCTTCGAGTTACTACCGCTTCAATTATTTCGGTATCAGCCCGAGTACTTCAACGTTCCATTATTCGGCCAATCAAGTCTTCTCGAACGCCGGTTACACCTTCTCTCAGCTCTTTGTCGGACTCTATACGGCCTTAGGAAGTGTCTTCACTCCGGCCGGATGGAAGAATGTCGGCGGTATCATCTCCGTCTATCGTATGTCCGCCCAAGGTACCTCTTCCGGCTCCCTTGCTTACTTCCTCTTGCTCTGGGGTTATATCTCCCTTGATCTTGCCTGTTTCAATCTTCTTCCTTTCCCCGGATTAGATGGATGGCAGACGCTTCTTGCTTTGATCGAATCTATCTTCCGCAAGAAAGTCCCGGCCAAATTCAAGAATGTCGCAAACAGTGTCGGCTTGATTGTCATGCTGATTCTAGCCGGACTGCTTATTGTCAAAGATATCATTGTCCGAGTCTGATTATCCGAAATCTTAAGAGCTCTTCTTCCTTGTGAGGAGGGGCTTTTTTCAAGGAGAAAGAGACAAAAAACTTATAGAAGGACATAAAAAATGGAGTGATTTTCTTACCTTGTTATCACTCCATCGATTTTCGTTGGCTTTGAATTTGAGCTAAGCGTATTTCTTCGCGTACTTCTTTCGTAAGGCAAGTACTTCAGAAAGAGGAACATCATTTACTTCTGCGATTTCGTCATTGGAATACTTTGGGTTAAGGCACATCTTGCGAATTGTCTCTTCTTTTTGCTCTAGCTTTCCTTCTTGTCTACCTTCTTGTCTATCTTCTTGCCTTCCTTGCTTTTTGCCAGTTAGATAAATTTCATCGTTTTCAATCTTAGACATAAGTTGCACATCCGTAGTTCATCAAATTTTTTGAAAATGTCAGCTAAAAAGAGCGGATTAAGAAAGCTGCTTGCTTTCCGAAAGCTTCTTTCTCTGAGCGATTACTTCTGATAGAGAAACACCATTTACTTCAGCGATTTCAGCATTGGAATACTTTGGGTTAAGGCACATCTTGCGAATTGTCTCTTCTTTTTGCTCTAGCTTTCCTTCTTGTCTACCTTCTTGTCTA
>ONBI01000062.1 GCA_900316035.1 uncultured Eubacteriales bacterium
TTCATCATCTCCAAGATTACAGCTCATGTAAACAGCAAAAGAGGTGCCGAACTGTCTATCGCTGCCCTCGTCTCAATGGTGAATATCTGTACTGCCAACAATACAGTGGCGATTCTTACCGTGGGAAATATCTCTAAGAAGATAGGTGACAAGTTTGGGGTAGATAACCGCAAAGCAGCAAGCATACTTGATACCTTCTCCTGTACCATACAGGGATTGATACCATACGGCGTGCAGATGCTCTTGGCAGCAGGACTTTCAGGACTCAGTCCGCTCGACATCATCCCTTACCTCTATTATCCAATGGCTATCGGCTTAGCAGCCCTGTTTGCCATTCTCTTCAGATATCCAAGAAGATTCAGTTAAAGAATAAATAGGAAATTCAGTTTCTGGGAGAAGGAAGAATGAAAAAGGAGGAATGAAAGAAAGGAATAAAGGAAGAAATGATTAAATGAACAAGGAGGAAGAATGAAAGAGAGGAAGGAAAATGGAAGGAAATAAAGATTTTTAAAAATAGGAATCACGATGGACTTTTTACAGAGAAATCTTTTCACGAAATTGCGCTCGGAAAACTTCGGCACAAAGGAGGAACTGGAGGCGATGACCACCTTCAAGAAAAAGAAGATTGCGCAGATGATGAAAAACCTGAACAACGTGCCTTCAGGTGAGGTGCTCATGCACAACAGTTTTCTCAACAGACGCTTGACCAAGATTCAGAAAGAGGAACCGCAGTACCGGAAACGCAAGAGACCGGAATCCCAGCAGGGGTATAACGAATGAAGAAGACCTTCCTTGTCGTCACCGCGATGCCGGAGGAGATCGAAGGTCTCTTCTCCGAAGTGAAACCGATCGATTTCGGAAACGGCTCCTATCTCTATGAGAACAAGGACTTCTCCGTCCATGCTTTATTAGGTGGAATCGGAAAAGTATCGATGGCCTATCGGTTAGGGAAATTCTTAGCCGGCATCTCCGCCGATGAAATCATCAATGTCGGAGTAGCAGGAACCTTGTCTCCGAAACTGAAACCATTAGAGACACTGTTAGCAACCAAATGCGCCTATCACGATGTCGATCTGACGGCCTTCGGTTACCCCGTCGGACAGATGTCGAAAGAACCTCTCTATTTTGAAGCCGATAAAGAAGGAATCAAAATCGGAGAGACCTATCCTGGCGGAGGTATCAAGACCGGTCTGATTCTCTCCGGAGATCAGTTCATCACCAAGAAGAATCTTCCTTCTTCGTTCTATGAAGACTTCGAAGATCCTCTTGCCTGTGATATGGAATCGGCAGCTGTTGCTCAGGTTGCCCATGAAGAAGGAGTACCCTTCTTGATAATCCGTTCAATCTCGGATGATACCTCATCTCAGGATAATAAGACGGATTATGAGAAGAGACTCAAGGAAGCCTGTAAGAAAGCCGGTAAGATCGCTTGGTACATCCTCCGGCAGGAAGTAAAAGAAGAGAAAAGCAAGAAAACGGTGGCGTAAGGTTGCCGTTTTCTTTTAGAGAAAGAAATAGTAGGAAAATAGTAGAAAAGCAAAATGGAATTTTTGAAAGATAAGACCAGTAAAGTAAAGATGATAAATAGTAGTTTTATGGTACCAATATATAACTATTATATAAATAATAGAAAATTAAGAAATTAATATCGTCAAATAATAAATAGTATTTAAATGGTACTATTTTATCACCATTAATTAATGTCGAGAGTAAACCTTGAATTTGTTATCATTAAAGCGTTTGGTAGAATGGTAGTACCATTTTATTACTATTACTGAATTATGCTCTTCCAAGTATAACTAATCGGTATAGATTGAATTAGAAAATAGTATTAAATTAGTAATAAACGATAATATTATGAGCTCATTCATGTTGTTTATTTGAAATGGTTTCTTGTTACTAGGCGGATCTCTGATTAGTAAATTTCTTTGAAAAGTGGGTTTATTTATTCAAATAGATAAATGCGTATAATCTTTATTATGTTAACAAAATTAGAATTCTTGAACCGCCTGTGATTTATCTATTATAATTTGGTTTTCATTTAGTACTAAAAACGAACTATTATTTGTACACTATTCATTAGTCAATAAGTACTAATAATTAACTATTAATATGCTCCTTTATATTAGTTATTTATTGGTACCATATATCTACTAATATTTAATATTTCACTCTTTTAAATACTAACTTCGTTTGGTACCATTTATCTACTATTATTTTTTTCAACTATTTAAAAAGCCTCCCATAAAAACATTTACAGGAGGCTTTGCGCATCTACCAATTATTTAGTGGATAGAAAGATTGAATGCGGCAATGGAATAACCAGCTCTTGCCATTGTTTGACTCGTCTTCTCATAGAAAGCTACTTCAATGACCGTTCCATCGTCTAAGGTTGTTTTAGCAACTTCCGCTTGTGCCCAGTAAGGAGAAGATCCACCATTACCACTAGAAGTGATATCCACAAGATGACGGTTGGAATGTTCCAAAGTCCAAGTATGGGCAGTGTCTTTGGTGAAGGCATCCTTGAAACCTTGGACCATGGAGTCATCGTAATAGCCACCGGTAAAGTTCATCCAACGGTTCGGTGAGGAATAAGAACCGTTTTTGACTTCATCCGCACCGGTATAGAAGTAAGGTAAGACGAATCCCGCATAGTAACGCATATTGGTAGCCGTAGTGGTATCCCAGTCGGTGATGTTATTGACGTTCGTCAATCCGGTATGATGGGAAACAAAGATGGCAGGGGCAGAAGTATTGGGAGTGCTCTGGAATCCATAAGTGAATACGATCTTAGACCCATCGGTTAAAGTCTTCGTTGCGACAAGACGGGCATTACCATGACCAAGATGGCTAGAAGAATCGTTCGGAATGAGGGTGAGTTCCACTTTGTATTCCGGATTTTCCTTTTCTAATTTTTCTTTGGCATAGAGAAGGTTATTGAAGTTGAAAGGATTGGTCTTGTTGTAGGTAGTAGAAGGCGTCATCTTTAGGCAGTAAGAAGGGGTGCTTGTAGCCTTACTAGCAACAACGGTCTTGATTCCCTTCGGGAAGATATAAGGAAGATCCTCCCCGACAGCACCCTGAATCGTCGTCTTCTGATCATCGCTATAGGCAAGAGTCGAAGCATCATCCGGAGTGATAGCAGCATCGTAATAGACCTGCATAAACGCTTTGGAATTGCTGTTAGACCCATCGGCGGCGAGAACAAGACGGAGTGTTCCCTTATCGAAAACCTTGTAGGCAACTAAAGCCTTACCATAAATGCCGGTAAAGTTCTCCTGAACCGTCCAGCCTTCCGCTTCTAATTTCGTTTTCGCTAAAGGTAAAACCTGACGGTCAAACGGTCCACCCGTAATAGAATAGCCGTTTACAAAGGAATTATAGGACCCAGTCGGTTTCTGGGTTCCTAAGTAGATGACAGGAAGAGTGACATCCGCGGATAAATTATCGGCAATACCTTTCTTAATTTCCTCTGGCCACTCCGTCGGGGCATTGCCAGGATCAAAGTTATAGGATGCTTTGAAGGTCATGACAGGGCAATCATCCGAGTCATCTTTCTTAAGGGTTACCGTGAAAGTCTGGCCACCGCTATTGACTCCGGTTGCCGTCAAAGAAGTCGGATTCTTCTCATCCTGAGTCACTGTATAGGAGATGTCATCTCCTTCCTTCGCTGTATAGGCGGTCTTGAAAGCATCGATGATCGAATCGTTCCATGTGTTGCCATTTACCGTGACAATCATATTGCGGGAATCGCAAGAAGAATAATAATCGGTAGCTGCGGTTCCGAGATAGACAAACGGGAAGTTCTTAGCTGATGCAATCTTGTTGAGATCTTCTTTTACATCGTCGGACCAATCCTTCTGAGACGCAGCATCAAAGACTTCCTTACGGCGGATTTCGATCACGGATTTCGAATTGTAGGAGGTCTTCTTATCGATGGTGACTTCTAAGGTTTCCCCATCTCCCTCTAAGGATGAACCGTCATCCGCTTTCTTTGTGAACGTCTTTGTAGCGAAGAGGTCACCATCCGCTTTATAGGAAGTAGTCCATTGATCGTTATCAAAGGTCTTCTTGGCATTGGTTAGGATATTGTCGTTATAGTAACCGCCATTAATGTTCAGCGTATGGTAACGGGAATAATAGCGAGAAGTCTCAATCGGATTATCGAGGGTCGCTAAGTTAAGATATACATAAGGAATCTGATTCTTCAGATACGTATTCATATTCGTAACAGTCTCTTCTGACCACGCGGTAGCCGTATCCGGAATCGGCATAGCACGGACGATATGAACTGTCATCGTGCAAAGATTCGAAGTGCTCTGGAAAACTTCCGCATGAAGTACGCAGCCATCTTCTTCGACAATTTCTCTTGCAATCGAAGTAGCCTTATCTTCTCCGACGGTTGTCCAATTTTCTCTCTTGAAGACTTCAACCGCATTGGAAACACAAAGAGGATCCCATTCTTTTCCTTTCAGGGTAACCGTTTCCGTAGATGCATTATAGGAATATTCCGGGGTATTGTTTCCAAGATAAACAAAAGGAATCGAATGGTTATCGAATTCAGAAGAGAGATCCGCTTTTATCTCGTTTGACCAATCATCATAGCGCTTAGGATCGAAAGACTCCTTGAAGGTTGCGACTAATCGGCAACGTTTGATATTGTTCTTGGTGGTGCTATCGGCTTTGAGGGAGTATTGACAGCCATCGTCAAAGGCTAATATGCCACTGACATAAGACTCCTCAGCTTCGATAGAAGTTACACCATGATCCTGGAAGGATTTTGCAATATCGGTGAGATAAGCATCCTGGAAAGTCTGCCCGACAATGGTGATTGTGGATTTTTCCTGATTGTATTCGTAATAGTAATTCTGGGTGGTTCCTAGATAGAAGAAAGGTAGAGCATGCTGGTGGCACCCAGCGGTAATTTCCGCAAGCATATCCGCATCCCAGAAGCCTGCTTTTTCTTCGTCGGTCGTTGCATAGGGTTCGTTGTAATTTACGGTGATAGCAAGACCGTCGGCATTGCTTTGCTTCAAGGCGACATGAAGGGTTCCCTTAGTGAAAACGAAGCCACCGCTAGAAGGGACAACATTGTACCCAGCCGTAGTGTAATCCTGGCGGATGGTAGCAATCTGTTCCTGGGACAAAGTCGTAAGGGTGCTGAATAAAATATGGCCGGTATCATTGCACTTGCTGTCATATTCGTATTCGCAAGTGACATCACGAGGAAGCTCCATATAAGGAATAATCTGTCCGCCGAGATGCGCTAACATCAAATCGACCGTAGACCTGCTCCACTTCGTTGTGTCATAGATGCTTAACGAAGAAGACGAAGAACTGGAATCCGGCTTTTCGATAGGAGTCGAAGAAGGAAGGGAAGAAGAACTGGACGGTTTATCCGGGGTACTGATAGAAGGCTTCGAACTATCGGGAATAGAAGATGAAATATTCTGATTTTTACAAGAGACAATCGAAAGGGAAAGAAGTGTGGCAAGAAGTGCACTCTTAAACTTTTTCTTCATGTAGATTTCCTCCATTGTTCCCTATATTATAGAAAGCCCTTTTAGAAAATCATTAATTTTAACTAAATTTCTATTTTAAAATCATAAATTCCATATTCTAATCTTCGCTTGACGCTAATAAAAAGTGCCACCCCTTAACTGGTGCGGCTTCCTTCGTTAGACAACCCTAGTGACATCATAAAACAAAGCTCAGGATGAGATTGTCGACGGATAATTATCGGAAAACATGGGAATCCTGAGCTTTATTCTGTCGCGTTTGTACCGGTTCGATGTCGTCGTCCGTCATCTTCACAAAAGAAGTATACCTTGTAGTAGAATTCGTGCCCGTAGAAATTCTCCTTTTTGAGAAGCTCGAAGAAGTTCTCGTTCAGGGGATGTACACGATAAGGAGGGCAGAAATAGGACTCTCCGCATTTCTTAAGCATCCTTGCCCCTTCACGGGCATGATTTGCAGAGCTCTTCCTCTGTGGCTTTGTTTTGCCTTCGGTCGATCTCGTCCTTCCGAAACTGCTTACCCCATGCCACTTCTTCTTTCGTATGCTTCATAGAAAAAGGTCCTCCCGTTGGATTTTCCGGGGGTGAAGCAGAAAGTGATAACACTCTCTTCTTCCTTACTCCAGTTATCTAACGGACAGGACCCCATCCAACCAAAGCCGCGCTTTTTTGAATTACTTCAGCAGCTCTTCAATCACTCCACCGACCTGATTCGGAGAACCCTTCAGTCCGAAGTTAGCAAGGATTGTCTTACCCATATAACCGAAGGTATCGACTTCCTCTAATTTTCTTCCGTTCCGGTAGAGTCTCGAATAGGAGATAAGAGGTACTCTTTCTCTGGTATGATCGGTTCCCCACCAGGTAGGATCGTTCCCGTGGTCCGCTGTGATCATGAGAAGATCGTCTTCTCTTAAGTTATCGATCAATACTTTCAGATCCTGATCAAATTCTTCGATACATTTTCCGTATCCTTCCGGATTTCGTCTATGACCATAGAGAACATCGAAATCGGCAAGGTTGACAAAGCAGAGGCCGGTGAAATCTCTCTGCTTTGCAATATCGATGGTCTTGAGCATACCATCGTGGTTCGAAGTGATGTGCCAGCTTTCGTCCATGCCTTCCCCGGCGAAGATATCGTGGATCTTTCCGACAGCCAATACGTTATATCCGTTATCGACTAAATCCATCATGCAGGTTCTTCCTGCCGGTTTTAAGGCGTAATCTCTTCTATCGCTGGTTCTCTTGAAGTGTCCTTTCTTTGTTCCGACAAACGGACGGGCGATGATTCTTCCTACTTTCCATTCTTTCTTCATGCAGAGCTCACGGGCGATCTCACAGTCCTTATAGAGTTCCTCCAAAGGGCAGACAAGATCGACATTCGCGGCAATCTGAAGGACGGAATCGGAAGAGGTATAGACAATCAAGGCCTTTTCGGCAATCGACTGCTCTCCCAGTTCATCCAGGATGACGGTTCCGGACTGCGCATAGTTTCCTAGCAGTTTTCTTCCGGTTCTCTTGGAGAGCTCGTCCATCAGCTCTTTTGGAAATCCGGTATCCGTAAAGGTGACCAGAGGTTCTTTGGTCTCAATTCCCATCATCTCCCAGTGTCCGGTAAGAGTATCTTTCCCTCGGGAGAGTTCTCTCATGGTCTGGACATAAGAATTGGGGTGTTCTACTTTAGAGGTTCCGACGATCTCCGGGCATAAGTCATTCAGACCTAGGGCATTCATCGTCGGAACTTTTAAGCCGTGGCAAGCTTCCGAGATATGAAGCCAGGTATTGCTTCCGACATCGTTATGATCGCCGTTGAAGAACTTATCGGCATCGGGTTCCGCACCGATTCCGACCGAGTCCATGACGATAGCGAATACACGTTTGAATTTCATTTGTTATCTCCTCCTTTGGATTTTAAAGTATTATACCTTTTCTTTTTCTTCGCGTGTCTGATTACGTCTCATACCTTTCTCGTAGGCTTCCTGCTCTTTCTTCTGCGAAAGATGGGTATAGATCTGCGTCGTCTCTATTTCCGCGTGGCCGAGAAGTTCCTGTACTTCTCTCAGTTCCGCTCCGTTTTCCAGAAGCAAGGTTGCATACGTATGTCTCAAGGTATGAGGAGAGACGTTCTTATTGATTCCTGCACTTTTTACATACTCTTTGAGTCTCAAGAAGAAATACTGTCTTGATACTTTCTTTCCGTCCTCATGGAGAAAGAAATAGGGGGAAGAGGTCTTTATCGGGGAACGTACTTTTTCTTCATAGAGTTTCATCACTTCCAAAGCTTCTCTCCGGATCGGAAGAAGTCTTTCCTTCTTTCTCTTTCCCGTCACTTTGAGATATCCGCTCTTTCGGTTTATCTCGTCTTTTCTCAGCTCTACAAGCTCCGAGACGCGGAGCCCGCAGGAGAAGGCAACTTCCATCAAGGCTAAGTCCAATAAGCCTCTTTTGGTGCTTAAATCGGGCTTGGCAAACAGTCTCTTCACCTCTTCCAAAGAAAGAACCGTCGGAAGGTGTTTTTCCTTCTTCGGTGTCACCAAAGAAGAAAGAAGCAGATCTTCTCTTAAGCCCTCTCTTTTGAGAAACTTATAGAAGCCTCTTAAGGTGGTCGCTTTTCTTATCTGCGAAGACCTTTTTATGTTCTTCTTTTCCAAGGAGAAAAGAAAATCATCCCGGTCTTCCGGAGTCAGTTCTTTGATATCTTTGTTCTTCACAAAATCACAGAACTGGCTAAGGTCCGTTTCATAGGCCGAGATGGTCTTACTGTCGTCTCCTTTTTCGGAGGCTAAATAGGTAAGAAACTCTTCGTAAGCTTCTTTGGTTTTCATTTCTTCTCTTCTTTCCAAAGGGGTTCTTCCGGAAGAGAGGCTTCGGTCTTCTTCTTTTCCCCTTTGTTCTGCACTTTCTCTACGCCGATTCCGAGTAGTCTTATCGGTTGATCTTTATAGGTCCTATCAAAGAGAGACATCGCCGCAGAATAAAGTTCCCCGAGGTTATCGGTAGGTTGCGGTAATAGAGCTCTTTTGGATTTCGTCACAAAATCCGGTGTTCTCAGTTTCACCGAGACCGTCAAAGCTTCTTTCTGATACTTCACGAGTTCCGAAACGATATCTTCGCAGCAGGAGCGCACCATATCCTTCAGTTCTTCATAGGAGGTGGCATCACTGGAGAAGGTTCTCTCTGCCGAGATCGACTTCGGAACAAAGAGAGAGGTATCGACGACATCGTTTCCATAGCCGTTTGCCTCTCCTTGGTAATAAGGGAAAAGATTTCCTAAGGCCCTCTTCACTTTCGGGTCCTGGGTCAAAGCCAAATCCCCGATTGTCTCGATTCCTAGCTCTTTCAGTTTCGGAGCGGTCTGCTTCCCGATTCCGAACATCTTTTCAATGGGTAAGGGCCAAAGGATCTTTTCTATGTTGTCCTTGTTGATGATGGTTAGTCCTAAAGGTTTCTTATAGTCGCTTCCCATCTTCGCCAAGAACTTGTTGGCTCCGCAGCCGATCGAACACTTCAGACCGGTTGCTTTATAAAGCGACATCT
>ONBI01000032.1 GCA_900316035.1 uncultured Eubacteriales bacterium
AACGGAAAGAGACGGAAGAAGGAAAGGAGTCCGACGCGAGCTGAACGCTCTCCGGACTCCTTTTTTCTCCTCTGTTTCATCACCCCAATTTCCGCTTACAATACGGCCCTGCTTTATGCGCGATCTACGCCAAAGTGCTCTTCCATTGCCTCTCGCGCATCGTCGCCAAGGAACTTGACCACTGGCTCAGGGGCGAATCTCCGCCGTCAGGCAAAGGCAAATGGAGGGCGAACATGGCTCAGGTCATGAAGGCGCTTGCCGAGTATGGACTCTGCAGATGCATCAGGTCATGGAACTTCATGGGCATCCTGAGGATCATGGGATTCATCTACGAGCAGCGGCACAAACTGAAAAATGCCGTCAGAGACGGAAGACACCACGAGCGATGGGGAAGACGTGTCAGCGTTCCCCATCCCATGAGGTTCCAAATCGACGGCAGGAACTGGCCGAGGGTCAGAGCTCACAAAGGCTCACTGTTCACTGTTCGTCCGTGATGTTCTGATATATTTCGAAAAAAACATCGGCCTGCACTAGGATTTTAGCATGCCTTGTTTCCGGTAGGAACACACAGAAACGGTAGTTAAGAAAAGGCTACATACCGAAAAGGCGCCAACCCATCCCTTAGGTTGACGCCATTGGGCTTCCGTCGGCCTCTTTTTTGGCCTTCAGAAGCGCAGGAGCGACATCGAAGTGAATCAGGTCTCTGAGGGTCAGATCCGTAGAAGCATCTTCGAGCTGACGTACGCTGCCGTCTGCAAGCTTTGCAAAATGGACGAAATGGCCGTTGCTGTTCTTGCCGTAGCCAGAGGAGAGGACCTTCGTCTTATCCGAATCTCCGCCTTCGGAAGTGTACTTCTCATTGAGAACGAGATCCGAAGAGATTTTCTTCAGGGTGTAATACTTGTCGGAATTGCCTCCCTGCTCATAGGTCTTGACCGTATAGTTCTTCACGCTGTCGGAAAGAAGATTCATCTGATCGATCTTCTCCTGGATCAAGGCGGTGTCGCTATCCGCTTCGCTCGGCTCAGGAATAGAAGGCTCTAAGAAAGGATCCAAAGAGGTATCGGTGACATAATGGATTTCGAAACCGGAAGAGAGGATCGTAGTAAAGGATGTGCTAGCCTGCACAAAGGCATTGTTCCGGAGAGTGAAATCGAGCGTATCGACTTCCCCGAGATCCGCATAGCCTAAGGCTCTATAGACTTCTTCCGGTTCTAAGCCAAGGTAGCGGTAAGAGCCATCGCTCTGAAGGAAAAAATCCTCCCGATGGACAAGGTTCTTCAGCCGAGGAGAAACTGAGGAATAATCGACTCCTAAAGGAGCTTTCTCCATCGTGTTCGTCGCCGAGAGATAGACGGAAAGAGCTTTGCCGTCCTCTCCTTTCTCATACAGGTGTGAGACAGAGGAGACGAGATTCCTGTCGCCGAGACAGATTTCCGTCTTCTCCTCTCCCGCGCTGAGAGTCAATTTATCGAGATCGGTCCGATAATCGATGGACTCGGTGATATAACCGATGTCGTTCACCATGGTATGAGGAGATATCAAAGTTGCGAAAGCTTCTTCGCTGGGAGAAGAGAGAGGAATCTCCTTGCTCAAGAAGGCCTCGATCTCGGGATCTATGGTCTGGTCGATGTTCAGAAACGTAGCCTTAGCATAATCCTCTAAGTATCCATCTCCATTGACAACCTGAAGAGTGGCGATGAGGTTATTTCCCTCATCGAGGGCGAAAGTCGCATCGGCGTATTGACCTTCTTCGCCATAGAAGCCGAGGTTCATGGCGTAGCTGAGACTGAGAACCAGATCGAAATCACTCGAATAATACCCGGTCTCATCTTTCAGGAACAGATCCGCTTGGATGCTGTCCCGGATCCGATAGAACGGATTCTCTTCCTCAAGGCTATCTTTCCGATGGACAGACCCGTCCGGAAGGAGTGACGATTTCTGCGAGTGGAGAACGACTTTGCCATCTTTCTTTTCAAAGGAATAGCATGTCTTCTCCGTACCCAGAAGATCTTTTCTTAGAAGCAGACCTTCGTTAGTCGATTCCTGGTAGATGTACTTATCGGAATAGATTTCCGTGAAAGTATTGCCGTTGAGATAATCGAGAGCAACGGTAAAAGAGGAGGACTGCGCCAGATTCAAAAAGCGTTCTGCAAGAATTTTTTTGTTCAGAGTCTGGATAGCCGGAGCAGAAGAGGATGACGAGGAAGAAGCCGAAGAAGAAGAAGAGTCCACAGGAGAAGAAATAACAGGGACACTGGGAAGGGAAGAGTCGCCCGAAAGAGAAGAAGCTTCGGTTCCTCGGCAGGAAGAGAGCACAAGGAAAAGAAGGAGAAGAGAAGCAGATTTTCGTTTCATAAAAACCTCCAATTGACCCAAATAGTGTACCATTAGAAGAACGAATCCTTTAACTTTTTTGTTAATATCCGTTGGTAGGTGAAACAGCCTTTTGCCTCTATGCCTATCTCGTTTTCAGAGCAGAAGACCGATAGATTTCTGGCTGTTTCGGTTGGAAAAACAGCGTTCCGTTTAAGATTCCTGCGATGAGAAAATACAGCTATCTTCTTTCGAATCGAACAGATTGGCATGTGGAAAGAAGCATTATATTACCTAATATTTCATGATAGTCCGATCTTATAGATTTATGCTGTTTTGGTACGTCATGGAAAAAATATGGAGTATCATCATATGTTGCTTGTTCCTTGTGTCCCATTGCCATGCAATCCACGGCGCTGAAAGAGAAAGCAGAGATATACAGCCGCCGAAGTTCTCGCGGCCCGGTTGCAGAAAAAGAGGAGCGGGAGTACACTAAAAAACGCAGCTATCTATCCTTTACAAGAACCTCAGAGGGAGTAAAGAAGAGCAAAAAACCAGGATTATTGAAAATGCAAACAGGAACAGAAGCAGAACCGAATAAGAAAGAAGAGGAAGGAAAGAGAAAGCCGATATGGCGCGCTATCCTGAACGGGATTATCGATGTGCTGATTGTCCTCTTTCTCGCCTTTGCTCTTCTCAACATCTATCTAGGAACGGAAATAAAGAAGAACGCTTCGGCCTCCTTGTTCGGGAAGCAAGCGAGAATCGTCCTCACCGGTTCGATGGAGCCGAATATTCCGTGCGATTCGCTGATTATTGTCGATACTTCAGGAGATAAGACAGATTACGAAGTCAATGATGTTCTCACTTTCACTTACCCTGCCTATGGAGAGCTTCCGACAACCCACCGAGTAATCGATAAGATGAAAAGCGTAGATAAGGTCACCTACATTCTCAAAGGCGATGCCCCAGGACTCTTAGCCACGCAGGTCATCGATTCTTCCGCCGTCATCGGAAAAGTGGTCTATCATTCTTTAGCATTGGGGGAGATCGTCCGCTTCTCGAAAGGAGTGGGAGGATATATCTGTTTCATCCTTGTCCCTTGTCTTCTGCTTCTTGCTTATGCGGTATACCTGGTGATGAGGTCCATGAAGAAGGAGAAAGCGAAAAAGGAAGCCAGCTCAGCAGATGCCCCACCAGAGAAAGCGGAAACGATAGCTAAGGAAGGGGTTGACTCTTCCGCCAAGGACAAAGAGATCGAAGAACTCCGGCGGCAGATAGAAGAGCTGAAGAAGCAGCAGTCCTCCTCCGAAGAGCATCCGCAGGAGAAAGATTCGAATCAGAAATGACAGTATCCCCGTGGAGGATGTCCTATGACGTTCCTCCACGTTTTTGTTTCAATTCTATGAAATTCTGCTATCGAAGCAGAAAGAATATTTCCCTTCGTGTTCGGATAGCGGAAGATTCTCCCCTTCGTTTTGGTGATATCGCTTCCAAAGAGAAAATGCCACCGGAAAATCAAAAGGATTCGGGTTGCATGAAAGCCCTATTCTAGAATTCGCATTTCCGTATTGAACAGGAGTGGAAAAGTGCTATAATAGCCTCAGAGAGCTTTTGCCCCAAGACAAAATCTTGCTTAAATTACCGTTTGCAAAAGCCTTCTTGAGAACGCCAATGGACAGCAAAAGCAAAATTGATGTAGTAACCATGACCCCCCCCCGAAGCAACAAATCCTTCTCGCTCTCCTTACATCGGTTAGGGAAAGAAGCTGAAAATCCTCTCGAAGAAGAAGCGCTTTCGGCACTGCGTTCTTCCTTAGAAATATTTTTCCGTCTTCATTTTGACGAGCTTTACCCGCTCGTCGGTGAAGCGGATTTTTCGTTGTATTTAGAAGATGCGATAGAAAAGGCCGAAAGACAATTCATCAAAGAAAAACGCCATGCAGTGGATAAGTATTGCAGAAAGCAGGAACAGGCGAATTTTTCGGGTGGTGCCGAAGCCAAAGAAGTCTATCCGTTCCTCCTCCTTTCCTTCCCCTTCCTCCTCTTCGTCTCGAAAGGAGAGAGGGGCATTCTCGTCCGAGCTATCCCAAAGGCTTCCTTTGAGACTGGAATGGAGCTTGATAATCGTGTCACTTCCTTAACGGAGTATCTTAACTATCTCACAAAAGACCAGCTCCTTGACGCTCTCCTTCATGGAATCAATCCGAAATCCCTTCTCATCCATAATCTGCCAGTTCTGGAAAAGAAAGGAGTAACACCATGAGGAAAGCGAAAATCATCTTTTCCCTTCTTTCCGGTTCACTGGTCATAGGCTTATCTTCCGGATTGCTTGCCAGTTATTACCAAACCCAAGGGGAGGGAAGCTGCATCATCAAGAATGCCGAAGGGGAAGAAATCAAAAACGAAGTCAATCTCACCGGTGAAGGGGAAGTTCTCTTCCCCGAAGAAGAGAGGTCCTACACCATCGAGTTGGACTTCTCCTCCGACCAGAAGGTGGAATGTTCCCTCTACTTCACCGATTTCAATCAAGAAGCCGGTTCGCTTCTCACTGTCCGGGTGACGAAAGACGACTACCAGTCCGAAGAGGAGGAAATCGGGAAGCTGACGGAGGAATCTCCGCTGAAGTTCTCTTCCTACCTCGATGACGAGCACAAAACCTTCCGCCTCACCTATAAAGTCGCTTCGGATCTAGGAGGCATTACTTACCTCGACGCTTCGTTCTGTTGCCACTTAGCTGTGAGAAAGGGGGAAAGCGGATGAAAACTGCGGATCACAGATATTCACCCCATAAAGCAGAAGGAGGATAAATATGCCCTGGTATCTGATTTTGATTCTGATCATCGGATTCGGTTATGGCCTTTTCCTCCTCACTGTCGGAGGAAAAGAAAGCGTCGAAGCGATCAAAGAGAAACGTTCTTTCCAACACTTGGGGACTCCCCGTTACTCTCTCTTCCATATCGCGGGAGCTCCGACAACCGAGAAGGAACCTCTGAAAATCGTCTACCCTACCGATTCCCTCTCCGACCAGAAAGAAAGAAAGGAGGATAAAGATTGAAAAGCAACAAAGGTAAACGCATTGCCCTACTCGCCTCCGCTATCCTGGTATCGGCCGGCTTAGCGACAGGAATCGGGGTAACCTATGCTCTCTACTCCAAGCAGGTAAAAGTCATCAACCACGTGACAATCGGCAACCTCTCCTTCGACTTGAAGAGGACGAAGCTGGAAACCTATGCGATTGATAGCAACACCGGGTTTCTGGCACAGCTGCCTTCCGATGAAAACACTCTCGATCTGTCAAAGGACGGGAGCAAAGCCTTCGAAGCCGAAAACGCTGCTCCCGGCGCAAGCTATAAAGCCACCTTTGAATTGACAAACACCGGAGGGACGGCTTTCACCGCCAAAGCAGAGATTCCATCTACGGCAATCACGCTCACGGGAGTCGACAAGGAAAACCGTGACTCCGTCTTGAGCAACATCGAGGTTTCCTTCGATGAAGGCGAAGCAAAAAGCCTGTTATCCGAAGACATCGCTTACGATCTAGGAAGCTTTGCGATCAAGGAAAAAAAGACCTTCACTCTCCAAGTCCAATTCAAGGACACCCTGGGAAATGAAGCTCAGAACGCCGCTCTGGATTTCGCTCTCCGACTTGTAGCGACCGAGGCCGTGTCTAAATCCGAATAAAGAAAGGAGAAATGATGAAAGAAAAAAGAAACAAACAGCCAAGAAAACAGTTTCTGATTCCGGCGCTCACCCTCACCTTGGCCTCTCTCGCTCTTGGAATAGGAGGCACTCTCGCCTACTTCACTTCCGTCCAGAAGAACGAAGCGACCGTCACCTTTGGCACCGTGAAACTGACGAATCAGATCGAAAGTTCCACCTTCCAATACTATTCCTTTGGGAGCGAAGAACCACAGACTTCCTTCGCCTCCGGGGGAACTGCATCGTTAGCTCAGGACGGCTCCCTAAGCCTGACTAACATGTGCCCGGGAGACAAGTTCGCCTTCGATAGTGTTCTCAAAAACAGTTCCACCATGAATATCAACTATCGGGTGAGTCTAGCAAAGAAAGACGGAAGCGATCCCAGCCCCTTCGTTCTCGAAGGCGATTCCGCTTCCGGGACAATGACGACTGCCGAGCCGGAGAAGACGCTACACCTATCCATCGCCTTACCCGGAGAAGTGGAAGATACCGCTCTGATGGGTCAGCAAGTTGTGTTCGTTCTGAAAGTCGAAGCGATTCAGGGAAATGTCAGCTTCGAGGAAGCCGAATAAGAAAAAAAGAGGAATTCAAAAAATGAAAAAAACAAAGAATTTACGTCAGAAGTCTTTGATTGCCGCTGTCGCCTTAGCCGCCATCTCTCTCGGATTCGGGACTGCTGGGACTGTCGCCTTCTTCAAGTCCAACCAATCTTTCGATGTCGAGGTCACAGCTGCTAAAGTCGATGTAGCCCAGGATCAGCTTACCATCGTTGACAAGAAGCTTGGCTTTGAGACCTCCGATCACGCAGATGTCACCATTGAATCCGACGGAACCGTCAAGGCTAACCTTGTCGCCCCGGGAGATACTTTCGTCATCAAGACCAGTTATAAAAACAATTCGACCATCGGCATCAAGTACCGTATCGGCACTGTCGCCTCTAAGGGACTGAAAGCAGAAGTGTTCATGGATGAAGAGTGCACCAAGCCCGCAACCGATACTTCCTACACGGATCTTGCCAAAGGCGTCGACATCGCAGAACATTATGTAAGAGTCACCGTCGAAGACATTGAAAATGGCGGAACGGGCAAGATCAATGTCGGTGTCGATGCTGTCCAGAGCAACGCCTATACCGAGGTCTCGGCCGAAAACCTGAAAGATAAGCTGGCGGATGGAGGCTCGATGGCTTTAGATGAGGACATTTCTCTGACTACCGAGGAACCTTATTCGATTGATGAGGATACTGTCCTCGACCTCAACGGCAAGACCCTCAGAATCGATGCCACTGCTTCTAAGAAATCATCCATCGCAGTCCCGGAAGGGAAGACTCTCACCATCCGAGGCGGTAATCTTGCTTTGACCGGACCGGATAGTGGCTCAGCTATCGATAATGTAAAAGGCAATATTGTTTTCGAGAATGTCAATTACAAGGCGACCGCCGGTTCTGGAATCCTATATGTGGGTAACGGTTCTCACGTCACCATCAAGGACTGCAACTTCGAAATCAATGGCTATTACGGCATTAGCACCAACGCCAACAGCGATAATGGGGTTCAGAACGATTCCAGCGTAGACATCATCGGTTCGACCATCTCGGTTTCCAACTCGGCGTACGATAATGCCGGCATCCTTTTCAATGTCGGCGGCAAGTATTCGATTACAGATACCACCATCAATGCCCAGAGACAGGGCATTATTGTCCGCAGCGGCGATCTCACCCTGAATAATGTCATCATCAATAAGACCCATGACTTTGTCAATGCAACACGCGAGAGTGGATCTTTCGGAAGCGGAAACGAAGTCCCGCAGGCCGCTCTCTTCTTAGGAAACGGAGACAACGGCAACTATACTCTTCCGAGCAAAGTCACTTTCGCTGGCCCGGTCACCTTCCAAGGCTATGGCCCGAAGATTGTCGCTTCCGGAAGTCCGACGCAGGACGTCGATCTGGAAACCGGAGACTATTATAAGGGCAAAGTCAAGGTCTATGACTTCCGTTCCACTGGCGATCATCATACCTTCACCATTAATGGTAATACAATCGCTATCGGTACTTACGATCATACTGGTAAGGCGACAGATAAGTATACGAAGGCTTAACCAACTTTCTTCTATCTAAGTAAAACGAAGGTGTGATGAGGTTTCTCATCACACCTTTTTCGTAATCTAAAAAGCTTCTCAGAGTCACCAAAAAAACCTCTTCCCCAAGGTTTTCCTTTAAGGAAGAGGTTTTAAATTTACAACTAGTAGCTTAGATGTTCTCTAAGAGTTCCTTGAAGGATTCGCTCTTTAAAGAAGCACCGCCGACCAAAGCGCCATCGACATCCGGCTGGAGCATATACTCGTGGATGTTGTTCGGTTTGACACTTCCGCCGTAGAGGATCAGAGTCTTCTGAGAAGCGACCTTTCCGAAGAGCTCATTGATGAGCGAACGGATGAAGGAAGCAATATCCTCGGCGATTTCGACCGAAGCGTTCTTTCCGGTACCGATCGACCAGACCGGTTCATAAGCGATGACAAGATACTGCATATCGTCTTTGCTTAAGCCCATAAGTCCGGTGACGACCTGTTCACGGATGACATCCTTGGTAAGACCTTGATCGTATTCCTTGGCGGTCTCACCGACGCAGTAGATCACGTGGAACTGCTGCTTGACTAAAGCCTTGATCTTACGATTACAGGTAAAGGAAGTTTCGCCTTCATACTGACGGCGTTCACTGTGACCGATGATCGACCAATCGACACCGATTTCCTGAAGCATCGGGATAGAGACGTTCGAGGTATAGGCGCCGTGATCGGCATAGTGGCAATCCTGGGAAGCGACGATGAGACCATGGGCGTGTTTACGGACGGACTGAAGAGCGATGAAAGCCGGAGCGACACCGATCATGATGCCTCTCTGACGAGCTTGGCGAACTAAGGAAGCAGCCTTGACATCCTCGCAGAAAGCGTTGGCTTCGGCGATCGTCAGGTTCATCTTCCAGTTGCCCATCAATAACTTCTTGCGGGACATGGTTTACTTATCCTCAATGACATCGATTCCCGGAAGATGTCCATCGTACTGGATCAGTTCCAGGGAAGCTCCACCACCGGTAGAGACATGGCTGAACTTATCGGTATAACCGAACTGCTTGGCCGCAGCGGCGGAATCGCCACCACCGATGACGGTGAAAGCACCTCTTTCGGTCGCTTCGGCGCAGGCCTTGCAAACCGCTTTGGTACCCTCCTGAAGATCCGGATTCTCGAAGATACCCATCGGGCCGTTCCAGAAGATGGTCTTCGCAGAAGCGATGATAGAGGCATAGAGCTCTCTGGTCTTCGGACCGATATCGGCTCCTTCATAACCGGCCGGGAAGTCGACGTTGCCATCTAATAACTTGATATCTTCCGCCTTCTTATCGAGATTATCGAAATCAAGACCCTTGGCTAAGACGGTATCGACCGAGAGAACGATCTTACCGGAAGCAAAGCACTTGCGGGCATAATCGAACTGATCGGGTTCGCATAAGGAGTTAGCGACATCGATGCCGTATAAAGCCTTCTTGAAGGTGTAGGTCATACCACCACCGATGAGGATCTTATCGCACTTCTTGAGTAAGGAATCGATGACTTCGATCTTGGTCGAAACCTTGGAGCCGCCTA
This sequence comes from uncultured Eubacteriales bacterium, assembly GCA_900316035.1. GTDB lineage: Bacteria > Bacillota_I > Bacilli_A > RFN20 > CAG-288 > Enterosoma. The sequence continues at coordinate 9,654 of ONBI01000032.1, forward strand.
AGATAGCGACATAAGGACGTTCGTCCTCTTTCGGTTCGACACAACGGCCTAAGCCCTTGATTTCCTTTTCCATTAAGAAACCGACCGCGGTCTCCTTGCCTTCCTCTTTGAGGACAGAAGGAATGCCATAGGTAGAAGCATGGGCTCTATGAGCAGAGCCGAAAGCATCCATGACGAAGGCATCGGCTAAAGAAGCCCATTCCTTCGCTAAAGCCGGATCGTTCTTCTCTTCGCCCGCTTCGTAACGGGTATTCTGCATGACTAAGACATCGCCGGGCTTTAAAGCAGCGACAGCGGCCTTAAGCTCGTCACCATGGGTAGCCTTGGAGAAGGAGACTTTGACATCCTTACCTAAAGCCTTATCGAGATAACCCTTTAAAGCAGGAAGAACAATAGAAAGATCGTTCTTTTTCATCTGGGCATCGATATCGGCCTGAGTCTTCTCGCCCTTCTTCAGCTTCTTCCAATCGACCTTTCCAAGATGCGAAAGGAGAACAACCTTGGCGTTCTTCTTTAAGAGTTCAGCAATCGTCGGGATAGCCGCATGGATGCGGTTATCATCCGTAATCGTGCTTCCCTTGTGCGGGACATTGAAGTCGACGCGGACTAAGACGGTCTTGCCTTCGACTTTGAGATCCGTGACTAATTTTTTCATTTTTGTTTCCTCGTTTAAGTAAAGAGGCACCCCTCAACTAGGAAGGGTGCCTCCAATCGTCAAGCTAATAGGACCCTACCAGAAGCAGACGCTGATTAGTTGAGTTCAGCGAAATACTTGATGGTGCGGACCATCTGCGAAGTGTAGGAGTTCTCGTTATCGTACCAAGAGACAACCTGGACTTCGTATAAGCCGTCGCTGATCTTGGTGACCAAGGTCTGAGTGGCATCGAATAAGGAGCCATATCTCATACCGATGACATCGGAAGAGACGATCGGCTCTTCGTTGTAGCCGAAGGAAGCAGAAGTCTCAGCCTTCATAGCGGCATTGACCTTGTCGACAGTGACATCTTCACCCTTGACAACCGCCATTAAGAGAGTGGTGGAACCAGTGAAGACCGGGACACGCTGAGCGGCACCGACAAGCTTGCCGTTGAGTTCCGGTAAGACAAGACCGATCGCCTTAGCAGCACCGGAAGAAGCCGGAGTGATGTTGGCAGCGCCAGCTCTGGCACGGCGTAAATCACCCTTTCTGTGCGGGCCATCGAGAATCATCTGATCGCCGGTATAGGCGTGGACAGTGCACATAATACCAGACTGGATTGGGAACGCATCGTTAAGAGCCTTAGCCATAGGAGCTAAGCAGTTAGTGGTGCAGGAAGCCGCAGAGATGATCTTATCATCCTTGGTAAGAGTATTCTCGTTGACGGAGTAGACAATGGTCTTAAGATCCTTGCCAGCCGGAGCAGAGATGACGACCTTCTTGGCGCCGGCATCGATATGAGCCTGAGCCTTGGCCTTCGAAGTATAGAAACCAGTGCACTCGAGAACGACATCAACACCTAACTTGCCCCAAGGGCAGTTGTGAGCATCCTTCTCGACATAGACAGTGATTTCCTTGCCATCGACAGTGATGGAACCAGGTTTGACAACCGTCTTACCATCCTCAGCAAGGACAGGCTCCTTGGAAGAAATGGTATGAAGCGGCTTCTCGCCGATGATTCCGCAATAACCACGCTGAGCGGTATCGTACTTCAGAAGGTTAGCTAACATCTTCGGGGAAGTGAGATCGTTGATAGCAACGACATCATAACCTTCCGCATTGAACATCTGACGGAACGCAAGACGACCGATACGACCGAAACCATTAATCGCAACTTTGACAGACATTTGATTCATGTCCTCCTCGCCTTTCATTATATTCATAAGCAGAAAAAAATAAAGTATTTTTATCACTTTTTCTGAAATTTCTTTTCTTTTTTGCTGCTTTTGTTACTATTCATTCTGTTTTTCTGAAAAGTGGACTTTTCTGCGCGCGCAATGCGCATGAAAGATGGAACAAATGTCTTCTTTTTGTCAATTTCAGAGAAAAAGTCTCTCTGCAATGAAAAAAGCACTCGAAAAACTGCGCAACTTCTTTTGCGCATACCTAAGAAACCTGTAGATTTCAAGAAGAACCGATTCCAAGAGAAAACAGGAGGTACCTCTACTCCTCCTGTTCCTTCTTTTTCTTCTTTTCTTCTTCGTTTATCTCTTCTGCCTGCGAACGGATCTTAGCAAGAATATGAACAATACCGGACTTGGTGATCGGTATCTCTTCCTGCTGCGAAACATAATCCGCCAATTCCCGATAGTTGAGTTCCGCTTTCTCTTTTCTGGCTTTAAGAACCGCCTGTGTCTTCTTATCAAACGAGTCTAACGGTTTCTCTTTAAGAACCGTATCGATTGCTTCGATATCTTTCTTGGCGGTAGAGATAGACTTCGAATAATTGGCGGCATCACAGATAGATAACCGGTTGGTGATATTCGTATCCTCTTTGATGATACGGGCATTTTCAAACTCGAACATCTCTTCGGTTGCACCTAAGTAGGCTAAGAACACCGAAATCTGATCGGATTTCTTGAGGTAGAGAACATGCTGTTCTCTCCTCTTGATATATTTGAACGACATGGTTCTTTCGCCTTTGAAGGAATCGAGTTTCTTCCGGATCAGTAGAGCATCCTGTTTATCCGTAAAGGCCATCTCCGCAAAATAGGAGGTCTTCTGACTCGATGGATTGTTGACAGAACCATTGGCTAAGAAGCAACCGATAACTAGGAATCTCAGATTCTTTCTCCGCACTCCTTCTTTGGGAGGGATACGGAAGATACCGTCTTCCAGTATCTCTAGATCCTGCATCACATCAAAAAGACGTTTATCCTGGACTTTGACAATATAGGTAAGTCCTCTTCCGAATCTCGTCTTTCTTTCATACTGGATTGTCGGAGCAAGAGAGTAGACTTCCTGTAAAGCGGAATAAAGGAGTTTAGCCGTCGAAGCTAACTGCGTATGTAACTCCAAAGCCGGAAGTTTTCCAAAGGAAAAGAGACCCCCGTTACGGGCAAAACCGGAGAGAATATATTTTTTCTCTTCGGTGGAATAGCTATTATGCGAAAGTTCGTCTTTGACCCTTTTTGCAAAAGGGGGTTGGGAAATACTCTTTTCCACCTTCTCGTCTCCTTCTATATCGATTTAGAAATAGAAAAAACTATTTTTACTTCCCTTCCTGATAGGAAGTATGGATTCTCGTTGCGGCTAATGCCCCATCTCCGGTAGCGGTAGCTACTTGACGAAGAGGAGTATCTCTACAATCTCCTACCGCATAAAGGTTCTTCACCTTGGTTTCCAGATAATTATCCGTTACAAGATAACCTTTTTCATTGGCTAATCCTTCAATCTTGAGGAACGAAGTCGAAGGGATCTCTCCGACATAAAGGAAAAGACCGGAAACCGAAATCATCTTCTCTTCTTTGGTTTCCTTGTTGCGGATGGTGATCGATTCCAATACCGCATTTCCGGCAGCAGATATCACTTCATAGGGAGCATAGATCGTCGCATTCTTCTGTTTCCGGAATAACTCGACGGCACTTTCATCCGCCCGAAACTCTTTTCTTCTGGCGACTAAGGTCACATGAGAGCAGATGGAAGCAAGATAAGTAGCTTCCTCAAAAGCAGCATTTCCGGCTCCGACGACCGCCACATCTTTTCCTTTATATAAAGGACCGTCGCAGATCGCACAGCGGGAGATACCTCTCTTATGGAACTCCTCTTCTCCCGGAATCGGGAAAGGACGTTCGGCTAAACCATTGGCTAGAATGACGTATTTGAAATCATGGCTTTCTTTATTGGTTACGAGATGGAACGTACCATCCTCGTTCAAAGAGAGTTCTTTTACTTCCTGATAGATCGGAGCAATATCATAACTTCCTAACTGATCTTCTAAAAGCATCCCAAGATTCGGTCCACCGATCGATTTGATACCGGCGACATTCTCGATCTTCTCCGTCTGGTTTACTTTTCCTCCGACGACTTCTTTTTCATAGCAATAGGGAATCATCCCATATCGTTTTAAATAGATAGCGGCACTGGTACCTGCTGGACCTAGTCCGATAATCGCTACTTCTTTAGGATTGATGCTCATCTTTCTTCTCTCCTTCCTGAGAAGCTTTCTTCAGCTTCTCTTCGGCTTCTTTCAGCTTAGCAAAATCCATCGAAGAAGAGGGATTAGACGCTTCTAATACCGTTTCTTCTTTCTTGACAGGGATCACTAAAAGCTCTCCGTCTTCAATAAACACCGCTTTGAAATGAGGATGTTTATCAAACTTCCCTTTCTTTGCTAAAGAAGCAAAAACATGATTGAGAACAATAAGAATGATTCCTAATAAGATAAAAGCAATCGCCATCCCGAAAGACTTATAGTCGGCTTTATCGGCTTCGGCTTTCGAGGTACCCATGATGAAAGCCGGGTTACGAAGAGGCTCTAAGACCATACGGGTAACACCATAGGCGATAAAATAACCGAAGGCCGAATCTCCGATACGGTAGTGTTTCTGTAACAAAGCCGGGATTCCGTATCTAAGTAAGAAATAGAACATCAGGTTGACCATACCTTCAATCAAGAAAAGAGGTGCCGCAATCGAACCTGAAGGAAGCGAAACTCCCGAAAGCATCGGACTAGTTCCGTTCTGCATGTTGTTCGTGATAAAAGAAGGTAAGAAATTCCAGGCTTCTAAGGATACCGCATGACCGAAGACTTCCTGATTGAAGAAGTTTCCCCATCTTCCGATGGCCTGTGCAATCAGGATCGTAGGAAGACAGTAATCGATGATACGGAGGATGGAAGTACCTTTTCTTCGGAAAATCGCATAAAGAACACCCGTAAGAATACCGAGTAATGCGCCACCTTGAATGGCAAGTCCGCCATTCCAGATAGCAAACATGTTCCCGAATCCCTGCCAGAATCCGGATCTCTGGAATACCGGTAAGAACTCACTTTGCCAAGAAGCGATCACATACCAGATACGGGCTCCGAGTATGCCACAGGGGAAAGCGACTAAAAAGATGCTATTGAAAAAGTCTCCTTCAAAGCCATCCTGTTTGGCATGAAGGTTAGAAAGATAGAGAGCTAAAAGAGCTCCGAAAAGGATGATGATCGCATAGAAACGGATGACCGGATGAGAGGCGGGAAACCCGTTGATGTAAGCAAGGGACATCATAAAAGAGGTTATTTTCCTTCGCTCTTCTTATCCGGATTGATGGCATCGCTTTCCATCTTCGGATAAGGCTCATCCGAACTGTTGAGAGGAGAATCCGAAGAAGGGATATCTTTCTTCACGACGGCATTTCCTTCCGGGGTCAAAGAGACAGTCTCCTGTTTCTTGGCGATCTGATGAAGTTCGCTGAGTCGGCGCTGGAATTCGTAACCGGTATCGTAACCGGAATCCTTGAGCTTGAAGTTGGTGACAGCGGTTTCGACAATCTCCGACATACTTCTTGCGGCCGAGACCGGAAGCTTGATAAGAGGAACGGTCTCTCCTAAGATCTCGTAGCGATCGGTCTTCATGCCGACTCTCTCAAGCGGTTCTTCTTTCTTAAACGGAACTAAGTCGATCACAAGCTTGATGCTGGAGCGATCGGCTAAAGCATTGACACCGAACATACGGGAAACATTGATGATGCCGATACCGCGGACTTCCATCATGCCACGGATCGATTCCGGGCAGGTGCCGATGAGTTTTCCACGGACATCGGAAATATTGACTCTGTCATCCGCAATGAGACGATGTCCTTTGCGGATCAGTTCCAAAGAGATTTCACTTTTACCGATACCGGATTCTCCTAGTAAGAGAACACCGATACCGTAGATTTCCAGTAAACAGGCATGGACGGCGGTCTTCGGAGCTAAGGCTTCCGATAGATAGACATACATATCGGAAGAAAGAGTCGAAGTATCGGCAGCGGTAGAGAAAAGAGGAGCGTTATTGTCTCTGGCTGCTTTTAAAACGCAGTCCGGACAGGAATTGCCTTGGGTGATGATGATGGCAGGGCATTCCGGAGCGAAGATACGCAAGCAGTTATGGTAAATGAAATCCGGATCGGAATCGTGGATGATGGCGATTTCCTTATTGCCGATAAGCATGATGCGTTCCTTCTCCTGGAAATGGAAAATCCCCAGAAGTTCCACACCGGGGCGGTCAAGCTTCGGAACCTTGACCGGACGGGAAAGAGCCCTCATATCGCCGGAGATGACCTTGAAGCCGAAATGCGTTGCTAGATCTAAACTGGTTAACACAAGAATAGTACTCCTGATGTGGTTATTATACTCTAATTATCCGGTTGGAAAAAGGACGGATTCCGGCTTTAGGAAAGGCCATATCTAAAGAAGCCATCCCCAATAGACAGGCATAAAAAGAATCCCGTCTTTTTCCGAATAATCTTCTGTGTGAAGAATAATCGGAGTATCCAATTGTTCTTTGAATTTGGTAGAGAATTTATTCAGAGAAGTAAACGTATAATTCTTACCGGATTTCACTTCTATCGGTGAGACATTATGCCGATTTGTCGGATCTTTTTTCGAAAGCAGAAAATCAATTTCCATTCTATCTTCCTTGCTTTCTCTCGAAGGATTCGAATAGAAATAGAGCTTATGCCCAGATGCTGTAAACATCTGAGCAACCACATTCTCAAAAATCATTCCTTCGTTGATCTCCAGCTTTCCGAATAGAAGCTTCTTATAGATTTCTTCTTTCACTAACCCGTTTTCATCAAAAGCATGGGAAATCAAAAGGCCCGTATCTCCCATATACATCTTCCGCGTGCTCCTATCTCGGTTAAACTTAATTCCGCCACTAGAAGCCGTGGAGTTATAGCAGACATTGCAGATCATGGCATCTTCCAACCACAAAAAGGAACTTTCATAATCCCGGAATCTCGCCCCTTTTCCTAGAGAAGACAGGGTGAATTTCTTTTCATGCTTAGAAAGCTGTTCAGGAATATCATCAAAGATGGATTCTACTTTGCGTTCATAACCTTTGCCATGTTTTGCGATATCTTCTCGATACAGCGTAAGGATATCTCTCTTTACTTCATCGGTTCTTTCAAAACTTTTCGTTTTAAGATAGGTATTCACCGCCTGAGGCATTCCTCCGACAATCACATACTGACGGAAAAGAGTCATCGCTTTCCTGTGAAGCATCTGTCCCATCGGTTCCCGTTTTTCAAAGCAGGTACGGATAACGTTGGCAAGCAATTCTTCTCCCATAGCCCAAAGGAACTCTTCAAAATCCATCGGATACATCTTGATATGACGTTCCTCAGAAGGAATCACAATGTCCTGAACATTCTCATGGATCGACATCCGGGAACCCGTTTCCATATAGTCATAACGGCCATCGGCTACTAGATACTTGATAGCTGCTCTTGCTCTAGGGAACATCTGCACTTCATCAAAAATGAGCAGTGACTCTCTTGGATAGAGAGTCACTCCATACATCGCCGAAAGATACAGGAAGAAAGAATCGAGATCGTTCAGATTGTTCTCGAAAAGATCTCTCACTTCCTTTCCGGCTCTGTTGAAATCAATCAGGATAAAGGACTTATAGTTCTCTTTTGCAAACTCTACGGCGCTATAGCTTTTTCCGACACGTCTGGCACCATCGATCAGAAGAGCTGTTTTCCCAGCACTGTTCTTCTTCCATTCGAGCATCTTATCCCGTATTTTCCGTTAAAACGTGAGTCTGGGCTCTTTGAAAAATCATATAACCCCTTTTGCTTTATGATTGATTCGCCCGAAAGAGAGACAACTCATGGGATAGTGCTAAGACCTATATTCTCGATAGCGGAGATTATCCTTTTACGATTTCCCATAACGCCCATGAAGCAATCAACAACATCTTAGACAAGAAGAATTACACCAAAGATTCGACCAATTCCTGTATGGATTAGGCAGGAACCTTCCCGGATGGTAAGTATACGAGGAAGATCACTCCCCCAGATGTGGGAAGAAGGTCTCGATGCTTCTAAAGAAGCCCATTCGGCTATTCTTAAGAAAATGAAAGAGAAGTATTACTCCGATATGCTAGCTATAAGGCAATGTCAAATGTAGAAGCCAAGAACGGCTTATCGACCATTATTTTCCGCAATCCAAAGCATAGGAAGGACGAAACATCTTTCTTTCTATTTCTGAATTTTTCAGTAACATCCATTCTTTGATAGTTACACTTTAAGCGCTTTCTTCTCCTCTTTTATTTTCTCTGTGCTAAAATATTCGTTTGTATGATTTTACTAATAACCTGTTTTATCATCGCGGTCGTAGGAATGATTGCTCTTCTTCTCTTCTATCCGAAGATCACTTTCCGTTCTTTTTCTATCGACACCTTCTGGATGCCTCCTTTCTTAGGAGCCATTATCGTATTAGCAACAAAAAGCCTCGACTTCACTACCTTTCTTAAAGGATTGACAGCACCTACCGCCATGAATCCCTTAGAGATCATGGCACTCTTTTTCTCCATGACTTTCTTATCCGCCATCTTAGATGAATCCGGCTTCTTTGAATGGTTAGCAAACAAGGCAGCCAAAGGAGCCAAAGGCAATCAGTTCCTCCTTTTCCTTCTCTTTACCTTATTAGCCGGTGTATTAACCATCTTCACTTCTAACGATATTGTCATCATCACCCTTACTCCGTTCCTGATCGCTTTCTGTAAGAAAACCCATATCGATCCGGTTCCTTATCTCGTAGCGGAATATGTTTCTGCCAATACTTATTCCATGCTTCTCGTGATCGGAAATCCTACCAACATCTATCTTTCCAGTGCGGAGAATATCGACTTCCTCTCTTATCTTAAAGTAATGGCTTTGCCGACTCTTTTTGCCGGTATTTCTTCTTTTGTTCTTCTGCTCTTACTCTTCCACCGGAAACTCAAAGTTCCTTTCACTGCCGGTGGGGAAGAAATCCATATCAAAGATCATTTCCTCTTTGTCTCTTCTTTTGTCCTCTTGCTTTCCTGCATCCTCTTGATGGCTATTTCTTCCTATATCAACTTACCGATGTGGCTTATCTCCTTAAGTGCGGCTCTTCTTCTTTTAATCCTCATCCTCATCTATGTTCTTGTCTCTAAAAAGAGCTTCCGTATCTTAGGAGACGGAGTAAAACGTCTACCGTTCTCCCTGTTTCCTTTCTTACTTTCGATGTTTGCTTTCGTCCTAGCTTTTGATCAGAACGGGCTTACCAAAGAGATAGCCACCTGGTTATCTTCTTTCTCCTCTCCTTTACTCTCTTACGGTATCTCTTCGTTCTTAACTGCAAATATCATGAATAACATCCCGATGTCTGTCTTCTATTCGACTCTCTTAGTCGAAGGAACCGCCGGAAAAGAAGCTATCTATAGCACCATCATCTCCTCGGATATTGCCGCTATTTTCTCTCCGGTAGGAGCCTTAGCCGGCATGATGTGGATGTCGATCTTAAAAGAGAAGAAGATCTCTTTCTCCTTCTTCAAGTTCGTCGCTTATGGAGCTATCATCTCCATTCCGACTCTCTTCTTATCCTTCTTAGGACTATATCTAGTGCTGTAGAGAAATAAGAAAACCTAGATAAGCAATATAAAAGTTGTTATCTTTGTCTATACACGTATATTGTAAGTGGCAAATGAAGGATGGCCATCCTTCATTTGCGGCCCATTCCCATCTCAACTTATAATATGGGCAATGGAGACCGTTCAAGG
>ONBI01000034.1 GCA_900316035.1 uncultured Eubacteriales bacterium
TGGGTGTCATGGAAGACAAGGTCATTAAGAACAACTATGCTGCAGAGTATATCTACAATAAATATAAGAACACCAAGACCTGCGGCGTCATTGAGCAGGACGACTCCTTCGGTGTGAAGAAGATCGCCGAGCCCATCGGTGTCATTGCCGCCGTCATTCCGACGACGAACCCCACCTCCACCGCCATCTTCAAGACGCTCGTCGCCCTGAAGACCCGCAACGGTATCATCATCAGCCCGCATCCCCGTGCCAAGAAGTGCACCATTGCGGCTGCTAAGATCGTTCTGGACGCCGCGGTTGCAGCCGGTGCCCCGAAGAACATCATCTCCTGGGTCGACAAACCGAGCCTCGACATGACCCAGCTCCTCATGAGTGACTGCGACATCATCCTCGCCACCGGCGGCCCCGGAATGGTCAAGGCCGCATACTCCAGCGGCAAGCCAGCTCTTGGCGTCGGCCCCGGAAACACCCCGGCTGTCATCGACAAGTCCGCTGATATCCTCGTCGCCGTCAACTCCATCATCCATTCCAAGACGTTTGATAACGGTATGATCTGCGCGAGTGAAAACTCCGTTATCGCCGTCAAGGATGTTTATGATGCCGTCAAAGCCGAATTCGAATATCGCAACTGCTATTTCCTCAATGCCCATGAGCTCGATTTGGTCCGTAAGACCATCCTTGTCCACGGTTCTACTAATGCCAAGATTGTCGGTCAGCCGGCGTATAAGATCGCCGAGATGGCTGGTTTTGAGATTCCGCACGATAAGAAGCTTCTCATCGGCGAAGTCACTAAGACCGATAAGAGCGAAGAGTTCGCTCATGAAAAGCTCGCTCCTGTCCTTGCTTTATATAAGGCGGAGGACTTTGAGGATGCTTTGACTAAGGCCGAACAGCTTGTCCACGACGGTGGATACGGCCACACTTCGGATCTTTATGCCGACGAGATTTTAGGTAAGGATCACATCAAAGAGTTCGCTGCCCGTATGAAGACCTGCCGTATTCTTATCAATACGCCTTCTTCCTTCGGTGGCATCGGCGATATCTACAACTTCCGCATCAAACCGTCTCTTACCTTAGGATGCGGTTCCTGGGGTGGAAACTCCGTCTCCGACAATGTCGGTGTCGAAAATCTTCTGAATATCAAGACCGTAGCGGAAAGGAGAGAGAACATGCTTTGGTTCCGTACGCCGAGTAAGGTCTTCTTCAAGCCGGGTTGCTTACCGACGGCTCTGAAGGAGCTTAAAGATGTCTATCACCGTAAGAGAGTCTTAATCGTTACCGATGGTTTCTTAGCTTCTAGCGGTATGGCAAAGAAGCTTGAGGATATCCTTGAACCTTTAGGAATCCAGTGCGAAGTCTTCTCCGATGTCCACTCCGACCCGACTCTTGCCTGCGCTAGAGAAGGCGCACAGCTTTGCAACTCCTATCAGCCGGATGTCATCTTGGCTTTAGGCGGTGGTTCGCCGATGGATGCCGCGAAGATCATGTGGGTCTTATACGAGCATCCGGAAGCGGATTTCTCCGATATGGCTATGGATTTCATGGATATCCGTAAGCGTGTCGTCACCTTCAAGCCGATGGGTTCTAAGGCAATGCTCGTCTGCGTTCCGACGACTGCCGGTACCGGCAGTGAAGTCACTCCGTTTGCTATCATCACCGATGAGAGCGATGGAACCAAGTATCCTATCACCGATTACGAACTTATGCCGAATATGGCGATCATCGATTCCGACCTGATGCTCAACATTCCTAAGGGATTGACCAGAGCTTCCGGTATCGATGCTTTAACGCACTGCATGGAAGCGATCGCTTCTGCCTATGCGACTCCGTTCTCGGATGCGGTTGCTAAGGAAGGTATCCAGGAGATCTTTGCCTATCTTCCGAGAGCTTACCATAACCTTGGCAATGATCCGGAAGCAAGAGAGCACATGGCACATGCCGCTACCTTAGCCGGTATGGCTTTCGCAAATGCTTTCTTAGGTATCGATCACTCCTTAGGTCATAAGCTTGGCGCTTATCATCATCTTCCGCACGGTGTCTGCGTCTCTTTGGTCTTAGATGAAGTCATGAAGTTCAATGCTGCCGAAGCGCCGACGAAGATGGTCGCTTTCCCACAGTATAAGTATCCTTGCACTCTTAGACGTTATGCCGAAGTTGCCGAGATGCTCGGTATCACCGGTAAGGACGATCAGACCAAGCTCACTAAGCTCATTGCTAAGATCGATGCCTTACGTAAGGAAATCGAGCTTCCGATGACGATTCAGGAAGCCGGTATCAAGGAAGAGGACTTCCTTGCCACTCTCGATGAGATGAGCGAAGCGGCTTTCAACGATCAGTGCACCGGCACCAATCCGCGTTATCCTCTGATCTCCGAAATCAAGACGATTTACCTCAAGTCGTATTATGGAGAAGCGGAGTATAATAAAAAGTACGGAAAGGCTGCTAAGGAGGCTAAGTAAATGAGCACTACGGATTTAGGAAAGCTGGTTCACGAAAGAAACCACAAGAAGATCTACATCAAAGACGGTGTTGTCACGAAGGTTTTCGATCACGAGTTCTATGAAGGCAGCGATGTCTTCAAGGAAGCGATGAATCAACAGTATGCCTTAGAGTCGAATATCTCGGTTCCGAAGGTCTATGGTGTTATGAAGGTCGGTGAAGATTGGGCTTTTACCTCGGAAGAGATCAAAGGTCAGACCTTAGCCGAGAAGATCGCTCAGGATCCGGAACACGAGAAGAAGTACATCGTCGATCTAGTCAAGATCCACGTTCAGCTTCTTTCCCGTCTCAGCTCCAACCTTGTTCTTCCAAAACTCAAGGATAAGCTCAACGCCTATATCTCGGCTTCGGGCTTAGAGGCTACGACCCGTTACGACTTACATGTCCGTCTTGAGAAGATGCCGAACCACTACAAGTTCTGCCACGGCGATATGTGCCCGCGCAACGTCATCTTCGACGATTCGGGTAAGTACTATATCCTCGATTGGGGACATTGCACGAGAGGCAATGCTTCCGCCGATGCCGCTATGTCCTATCTTCTCTTCTTGCTCGATGGCAACGAAAAAGCCGCTTCTACCTACATAAAGGAGTTCTGCAAGAAGACCTATACCAATCCTTCCTATGTTCAGGAATGGATTTCGGTCTGCTCCGCCGCGAAACTCAAGTCGATCGACGATCCGGCGCAGAAAGAGCTTCTCTTAAAGAACATCAACGTCGTCGAATATTAGTCTTCTATCGTTTTATAGAGGGGTAGCTATCTTATGAGGTGGCTACCTCTTTTTTGTCGGTTATAAAAGAGTGTTCTTATTACTACCGCACTCTATACGGAAAAGAAAATTGTTTCTTTGCTTCCTAGCGGGGGGGAAAGAAGAAAGAGAAAATATGCTATACTATTTCCGCTTTCTGAAAAAAGAAAAGGTCAGGTACTTCTGTGGATAATCCTCTGCCATCACTGCTGTTAACGGAATCGAAGGAAACGTCATCTATCACCATCTGGGGTATGCCTCAGTGGAGTGTTTGGTTGCTGATTTTTGTTCTTCTTGTTTTTACCGGTATGTTCTCGGCCAGTGAAAACGCCTATACGAACTGCAACAAATATCACTTCCGAGCCGAAGCCGAAAAAGGAAAACTGACCGGGAAGATCATCACCCATCTGGTCGATAAGTTCGATTCGACCCTAGTGACGATTCTGGTCTGCTCGAATTCTGTCTCTACCTTGATGTCGTATCTTTCCGCTTTGCTCTGGTATCAGATAGCGACGGCTAATGGTTGGTCCCATGGTATTGAAGCATTGTTATCCACGGTGGTGATGGGTTTCCTTTTCTATGTGATTGCCGATACGCTTCCGAAGGTGGTCTCGAAAGCGATTCCGGATCAGATGGCGGTGTTTATGGCGTATCCTCTGATCACGCTGGAATTTCTTCTTTATCCGATCACTTTGCTCTTTCGGGGAATCCTTTTACTGGTTCATAAGATCTTCCATCTCAAGGATCAGAATATGCTTAGCAAGGAGGATGTCATTGAACAGGCATCTTCCGCTGTGAATGAGGAAGTTGTTTTAGACGAAGAAGAAAACGATAAAGATAAACTCTTTGAAATGGACGAGACGGCGATTCTCGATAACGTCATGACGTTCGATATGCATACGGTCCGTCAGGTCTATACTCCGTTAGATAAGGTGTTTGCTCTCGATATCAACGGTCTTACCTGTGAAAAAGTAAACGAAGCAATTCAGCAAGTAGACTATTCCCGAATCCCTGTCTATGACGGAGAGAAGAGCAATATCATCGGGGTTTTGATTGTCCGCAACTATTTTGCGGAGTATTCGAAAGATCCTCATCTTTCGATTCCTTCTATTTTAGAAAAGAGAGTGGATATCGATATCGACCGGAAATTGGATGATGCTTTGGATGATCTCAATTCGGAGCAGGTCCATTTAGGTGTGGTTCTGGAAAAAGGAAAGGTCGTCGGTATTGTGACGATGCAGGAAGTCCTTTCGAAAGTCATTTCCAATATGGATGAAGATCCGACTCTGGATCCTAAGGAGCAGAAAAGATGAATGCCCGCTTAGTACAGAACATCATCTATGGCATTCTGCTTCTGATCCTTCTTTTCCTCTCTTTCTTCTTTTCGAGTGCCGATATGGCCTATGGCAGTGTCGATATCCATCGCTTTGATAACGAAGGAAAAGGCAAAGGAAAGAGAGCAACCATTGCAAGATCGTTAGCGGAGAACTATGACCGCACCATCGCTTCGGTTCTTTTCGGTAACGATGTCGTCAATGCCGGTTTAGATTCTATTGCGACTCTCTTCGGTATCAACCTCTGTTATCTGGTATTGAAAGATACGGCTTTAACGGATGTCAAAGCCGATACCTGGGGTTTAGTGGCTTCTTTGATTGTTCTGGTTCTCAAGATCATGTTCGGCGAGATTGTTCCGAAATCGGTCAGCAAGATCAAGAACTATAAACTCTCTTTGGATTACGCCTATATCATCAAGACCGTCACTTATCTTTTTGCTCCGATCACTTATCCGGTATCGAAACTCGGAGAAGGAGTCGGAAGACTCTTCAAGAAGTCCGTTCCGGAAGTCGAGATTGCGGAAGACGATCTTCATGAGATGGTCGATGATATCGAAGAGAGCGGGGAAGTCGATGAAGAGAAAGCCGACATGATGCATGAGACGATCCGTTATACCCACACGGAAGCAAAGGAGATCATGACACCCCGTGTCGATGTTTTTGCGGTCAATATCGAAGATCCCTTAGAAAAGATATTAGCGAAAGAAGATATCTATGCCTATGGAAGAGTCTTGGTCTATAAAGAGACCATCGACCATGTGGTCGGTTTCTTCCAGACGAAGACACTGATCAAGAAGTTATTATCCGGCGTAGAGTTCTCTCTTCAGGATATCCTTTTAGAGCCTTTACGAGTCACCGAGACGATGGAGATCAACGATATCCTCCGAGAATTCAAGAGAACGGAGAAATCCTTCGCTCTGGTCATTGATGAATACGGAGGATTAGATGGTATCATCACCGCCGAAGATATCCTCGAGGAGATCGTCGGGGAGATCTGGGATGAGGACGATGATCCTTCCGCTCCTTATGTGAAGCGAAGAGATGGTTCCTATATTGTCGATGGTTCTCTTACGTTAGAAGATTACTGCGACTTGTTTGATATCGATTTTGAAAGTATCCATACGGAATACACCACGATCGGCGGATTCTTAGTTGAGTTGCTCGATGATCGGTTTGCCAGAGTCGGGGATGAAGTCGATTTTGCCTCAACCCATATCAAAGTCATCGCGGTAGACGATAACTCTTCTGTGGAAAAAATCCTGGTGAAGAAAATCGATCCGGAGAAAGAGGAAGAAGAGAAGGATTCTCACATCCGTTCGCTTTCGCACAAGAAAGCAGAAAAAGAGAAGACAGAATAATAAAAAGGACATTTCGGTATTAGAATAAGAATAGTCTTTTAGGCACTTAATATATTTTGAGTTTCGAATTCTGTTACCATCGATTCCGTTGCCGATGCTTTTTTTCAAGCAAAGGGGGAAAAACATGATCCGAATCGCTTTTGTCGAAGATGAAATTTCGGTTCAGAAGATGCTGAAAGCCTATCTTTCCCGTTATAACGCCGAAAACGGCGAACCTTTTTCAAATCCTACTTTCTATACCGCTTCTGAGGAGTTCCTACCTCATGTTTCCGAATATGATTTGGTCTGCTTCGATATCTCTTTGGGAGACGGGAAGATGAACGGCTATGAAGCGGCTAAGAAAGTGAGAGAAGCCGGTTCGGAGATCGGTATCATTTTTATCACCAATCTCACCCAGTATGCGGTTCAGGGCTATGAAGTGAATGCTCTTGACTATATTCTGAAGCCTCTCAACTACACGGATTTCTCGATGAAGATGGATAAAGTGAAAAGAATCCTTCAGAGAATCACCCGGGATTTCCTTATTCTCAATTCGGAAGGAACGCAGCGGAAAGTCTCGCCGGAGGATATTCTCTATGTCGAAGTGTCGAAACACTATCTCACTTATCATCTCAAGGATAAGGACGTCATCATCCGTTCGACGATGAGGGCCGAAGAGGAGAAGCTGAAACCCTATCATTTCTATAGGATCAACAGTTATCTTCTAGTCAACCTCAGACAGATATCTTCCATCGAAGGCGATTACGTCGATGTGCAGGGAAAGAAGCTTCCGATCTCTCGCAGCAGGAAGAATGATTTCTTAGTCGCTTTTGCCCGTTATATCGGAGGCTTAGGAGAAGAATGAGCTTCGCTTTTATCCAACCTTACGATTATTTCGAGGAACTCCGTTATATCCTAGAAGTCTTGATAGCAGAGTTTCTCCTGACGGTACCGACCCCTCTGAAAAGAAGGGAGTTTTTCTGGCAGAAACTGGTTGTCGGCACATTTTTCTTCTGCGGATTCTCCTTCCTTCTCTTTGTCATCCGGGCAGCCGTCAATCTCGCCCCGGATGTCTTTGCCAATCGATGGATGGTGCGGTTGGTCTTTATCTCCTGGTACTGTCTTCTCATTTTCCTTACTACGATGTTTCTGAAGCTCCTTTTCGATGTTCCGTTTGTCACTCTTGCTCCCCGTTCGCTGGTCGCTTGGTGCGGTCAACATATGGAGTATGTCTTCGCTAATGAGATCATCGGCTTGGGGATTACCCCTTGGATGAGAGAAAATTATCTTTTCGCTTACATCCTCTTATCGGTTGCCACCTGTGCGCTTCTCTATTTTCTGCTTTATAAATGTTTCATCCCGCTGTTAAGAATCGAGAATATCGATGCCTTACCGAAAAAGACGGTATGGGCCTTCTTCTTCGCTTTTGGGATTCTGTTGGTTTCCACTTTCTTCCATCAGGAGATTTTCAACGACTATATCGAGGAAAAGCCGGATGGCGCCTATTTCTCGGCCACGGTCGACTTCTTCAGCTGCTATCTGATCTTAGTCAGCATGTATATGATTTACCGTCTTCTCAAGGTCAACAAAGAGAAGATCGAAGCCCAGAAACTTCTCTCCGAAAGAGAAAAGCAGTTTGAACAGTCCAAGGAAGCTATCGCCATCATCAACCGGAAAAGCCATGACCTGAAGCATCAGATAAGGGCCCTTCAGGAGATGAATAGCAACGAGCAACAGAAAGCTTTCCAGGATGTCGAGAAATCCTTGATGATTTACGATTCCAGTTTCCACACCGGCAACGAAGTCCTCGATACGATCCTCACCGAGAAAGCACTGGTTGCGGAGAAGAACCATATCCGTATCACCTCCATCATCGACGGAAAGCTTCTCTCCTTTATCGACAAGATGGATCTCTATGTCCTCTTCGGGAACGCCCTAGACAATGCTCTTGAAGCCTGTGAGAAGCTTCCTTCCGACCAGGATAAAGTCATCTCGATCCATATCAGCAAAGAGCAGGGGATGTGCTCCATCCAGATTGAAAACACCTTCGACGGAAAACTATACGGAGAAGGAGAAGACCTGCTCACCTCGAAACAGAACAAAGCCTATCATGGATATGGATATTCCTCGATCAAGGAGATTGCCAAGAAATATGGCGGAGTCGCGGTCCACGAAGCCAAAGGGAATCTTTTCGTTTTACATATTCTTCTTCCTGTAAAGAAATAGAAACGGGCTATGCCAGCCTCAAAACGGGTTGTGCCACGGGTATAGCCCGTTTTTTCGGTTTTCACTATATTGTGAGTGTAAGCCCTTACGGAAACGGTTTTTCTTCTAGGGAGAGAAAAGAAACCTCTTTCCGGGAAGGTCTATCTCATCAAGAAAGGAAAATGCACATGAGAAAAAGATTTGCGTTGTTATCCGTCATCGCTCTCTCAGCCTGTGTCTTCAGTTTAGGAAAACAGGAGACCGAAAACCATCTTCTTCTGAGCAACAACCTCAAAGCCAAGACCTACACTGCCAGTGTCGATTCCAAAGCAGATGCGTTAGAAAAGGGTCTTGAAGTCAATGAGAAGATTGCCGAAGAAGGCATGGTTCTCCTCAAGAATCAGAACAATGCTCTCCCGCTTTCGGCCAAGAAAGGCACCGCTGCTCCCAAGGTGACTGTCTTCGGCTATGCCGCCTACAATCCGGCCGGCGGATCCTCCACTTCCGGGGATACTTCCGGTGGCCGTGTCCGTTTAAGCGCCGACATCCTCTCTTCCTTAGCCGATAGCGGTATCCGTGTCAATCCGACGGTCGAGAGTACCTATAAGAGCTGGTTCAAGGAGACCAAACAGGGAACGACCTGGTATGGCACTCCGACGACGGTTCCTAAGTATGCTTCCGATTCCGAACTCACCAAAGTCTTCACCGATAGCGTCAAGACTTCCTTAGAGAAGACCTATGCCGATTATGGCGATGCCGCTATTCTCGTCTTCAATGCCGGTTCCGATGCTTTCACCGGTACCGATGCGAAAAGAACTCACCGCATGCAGCTTGATCCGGAGCAGTATGATCTTGTCAAGTATGCCGAAAGCAAATTCGACAAGGTCATCATCCTCATCAACAATTCGGTTCCGATCGAAATCGATAAGCTGAAGAACGACGACCAGGTCGATGCCATTCTTCTTGTTGGTGAACCCGGCGATAACGGCTTTGAGGCAGTCGGCAAGATTTTGAGCGGCGAAGTCAATCCGAGCGGTCATCTCGCCGATACCTATGCTGCCGATTTCACCAAGACTCCTTCCTATCAGAACGTCTCGCATTTAGGAACTTCGACCGATAATGCGCAGTACGTGGTCGACGGAAAGGCGGTCAACACCTATTTCCGTGACTATGATGAAGGCATCTATGTCGGTTACCGTTACTATGAAACCGCCTATGCCGAAGCTCTTGCCGGGAATTACGAAGGCTTCGACTATGATACGGAAGTCTCTTATCCGTTTGGTTATGGCTTAAGCTACACTTCCTTCCAGTGGGATATTGTCTCTCAGCCGGCTTCGACCGCTTTAGCGAAAGGCGATGTCCTCAACTTCAAGGTCAAGGTCACCAATACCGGTGATGTCGCCGGTAAGGATGTCGTCGAACTCTATTATCACGCTCCTTATACGAAAGGCGGTATCGAAAAGAGCGATGTCGTCTTAGGCGATTTCGCCAAGACCGATTTACTCGAACCGGGCCAGTCCGAAGTCCTTTCCCTCAAAGTCAAAGTAAACGATATGGCTTCCTATGACTATAAGACCGATAAGACCTATGTCCTCGATTCCGGGGATTATGTTCTCTCCTTCCGCACCGATTCCCACACCGTCAAGAAAGCGGCGGTTGAAGGAGCTCTGATCGGAAACAATCTCTCTTACACTTATAACCTTGCTTCGAAGGCTTTGGTCTATACTTCATCCACCGGTGAGAAGGTCAAAAACCAGTTCGATGATGTGACGGAAGGGGCCAAGAAGCATGGTGCCGATACCTTCTCCAGAGCCGACTTCAAGGGGACTTTCCCGGAGGCGGTCAAAGACAGCGAAAAGATTCTGACGGCCGAAGAGTTCAAGGCATGGAAAGCTACCGTGGATGCCACTTACGATACCGATAAGCCGTGGACGGCTACGACCATGCCGAAATATACCGATGAAGCTACCCGTCCTGCTACCGCTGCCGTCAAGTTGAAAGATATGGTCGGTCTTGACTATGACGATGAAAAGTGGGATACGCTCCTCGATGAGCTTTCTCTCGATGAGATGAATAAACTCATCTCCAATGCGGGCTTCCGCACCGAGACGATCGACTATATCGGTAAACCGTATTCGCTCGATACCGATGGTCCGAAAGGCTGGACTGGTACCGGCACGGCCGGCACTCCGTTCAACGCGTTTGCCGCGGAACCTGTCATCGCTTCGACTTGGAGCAAAGACTTGGCTTATGAGATGGGTGAAGCCGTCGGCGAACAGTCCTTATGGGGTTCTTCCGATCGTACCGATACCGCTGCCGGCGGTAAGATCTACGCCTATACCGGCTGGTATGCTCCGGGCATGAATATCCATCGTTCTCCTTTCGATAGCCGTGCCAATGAATATTTCTCCGAGGATCCTTATCTCACGGGTGAGATGGCCGCGAACCAGTCCTTAGGTATCAAATCGAAGGGTGGCTTCCTCTTCATCAAGCATTTCGCTCTCCATGAAGATGGCGGCGGTGTCGCTGTCTCCTTCTCTACCGGTTCGATGGTTGTCACCGGTTACCGCGGTGGTCCGGAAGCGACTTCCGGTACCTCCTATTGGGTCACCGAACAGGCTCTCCGTGAAATCTATCTGAAACCTTTCCAGATTGCGGTCGAAGAAGGTGAGGCTGGTGCTGCTATGTCTTCCTTCTCCCGTTTCGGTACCACTTGGGCCGGCGGAAGCTATGCGCTTCTCACCCAGGTTCTCCGCAACGAATGGGGCTTCAAGGGTTATGTCGTCACCGATATCGATATCTACGGCTTCCTCAATCCGGAGCAGATGATCCGTGCCGGCGGTGACTGCTTGCTGACCTCCGGTATCAACTCTGATAACCGTTCTGTCATGCAGGATGATTACACGAAGACTCCGAATGCTACCGAAGTCACCGCGATGAGAAGAGCGAGTAAGGCAATCCTTTACACCGTTGCCAATTCCCATGCGATGGATGTTCCTTATGGCGCTAAGGTTCTCTTCGATACCGAAGAAGAAACTGCCTCGGTTGCTGCTAACGCCGATATCAGCCTCAAAGCCGAAGCAAGTCTTAACACCAAATATGCCTATTCCACCATCAAGTACGAATCTGATGATCTTCCGGATGGTCTTGCCTTAGATGAGAATACCGGTGCCATCACCGGTAAGGTCGCTACTGCCGGCGAATATGTCTTCCATGTCACGGCTACGGCCGACGATTATGAATCTGCCACCAAGAAGTTCACTCTCAACGTCACTTCGACCGAGAAGAGTGCAGAGCAGAAAGCAATCGATGATCTTAGCTCTAAGGTCACTCAGCTTGAGACCGAGAATTCTTCGCTCTCCGGCAAGGTGGATACTCTGACTGGTAAGGTTGATACTCTCACCAGTGAAATCGACGAACTCAAGAACAAGAATTCCGGTGGATGCGGTGGTTCTGTCATCGCTGCTACTTCGATCGTCGGTGCTCTTGCTCTCTTAGGAACTGGCTTAGCTCTTAAGAAGAAGAGAGAAGATAAGTAATCTGCTTTGAAAAAGGAGTACATCAAGAATGAAGAAATTTGTTAAGTCCTTTGTCTTTCTGTCGGCTCTGACTCTGTTAGCTTCCTGCGGTCAAGGAAAAACGTCTTCCTCTTCGAAGCCTTCCTCTTCCACTCCGTCTACCTCGACTCCGTCTTCCTCTACGCCGGTCGATTCTACTTCTTCCTCTACTCCTACGACCGATTCCGGCTTCCGTATGGAAAGCGAGTATGTCGATCTGACCGGCATCACGGGTTCGGGTATCTCGGGTTCGGCTTCCGGCGTCAACATGATTCAGTCTAACCGCAATGCCTCTAACGGCTATTATGTCGGTTTCTCCCATCGTCTTGGCTTTGCTCTTACCTATACCTTCAACGCCTCGGCTGCCGATGATAGCGCCAAGATCTCGCTCGGCTTAGGAAATGAGCTCGGGGTCGGTATGGAGGAAACGAATACTTCTCTGACGGTCAGCGTCAATGGGAGTAATCTTTCCTATAAGAAATTCACCATCAAGGTCGAAGGCTTTGCTTCCTATGATCTTTCGGCTACGGCTTCCTTAGTCGCCGGTGAAAACACCATCGTTGTCACCGTCGCGGGTGAAAACACCTACTGCAACGGCGGTACCGGCGGTCCGCTCTTCGACTATGTCGATGTCAAGAGCGCTTCGACTCTCACCTGGACGCCGAAGACTTCTAACCTTCCGGATGACGAGTAGTCTCTAGTCTTTCTTTCTCCTCCTTGCCTTTCGGCAGGGAGGAGATTTATACGAAAACGAAAGGAGTAGGAAACAGCATCGATATGAATTTGTTTCAAAAACTGTGGAAGACAAAGAAGACACGAATCTTCATGATTGTCTGTCCGATTGTCATCCTTGTCTTCTTGGTCGTTTCGCTTGTCATCACCCAGTCCTCGATGATTTCCGGTACGTTCGATATCGTCTTCGGTGGGAAGAAAGCCATCACCAAAGAAGGGGATACGGCTTTGTATACCCCGGATTTCTCTACCAAAGCCGAAGCCAAAGAAAACGGCGAACAGCTCGGGGTGAAGATCTGCGAAGAAGGTATCACGTTACTTAAAAACGAAGATAACGCCCTTCCTCTTAGCAAGAATCAGAAGGTGACGGTCTTCGGAAAGAACTCCGTCAACCTCGTCTATGGCGGTAGCGGATCTTCCGCTTCCCGCGGAGATACCACGGCGACTCTCTATGATTCGCTGAGCGAAGCGGGATTTGAAGTCAATCCGACCCTGAAGGCGTTCTACGAAGATAACTCCAAGTCCGGTGCAGGAAGAGCCTCATCTCCGGCGATGGGCGATATCATCGCGGGATTCGGAACGGGGGAGACTCCTCTTTCTTCCTATACCTCGGATCTTAGAAGCTCCTATTCTTCTTATTCTGATGCGGCGATTGTCGTGATCTCCCGTATCGGCGGCGAAGGCTATGATCTTCCTCGCAGCATGAAGACCGGCTATGGCTCCGATGCCAAAGCCATCGACGGCGCTAGGAGCATGGACGACCATTATCTCCAGCTCGATCAGAACGAGACCGATATGATCAAGGAAGCCTGCGACCATTTCGATAAAGTGATTGTGGTTCTCAATACCGCCCAGGTCATTGAAACCGGCTTCCTAGATGATCCGAACAATTACGCCTATAACTCGAAGGTCAAAGCCTGTCTTTGGATGGGCCTTCCGGCGACGAAAGGTGTTTTAGCCTTAGGCGAAGTCCTCAATGGCACCGTCAATCCGAGCGGCCATACGGTCGATACCTATGCCCGTAACTTCAAAGAGGATCCGACCTTTAAGAACTTCGGTAACAACAACACCGATAAAGGAAACGAATATCTTGTCGGTGGAAAAGAAGCCGGATACTTCTATGTCGATTACGAAGAAGGTATCTATTCCGGTTATCGTTACTATGAGACGAGAGGTTATGAAGAGACGAAGAAGAATTCCTCTTCGACCTGGTATAAGGATCATGTCGTCTTCCCGTTCGGCTATGGTTTAAGCTATACCACTTTCGACCATGAAGTCACTTGGCCTAGTGGTACAGCCATCACTTCCTTAGATCAGAAGATCGAAGTCAATGTCAAAGTCAAAAACACCGGTAAAGTGGCCGGTAAGGATGTCGTTGAGCTCTATGTCACCGAACCTTATACGGAAGGTGGCATTGAAAAGAGCTATGTCGAACTCGTCGGCTTTGCGAAGACAAGCCTTATCGAAGCAGGCGGAGAAGATACCGTCACCATCACGGTGAAACCGGAGGATTTCAAGTCCTACGATTCCGATGATGCCAATAAGAATGGCTTCAAAGGTTACGAGCTTGAAAAAGGGAATTACGACCTCCATGTCGCAAGCGATGCCCATACCTTCCTTTCTACTCAGACCTTCACCAACGACAAAGACTATCAGATCAAAGACGATACTCAGACCGGTACGGAGACAACCAATCAGTTCGACGATGTATCTTCTGGTATCGTGAAACAGATGTCGAGAGCTGATTTCGAAGGCACTTTCCCTTCGACTCCTACAACCGAAGACCGCACCATGAGTCAGGACTTCATCGATTCTTTAACCTATACCAAGAACGATAGCGGAAAGCCCTGGGAAGCAACCTCGACTCCTACTACCGCTTCTAGCGAAGTAGCGAAAGATCAGGTTACGGTCACTCTCCGTGATTTAGTCGGTAAGGATTATAACGATCCGAAATGGGATGAACTTCTTTCTCAGCTCACTCTGGATCAGATGGCTACTCTGATCGGTACGGGTGCTTATGGTACGATCGCGTTAGAAAATATCGGTAAGCCTCTTACCAATGAACCGGATGGCCCTTCGGGCTTCACCTCGTTCATGGCGATGAGCGATTCGACTCCGGTCTACGGCTGTGCTTTCTATCCGGCGGAGACGGTCTTAGGTTCGACCTGGAACACGACGCTTGCCCATGAGATGGGTGTTGCTGTCGGTAACGAAGGATTGATCGGCAATGAAAGAGGCGATAAGCTTCCTTATTCCGGTTGGTATGCACCGGCCGTCAATATCCACCGTTCTCCTTTCGGTGGACGTAACTGGGAGTACTATAGCGAAGATGCTCTTCTCTCCGGTAAGATGGGTGCCGAAGTTGTCAAAGGCTGCAAGGAGAAAGGCGTCTATTGCTTCGTGAAGCATTTCAGCGTCAACGAGCAGGAGACAAACCGTGATAGCGAAGGCTGCATGGTCTGGCTTAGAGAGCAGACGCTGAGAGAAGTCTATCTGAAGCCTTTTGAAATCATCGTCAAGGAAGCGAAAACTACCGCGATGATGTCTTCCTTCACCCGTTTAGGAAAGACGTGGTGCGGTGGAGACTACTATCTTCTCACCCAGGTTCTCCGTAAGGAATGGGGCTTTGTCGGCGAAGTCGTCACCGACTATAACCTCCTCCGTTACATGAACGTCAATCAGATGATCCGCGCTGGCGGAGATTTGGTTCTCAATCAATCGGGGAAGAGCCCGAGTCTGAAGAATGTCGATGCGACACAGGCTACCTGTATCTACAATGCTACGCATAATATCCTCTACACGATTGCCAATTCCAACGCGATGAATTCGGAGATCGTCGGTTACCGTATGGCAGATTGGAAGATGCTCCTTATCATCGTCGATTGTGTTGTCGCTGGGCTTCTTGTGGTCTGGGGTGCTATTGTTATCACTCTGACCTTACGTAAGAAGCCGACTCCTTCTATAGACGGAGGAGACAAGAACTCGGAGACAAAGGCTTAACAAGAACCTTTTCTCATCTTGATGGGGACGGCCCTCCGGGGCCGTCTTTCTGTTGGCTTGAAATCTTACTTGTAGATGGACTCTTTTCGGATTGTGTCTATCTTTTTACAGAGAGTCAAAAGTATCTCTAAGTTCGATTACAGCAAGCCGATATCTTTATCCTTAGAAGAAGGAGAGAATAGCGGACTTGTGATACCGGCCTATAGCTGGGTATTACCGAAGATCGTAGAAGACTTTCTTAAGAAACGGAATCTTACTGTGAAAGGTGCGTCTCACTATTTCTTCTTGGTGGTTAGCTATGGAACAACTCCCGGTGTTACCGATAGGTTGGCTAATGGCCTCCTGAAAGAAAAAGGATTCTCCTTCGATAGCTACTACAGCGTAAAGATGCCGGATACCTCGACACCGGTCTTCAATCTTTCGGATAAAGAAAAAGTAAAGAAAATCAATGATCAGGCTAGTTTAGATAGCGAGAAGGTAGCAGAGGATATCGCTTCGAAGAAGAAAGGCAATTTCATGCAGCGCCGTCCGATGATAGTAGAACCTTTTTCGAAATTGAGCTATGCGAACATGCGGAAGACAAAGAATTTCCATGTCGAAGATACCTGGTTCGGCTGTTCTCTCTGCGCCCGCAATTGCCCAATCGGTGCGATTGCGATGGAAGATAAAAAGCCAGTCTGGATCAAGAAGAGCTGTCTTATGTGTTTAAGATGTCTACATCACTGTCCGAAGTTTGCTATCCAATACGGAAAGAACACAAAAAAGCATGGACAGTATGTCCATCCTTGATGTTTCCTCAGAGAAGATTCTATTTCTGCTTCAGCAGCCATTCGATTCCGTGAAGCACTCTTTTTTCAGGATTATCGAAATGGCCGCCTTTTTCTAAGACGAGGGTGACGTTCTTTTTCTTGGCTACGAGTTTCTGATAGGCTTTTTTCTGTTTTTCTACTCCGGTCTGAAGAATCGGAGAACGGGAAACACTTTCTCTATCTCCGATGGAGAGATAGATATTGTTGGCATAGACTTTCTGCATCTTCAGGGATTCGACATAATCCGGAAACCATAAAGAACCGGAAACGGAGTTGATATCCGTAAATAAGGAACACTGACTGGCATAGAGAGCGAATAATCCGGCTAAGGAATAACCGGAAAGGATGATCCGGTCCGGTGTCAGAGAATAGTGAACCAAAAGGAAGGGTACGACTTCCGAGACGAACTTCTTCCGATAGCTTTCGGCACCACCCTGGAAATCTTTGCCACCGCGGAAAACCTTGGAGCAAGGGAAAGGGGAGAAATCTCTTTCCCATTTGTTCCCTTGGATCTTGATAAATAAGATCTGATGTGCTTTGAAGTAATCTTCATAGGAGGAATAGTCTTCCTCTTCCCCTCCGTGATGGAGAATCAGAATCGGAGCATCTTCTTCTCCGTAAGCCGAATAACGATAACCTAAACCAGTAAAAATATCTTTCATACTTCAATTATTATATAGGACAAAGAGCCTTATTTTCTCACTGTTTTCGAGAAAAGAATTCTAATGAGGATTCTCTACCGATTTGATTTCAATCGTTTTATCAAAACCGAGCTGATCGGAGAGACGATGGGAGATCGATAAGACGGTCTTCCGGTTGCTGGCTCTGGATAAAGCGGCGATCAGATCCTGTTCGGTCTTGGAATCGAGGTTAGCGGAGATTTCATCCAGCAAGAGAATCTTCGGATCGGATAAAAGGGCACGGGCTAAGGATAATAGCTGCAATTGCCCTCTTGAGAAGTCACTTTCTTTGAAAGGGGCGTTGTAGTTGTTTGGGATATGGTTCATCACATATTCGTCTAAGCCTACTTCGTCCATGACTTTTCTTACGTCTTCTAACGAATAAGATTCATCATAGAGAGTGATCTGGTCTTTGACACTTCCATAGATGGATTGGAAGCCTTGCTCGACATAACCGAAGATTTTTCTTTTCTCCTGATCTGGTATCAAGGAGACATCATAGCCGTTGAGAAGAATCTTTCCTTGGGTAGGTGTTTCTAGTCCGAGAATCAACTTGAAGAGAGTTGTCTTCCCTACTCCGGTTCTTCCGACTAAGGTGACTTTCTCTTTCTCGTGGATGACAAAGGAAGTATGGGAGAAGATATCTTTATCGCCGTCCTCATAGCGGAAGGTGAGATCTTGGATCGATAAGAAATCTTTTTTCGGTTTGGCAAAGAGAAGAGAAGCCGTGTAAGTGCTGTCTTTCTCTTTGATTTCTTCTTCGTTTAGGAAGGTCTCTACTCTTTTTAAACCGGAGATTCCTTCCTGCATGGTCTCCAGTTCCTGTCCGATATTCTGGATCGGAGAGAAGAGATTCGATATCAAGGTTAAAGATGCAGCATAGGTACCTATGGATAATCCTAGCATCAGGCTATCTTGATTCTGATTGGTTCCATAGAAGACAAGTAGAGTGATAAGAGCAATCAATAAGGTCTTCATCATCTCGATGATCGGAGAATAGATGGCATCGAAGATAGCGGTCTTGTTTCTTTCGTGATAGGACTTTTCTAACCAAGAGACATAGTCTTCTTCCCGATAGTCTTCTTTATCAAGGTTCTGAATCGTATTTATGTTCTGAATGGATTCACTTAAGGAATTGGATTGGGCATTGATGTATTTCCGGTTCTTAAGATGGGCTTTTAACATGGCTTTACGGAAAGCATGGGTGACAAGATAGATCAGAGGTACCATCGCGAGAATGATAAGACCTAGCATCCAGGAGAAAGTGAAGATAGAGACTAAGATACCGAGGATCTTGATCAAGGAGACAAGAATAGAGAATAAGCCGCTTGCAAAGAGAGTCTCGATCGCATAGACATCATCCATGACCTGCGAAGACATCTCTCCGGTTCCGTGTCTTGTGAAGTAACCGGCTTTAAGACGGTGGGATTTACGGATCATCTCATAGCGGAGTTCATGGATCATCTTCTGTCCGAATAAAGAGATCAGATAATCTTCTAAGACCGTGAAGATTCCGACTAAGAAGTAGGAGAGGAAATAAAGAAGAGAAACCAGAATCAGTTTATTTACTTCGACACTCTTAGAAGCGACATAGACGGTGATGAAATCATCGATAAGATAACGGAGCATAAAAGGAGGAAGAAGACCAGAAAGTGCTGCTCCTAATACAGAAATAAGAAGAAGGATCGTAAGTCCGATATGTTTCTTTAAGAAGGAGAAAACAAAGGAGGAGACTTTAAAAGTTCTCTTCATCGGTTCACCTCCTTCTTCTGTAAAGAATAGAGCTGCTGATAAGTGGGATTCTCCTTTAAGAGAGAATCATGAGTTCCGATAGAAATCGTCTTATCCGGATTGATGACTAAGACCTTATCGCAATAGGGAAAATAGCTGAGACGATGGGAGATAAAAAGAAGGATACAATCCTTGGCTTCTTCTCTTAGGGATTTCATGATCTCATGCTCGGTCTTGATATCGACGCTGGCAAAAGGATCATCCAAGATCACCATTCCTTTATGGTGATAGAAGGTTCTGGCTAAAGCGATTCTTTCCTGTTGTCCACCGGAGAGTCTGATCCCTTCGTTTCCGACGATGGTGTTTTCTTTTTCGGGTAAGG
>ONBI01000035.1 GCA_900316035.1 uncultured Eubacteriales bacterium
CCGTCACCGGTCTACGCTTTGTGAGTCGCTATCTAGTTCGTCGACAACTACGCCTATTGGGACTTTCACCCTAGAGCAATGGCCTGCCCATCATACAAGGAAAGGAGTCCGACGCGAGCTGAACGCTCTCTGGACTCCCTTTTTTTCTGTCCAAGTTCCCACACCCCAATTTCCGCTTACCATCATCCCCTACCAGATGGAGATATTCCCGGGAAACGAGAGCGAGAAGCCCCATCTTCCGCGCGCCCTGGAGAGGATCCGTGAGGAGAAAGGGAAAAAGCCGAAGATCATACAGGTTGCCGACAAGGGTCTGAACTGCGCCGAGAACATCGGAAGATGCGGAAGCAATGACGGATACATCTTCTCGAAGTCTCCCAAGATGATGGCAGAGAAGGACCTGGAATGGGTATTCGAGGACAAAGGCTGGACGGATGTCACCGACAGAGACGGAGAGGTCGTCTACCGCTACAAGAGCGTGACCGGTGTCTATGATTACGAATACAAAGACAGCGACGGGAAGACCGTCCGCTTCCAGAAATCCGAGAAGAGGATCGCCACGTTCCATCCGTCCCTGAGGAAGAAACAGGCCATCGAACTGACGAGACAGTATGACAAGGCCGACGCCACACTTTCCGGAGACAGGGAGAAGCTCGAGCACGACCTGAAGCTGGCAGGATACAACCTCCTGGTGACGTCCGAACTGGATAGGAAGGAAAGGGAGATATACGACGTATACCACAGGCTCTGGAACATCGAAAGGACGTTCCGGATGATGAAGACACAGCTTGCGGCAAGACCTGCCTATGCAAGCACGGACGATTCGATAAGGGGGCATTTCCTCACCTGCTATACGGCGATCGTGCTCCTCAGGCTTCTGGAGAAGAAGCTGTTCGCCGATGCGTTCACGGCGGAGGACATCATCGAATACATCCGGAAGGCCTATGCCGTGAAGCTCGGTGAGAACGACTACTACAACATCCTGAAAAGGAAGGATGCCGGAGTCGGCGAAACCATGCAGAAGAGGACGGGGCTTCCGCTGCTTGCCAAGCGGCTGAGCGACAGCAAAATCAAATCGTTCTTCGAACCGAAAAAATGGACACCCTTATACTAAGTATAAGAATGACCGAAAGTCAGCCGAAAATCTTCAGCAAAGTGGCAAACTCCCACGAAGTTAAGAAATAGAGCGAAAGCTTTTTCTCGCGCTTATGGCTCGTTTCCGTATATCGAATTCGGCCTTCTTCCTATGGTTTTCGTTCTCTTCATTGTAATAAATCGGTCTCTCGGATAAAATACTCACAGACCTGACGCAGGATATACATCCTACGCAGAAGGAAAAGAGTCATGATGGAAAAAGGAGAGCTTCCCCAATACGAACTGGTGCAGTTTCCAAAGCTGAAGAACATCAAATTCCTCGTGAATCAGATCAGCTATATCCATACGCACATGCATCCTGATCTCGAGGTAGCCGTACTTTTAAGTGGCAGGGGAATCATCAAAGTCGAAAGGAAAACGTATTCTCTTAAACCGGGAGATGTGATGCTGATCAACTTTTCAGATCTGCACTCCTATCTTTATGATGCGGATACTACGGAAGCTCCTACTTATCTGATTCTTCAGATTTCGGACAGTTTCCTCAAGGATTACTTCCCAAATCTCGCCTTCACCCGTTTTACCTCTATGCCTTTTCTCTATTCTCAAAAGCTTCAAAACAAGGAGATTCGTTGGCTCATCAATCTCTCCTTGACCTATTTTGAAAGGAAAGATAACTACGGTCTTCTGATATTAGCAGGTATCTCGTATCTTCTCTACTATATCTATCGTTGGACTCCCTATAAAATCTTGACCAGCTCCGAAAAGCAAAGAGAAAACTCTGAGACGAAACGAATCGAGGAGATGCTATCGCTCATCCATCAGAATTTCGACCAGAAAATCCATTTGGAAGATTTAGCAAAAGAGTTTCATCTCACCAGAACCTATGTCTCCTCCCTGATCAAGAACAACCTCGGAATTTCCTTCCAGGAGTATCTCAACAACCTCCGTTTTGAGAAAGCAACCCAATTGATGTTCGACACCAAAAAGTCCCTTCTGGATATCTCCTATGAATCCGGATTCAGCGACCCAAAATACATGTCCCAGGTATTTCAGAAGAGAACCGGCTGTTCTCCGAGCGAGTTCCGAAATCATATGCCTCCTTCGGTCTTAGAAGAGAAGACATTCCAAGCAAAGGAGAACATCTTTTCCGAACAGGAAAGTATAAAGTTCCTCCTTCAGAAGAAGAAGGAATTCATGGATAAAGAATAGTGATCTATTTACCGCTTTTAGGAAAGCCTACGAGCGAGAATTCCCATTGTCTCGCAAAGCATTGTGAGTTTTTCTTTTACCCTGATAGAAAGGAACAAGAAGCTTCCTGAAATAGAAAAACGTGGTAAGCGATTATGTTCCTCGGTTTACCAAAATACATTTCCTGAAATCGTAACATTGTCGGATAGGAATCCTAATATTACCATTGTCAGGGCTATCGATAATAACGAATAATAAAAGCGGTTCCATTCATTGTTTTCTTTCGAATTGGCCATAGAAAGAGAGCGGAATGAACCAGAATGGAGAAGAGAAAATCTCCGTTTATTCGTTTGCACCGAAGTGCAGAAAGGAAATACGTCTGATGAAAAAAGCAGTAGTTTTTACGCTTCTTTCTCTCCTTGGCATTGGGGCTTATAGCGCCGCCTCGCCGCAAGCAAGCAGTTTAGTCGCTGCTAAAAAATACGCTTATCTGACCGACTTCAACAACGTCGACGATTATCGAAAAGCAGGCTCCGATCTGAATGCCGAAATCTGTGGGGAGGGCATGGTTCTCTTAAAGAACGCTTCCATCGGAAAGAACCAGAACATCCTTCCTCTTTCCAACGTAAAGAAGATATCTATCTTCGGTAAGAATTCCGTCGACCTCCAGTATGGAGGAGGCGGCTCCGGTTCCGGAAGAAACAACGGGGAAGAGGAAATCACCCTACAGAAATCCTTGGAGAAAGCCGGGTATGAAGTCAATCCGAGCCTCATCGACTTCTACAAGGACAACAACCGATCCGGAAAAGGGAAAACAAACGGAAACACCAATTGGACCGCCGTCTCTCAGGCAACGGTAGGCGAAACAGCGGTGAATCTCTATGACGAAAGTCTGAAGGCCACCTTTGATCAGTATAACGATGCTGCGGTTGTCCTCATCGCCCGTGGCGGAACCGAAGGCGTAGACTGCAAGACCTACGATGCCCGTGACCATGCAGACGATCCTATAAGCACCAAGCACTATCTCGAACTATCCCAGAATGAGAACGATATGCTGGATATGGTCGAAGCAAAATTCAGCAAAGTCATCGTCTTGATCAACTCGGGAAATATCTTCCAGTGCGACCGCTTAGCTACCGATGACAAGATTCAGGGCGTCATCTGGATGGGCACCCCTGGTATCCATGGGGCTATCGCTGTCGGCAGAATCCTCAATGGAACCGTCAACCCTTCTGGGCGCACCGTCGATACTTGGACAAGGAATTTCCGCAAGGATCCCGTCTATCAGAACTGGGCCGATAATTCCCAGACCAATATCATCGATGGGGTCGCATATCCTCAGGATACGATGTTCAATGCGGATGGAACCCCAGTCAATTCCTATATGGATGCGGTTTGGAAAGACGAAGAGCACAAGGTCGTCAAAGGCATGATCAATGGTGTCCGCCCTGGTTCCTATGTCACCTACGAAGAAGATGTCTATATGGATTATCGCTACTATGAAACCCGCTATGCCGATATGGAAGCCAAAGAAGAAGGCTCTGGCGATACCTGGTATGAGGGCGAAGAGGGCGTCATCTATCCCTTTGGCTACGGCTTATCCTATACCACCTTTACACAGTCGATCGTAAGCACTAGTCCCACACTCAATGAGAAAGCCGTTCTTACGGACAAAGATGAAGAAGTGACCGTCAACGTCAAAGTGGAGAACACTGGCAAAGTCGCCGGCAAAGATGTCGTAGAAGTCTACTGGAAAGCCCCTTATACCGCGGGTGGAATCGAGAAGCCATACGAAATCTTGGCTGGCTTCGGAAAATCAAAACTGCTCGAGCCGGGAGAGACCGATATTGTCAAAGTCTCTTTCCATCTTCAGGATCTTGCCTCTTACGATTACAAAGATGCCAACAAGAACGGGTTCAAAGGCTATGAGCTCGATAGCGGAAACTATTCGATCTCCATCAACAAGAATGCCCATGAAACCTATCAGGCAGTGAATTTCAAGATTCAGGACGGCGGTATCAAGTATCAGAACGATCGATTCACCGGTCATAAAGTCGAGAATCATTTCTCGGAAGATAATGTGTTTGGCTCTCTCCCTGGAGAAAAAGATGTCGGCTATCACTTAATGAGTCGCTCCGACTTCCTAAAGACCTTCCCGACACATCCGACTATGGAAAGCCGTACCTTGAAGGAAGGGTCCAAGGTCCAGGAATACCTGACGCATCCGTTTACCATGGCCGATATCGATGTTCTTCACAACGGGTATCTTCCGGAAGAAGCCTATAAATCCCATGACGATATCCCGGCCAATTGGAAACAGGTCCCGACCGGGAAAGAATTAGCCAAGGAAAACCGCATCCAGCTGATCGAGATGCGCGGACTAGCCAAAGATGATCCGAAGTGGGATGATTTCCTCAATCAATTCACCTTCAAGGAACTGCAGAAATTTGTAGAAGATGGCCGTTTCCATTCGCCGGCTTTAGATGCCATCGGGAAACCGCAGACCACCGATAGCGATGGTCCTTCCCAGTATCAGCTCATCTGGTGGTGCGGTGCTCCGACCGTCGCCGCGACCTACAACACCGAATTAGCAAGACGCCAAGGCGAAATGATCGGAACGGAAGCTCACCTGAGCTTTATGACTACCATGACCTGGGGAAACATGAGCTTCTCCTTTAAGACGGCTCCGAAGTTCGGCTGGCTAGGCCCGGCTGTCAACACGCATCGTTCTCCGTTCGGTGGACGAAACTTCGAATACTATTCTGCCGAACCTCTCATCTCCGGTCTCATGGGCGCCAATGTCGTCAAAGCCGCTACGGAGAAAGGTCTCTATTGTTACTTCAAGCACTTCGCGGTCAACGATCAGGAAGGCGGCCGTGAAGGAGCTTCGGTCTATGTCTCCGAGCAGGCATTAAGAGAAATCTATCTTAAACCGTTCCAGATGGTCGTGGAACAGGG
The DNA here is from genome assembly GCA_900316035.1 of uncultured Eubacteriales bacterium. Classification (GTDB taxonomy): domain Bacteria; phylum Bacillota_I; class Bacilli_A; order RFN20; family CAG-288; genus Enterosoma. The sequence goes on from ONBI01000035.1 coordinate 5,239, forward strand.
AAAATCGGTTGGTATCATGTCTTCCTACAATCGTCTCGGCAATCAGGAAACCGCTGCTTCTTATCCTCTGCTCACCCAGGTTCTGCGTGAAGAATGGGGCTTCCAGGGTGCTGTCATCTCGGATATGACCCATCATCGCCATACCGACTTCGATCGTCGCAAATACGAGTGCATCAACAATCGTACCATCGCCGGGGACAACATGCAGTTAGATAACTACACTTTCGATGATGATATGGAATGCGTCTGGGACGATAATGCTAACGGCGGAAAAGGCGCTCCGGTCTTTGACTATGTGCCAGAAGGTTCGCCCGAAGGCACCGCCCCGACCAAAGTCGAATCCTACACCTGGTGGTACGCTGTCCGCACAAGAACGCATGAGACCCTCTATGCCTATGCCAATTCCGGCGGTATGGATCAGGAGATTGCTTTACTCACCAATGCCATTGATCTGATAGGAGCAAAAGATGGGGTTGTTGAGCTTACGGCCGGTGAGGATGCTGATATTCCGCTTCAGGTCGATTCCGCGTTAAGAGTCGGCCGGATGTTCGATTCTACTCATCGCATCATCGGAGCCGAAACCTATCTCGATCCTCTTACGGCTCTTCCGGATGGCTTGACTTTGAACGAAGAAGGAAAGATCGTCGGTAAGCCGACTGCGGAAGGAACCTTCCAAGTGAAAGTGCTCTGCAAAGTCACTCTTCAGGACGAAAACGGTGCTGTCACGACTCAGCTTCTAGGAAGAGCTTTTACCTTCCATGTCGTAAAAGCCGAAGAAGTAACTCCTGACACTACCAAAGACGATATCGAGGCTGCGAAAGCCGAAGCGGAGAAAGCCAAGGCCGAAGCCGAAGAGGCCAAGAATAAGATCGGAGATCTCGAAAAGGAGATTGCGGATCTCAAATCGAAGGAAGAAAAAGGCGGATGCGGTGGATCGGTTGTTGCCGCTACCTCTGTTGTCGGTGCTCTCGCTCTCCTCGCTACAGGGCTTGCTCTCAAGAAAAAGAGAGAAGAGAAGAACGCATAAGCGATTAAGAAGATGTACGGAAACTGCTAAGGAGAAAATTCTTAGCAGTTTCCTTGTTGTTAGCCTTCTATAAAAAAGGAGAACCTTCATGAAAAAAGCAAATGCTCTGGCATTCGTTCTATCCATCCTTGCGTTAGTAGGCTGTACGGAAACTAAGCCCATCGAATCTGCTAACTCTCGTCCTTCCGCTTCGCCGGTGGAGCAGAGTGATACTGCACATCCCGTAGAATCCGCTCCCTCATCGAATACGTCGAAAACTCCTGACTCCTCTAGTACCGGGGAACCACAGAAGCAGATGGTCGACGTCACTTTTGATCTGAATTACAAAGGGGCGCCGAAAGCAAGTGTGGTCCGTGTCGAAAAAGGAAAACCGGTAACCGAGCCCGCAGATCCTACCCGAAACGGTAAAGTCTTCACCGGCTGGGCAATCGCTAAGGATAGCCCGCAGATTTATGATTTTGCCTATCCGGTCGAATCCGAGTTGACGCTTTATGCTTCTTGGGGTGAAACCGGCGCGGAAAAGATCAAAGCGTATACTTTTGAAGCAGAATATTGCCCCTGTATTACCGATGGGCAGGGAATGACCGGTTCTACCTATTCCGGTGGCACAGCAGGACAGGGGTTGATTCAGGAAGATATCGACCGTGATGCCGATGCCTCCAACCATTTCTGGGTGCATTTCCTTTATAACCGCGGAGATAATCTCATCTTTGATATTCAGTCGGATAAAGCGATCGATAACGCCATGATCTATATGAGGCTGTCGGCGGAATATCACGGCCCGATGGAGATTTCTCCCGACATGTATCCGATCAAGCTCAACGGAGTTTCCATCTCCTATGAGAGCGTTCTTTTCCCGGTTGTCCCGATTCAGGGCTCTGGGTGGTTACCTTTCCAGGACTTTCTCCTGGGTATCAATCTTTCGCTCGTGAAGGGGAACAATAAGATTGAGATGATCACCGATAACGATCAATGGCTCTATGGTACCGCGATGTCCACTGCCCCGATGGTAGATTGCCTGAAATTCTATGTGCCCGACTCTACCACGTTAACTTGGCCGAGTGCCAAATACAGCAACATTGTTTTCGAAGACGAATAACAATGAGTGAAAAAAGTATATGAGTAAAAGAAGCATTTTCCGGCACAAACGTGTCTTGGCTTGGGGAATCTCCGCTCTTTCGATTGCCACAATCGGAATCACGGTCAATCTCCTAGCTACACAGACTTTCTACCGCATTATCTGCAATAATATGGGCGGAAAGAGAGCGATAACCGAAGCGGGGGAAAACGCCGGAGCCTATATTCCGGATTTCAAAACCAAAGAAGAAGCCTACCGCAACGGAAACGAGGTGACCAAGCAGATCTGTGAAGAAGGCATGGTTCTCCTCAAAAATGAAAACCACGCGTTACCTCTCAAAGCCAACGCCAAAGTATCCGTCTTCGGGAAGAACTCTGTCAATCTGGTTTATGGAGGATCCGGTTCGGCAGCTCCGAAGCAGGATGAACCCAAAAAGACGATCTTTGACTCTCTGACCGAGGCGGGCTTCACCTTCAATCCCTCCCTGAAAGCTTTCTATGAGGACGATAGTGCCTCAGGTTCTCCTCGAAGCAGCAATCCCAAGATGGAAAATAGCGGCGTTACCTCTTTAGAAACCGGCGAAACCCCACTGAACAAATACACCGAAAAGCTTACCTCGACGTATCACGAATACAGCGATGCCGCCCTTGTCGTCTTTTCAAGAATCGCGGGGGAGAACTGGGATTTGCCGCGCGTTGCCTCCGACGATCCTAGTCACCACTACCTGCAATTAGATCACAATGAGACAGCGCTTCTGAAACATATCTGCGATTCCAATCAGTTCAGCCATGTCATTGTGCTGATCAATTCCTCTAACAACATCGATTTAGGTTTTCTGAAATTTCCGGATAACGATGCCTATTCGTCAAAAATCGATGCCGCCATACTCCTCGGAAGCCCGGGTGCTAACGGCATCATGGCGCTAGGTGAGATCCTATCCGGAAAAATCAACCCCAGCGGACATACCGTAGATACCTTGTACACCGGATATGAGAACGATCCGACATGGCAGAATTTCGGAAACAATCGAAAAGAGAACGGAGATTCCTATTTCCTCAACGGTGTTGCTCAGCCATACTTTTTCGTGGATTATGAAGAAGGAATCTATTCCGGCTATCGCTATTATGAGACCCGGGGAAAAGAAGAGGGCGAGGATTGGTATAACAGAAATGTCGTCTATCCGTTCGGATATGGGCTCTCCTATACCGATTTTTCCGAAGAGATAGAAAACATCACCGGGTTAGAAAAGCAGAATATCACCGCCACGGAAAGCTTTGACGTCCATATCAAAGTGAAAAACACCGGTTCCGTTCCGGGAAAAGATACGGTTCAGCTTTATGCTTCTGCTCCCTATACGAAAGGCGGAATAGAGAAGCCTTATAAGGTCTTAGTAGGATTTGCCAAAACCAAAATACTGGATCCGAACGAAAGCGAGACTCTGACGATTACTGTCACTCCTTATGACTTTGCCAGCTTTGATTCCCAAGATAAAAACAAAAACGGTTTTCGCGGATATGAGCTGGAAAAAGGAGACTATATCTTCTTCGGCGGAAAGGATTCTCACCATTCTTTCGGTCAATTTACGAAGAATCTTGCAACCGACTATCGCTTTGAAAAAGATCCGGTCACCGGAACCGAAGTAAAGCCTCTCTTTGAGCATGCCGGAGATCATCTTCAGAGTCTTCTAAGCCGGGCGGATTTCAAAGAAACCTTCCCTAAGTCTCCTACCGAACAAGACCGGAAGATTGATCAAGCGGGCATCGATGCCCTCAATAACCGAGACTCCGGAAACACGGAAGATCTGACAAAGATGCCTGCTACCGGTAAAGATGTCACCGTTTCGTTCAAACAACTGATTGGGAAGGATTATGACGACCCCCTCTGGGATTCCTTCCTAGACCAGATGACCTTCGAGGAGATGGTAAGTCTCTTCAATGGAGGATCCTATTCGACTCCGGAATTAGAACGGCTAGGAGTTCCCCATACTTTGTCCTGCGATGGACCTACCGGATTCGTCGCCTTCTTAGGAACCCCGGAAGTTTATGGCACTTGCTATTATTCTTCCGAAGTCCTATTGGCGCAGACCTATAATCTGGACCTGGCAGACCTCTTCGGAAATGCCATCGGAAACGAAGGCTTGCTCGGCGATCAAAGAGAGAACGGAAGTCATTTACCTTATACCGGATTCTATGCCCCTGCGGTGAACCTCCATCGTTCGCCGTTCAGCGGGAGAAATACCGAATACTATTCCGAAGATCCTTATCTCTCTGGAAAATTCGCTGCCAGAGTCATCCGCAAAGCGCAGGAGAAAGGTGTCTATACCAATCTGAAGCATTTTGCCCTGAACGACCAGGAAACGCACCGATCCTATAATGGTGTCGCCACTTGGTGCGATGAGCAAGCTATCCGGGAACTGTATCTGAAGCCTTTTGAAATCGCCGTGAAGGAAGGGAAAACCCTGGGAGTGATGTCTTCGTTCAACCGCATCGGAACGAAGTGGACTGGCGGTGACTACAATCTTCTTACAAATGTACTACGTAAGGAATGGGGATTTGTCGGTTCGGTCATCTGTGATTTCCACACCGATAACTACATGAATAACCGACAGATGATCTATGCCGGAGGCGACCTTAATCTAACGACAACAAAGCCTTGGAACAAGGCAGATCCAAACTCGGCAGAGGATGTTAATGTCTTACGAAGAGCAGCCCACAACGAACTCTATGCTCTGGTGAATTCCAATGCTATGGCTTTAGACATCAAAGGGTATAAACTTCCGATCTGGGAAGAAGTACTTTTCATTGTCGATGGTGTCATCGTAGTCGCGATTATTGCCTGGGGTATTTGGGCAATCGTATCTGCGTTACGTAAAGAAAAGAAGGCAGAAAGCCAACAATCTTAATATGTAGTCGTTTCTGAATTTTCTCCAACGGAGATGTCTGTTCTTGTAATAGGCATCTCTTTTTCTTGAGCAAAGTTGTGCCGTTCTCTAGATAACTTTCATAGTGTTGATGCTGAAGTCCTCTGCTCTCTTTCTTTTCGAATACGGAATGCGATCGGGATGTGTTTTAATAGGCATAATAAATGAAAGGCTAAAGTCCTATGAGAATCTATAAAAACGTTGATGTTGATAAGGAATACTTCATCAGCAAACTGCATCAGATTCTATATGAATGCAGTGAGAATACCAGGAATTTCGATATAGAACATACCTTCATCTCTTATAAGGATTCTTTTTCTTGCTCGAGGCAGTTAGATGAACTTACCGATGAATTTCAGCAGTACTGTGAAGAGCTGAACTACAACGAAGAATGCAAAGAACTATATGTTTATTTCCTGAAGATTTACCAAGGAATAGAGACCGATGATGATTACTTTCCGGTTCCGGAAATCCATCATCTGAAGAAAGTATTCCAAGATAAGGAGAGGCAATAGATGGCAACGCTCTGAAAAAACGTATTGAGCTATTCTCTGATGGGAAAGTAACATTTCTTCTGGGTGAGATTACTACCCGCTTTTAGACGGGGATGTCTTTTGTCCTAAACTTTTTAGAGAATTATATGCTCAAATATAGAACGTAAGCTGCCTTAGAAAAAGACTTAGTCTTGTCGCTCAGGGAAGTAAACCACAAGAATGAAAGACAGAATCCAGCACGCTTAAGAGATTGCTGCAATTGTTTTGTCTATTCACATCTTCAACGTAGAGAACCGTCATCTCAGATTTCGAAATCTTTTTCTGCAAAAAGCTAGAAGCGAATTGCCTTGCCTTTTCCACTTTCTCATGGCTGCTTGCCGGCTTTTTGAAAGATTGACCTTTCGGAGTCATATAACGCAAAAGGACCGATTCCACATCAGGATTGAACCAAGCAAGAGAATAATCGCATTTTTCACAAAAACTTTTGATATCCTCGTTCTTGCCTTCGGAATCGATATTGCTTTTGTCCGTATCAAGGAACAGGATAACTCGATATTCCTTAGAAGAGCTTTTGTTTGCTTCGTGCAATTTTGCTTTCACTTTCGCTGAGAGATTTTTGTAGTTCTCTTTTCCGTTCAGAGGAATATATTCAAAACGATGTTTCTGCTTGATTTCCGGGTAAAACTTCGTCATGATTGCCTTCAGATATTTGTCATCACTGCCTCCCATCTTCCCTTTCACACAGCTTTCAAAACAGAGGAAGAAAATCATAGCTTTGTTTTCTCCTCATCCTCACTAAAAGCAGGCAGAAAGTCTATTTCATCTTGATTGAAAGGAATACCTTCAATCAGGCCGTCCGGATAGACCTTGGAAGGAAGATAGTGACCGTTGTTCACCCATTTGATCAACCGATTATCCTCCCCGAGGAAGAAGAGGCTGTATCTTCGAAGCTGATCCATGGTTTCAAGCGAATGAGCTGTTAATATGAGCTGACCTTTGGCATATTCTTCGAAGAAAAGAAGAATCTTCGAAAGATAGATTCCGGATAGAGCAAGATCCATTTCATCGATGAAAACAATTTTGCCTTGATATCCTGCTTCTAAGGCGTCATAAAGCCGGATCAATTGCCGGATGCCGTTGCTTTCGAATTCTTCATTGATACGATAGGTCGGGTAAACAAGTATATTCGTGCAAAGGTAAACATCTTTGTCTTCCAGACGGTTGATTTCGATGCTCTTCAGCTCTGGCTTAAACACACGGATAAACGCAGTTAATCTGTTGATATGTTTTTCATAGAAAACAATATCTTTTTTCCTCACAAAGGTGATACGGCCTTGTCGGTGAAGAGAAAAAAGTTTTTCCGAAAAATTAAAGTCATGCCTTTCTTTTGTTGGGATTTCTTCTTTGTTTGTTTCGGAAAGGTAAATATCAGGAAAGTGCCTGTCTTCGTTTTTCAAGACAACCTCTATCGATTGGAAAAAAAGCCAGGTATATAGAACGCCCTTCTCCCAGGCTTCCGAATAACCTTTTGGTTCTGGTTTGTCATTCTCCAGAACAGAAAAAAGAAAAGAAAGCCCATTCAAAAGATTGGTTGTTTTGGCAATCAGCAACTTCTGCATAGGTGTTTCTTCTTTTTCGGAAAAGACCAATGCCCCGTTCTTAGAGCCGATCAGGAATTTCGGTTTCTCATTTAAAGAGAGCAAAGAAAGTTGCTCTATTTTTTCTTCTTCGATGCGGAAGCAAGAATCTTTTTCCCGAAGCGATAAGGTATATCGGTAAATAGCTTCCGTCTTATTGGATTCAAAATCATTGAAAAGAGCGAAATCAACCGAAAAGAAAAAACGTTTGATATCTTTATTGAGAATGGAATATAAGAACTCATCAGAATAGTACCCCAGGCTCTTGCGGTGGAGGACTATGGTCTGAGCTATCTGGATAGCCGTAATCAAGGCGGTTTTACCAGAACCATTCGGACCGTAAATTCCGGCTAAAGCAAGTTTTTTCTTCCGAATGAGACTCAATTTACTGATGTTAGACAAATTCAGGGTCACTTTCTCTTTAATATTTTTTACGCCCTGAATAGTCAGACTCAATGTTTTGAAATCTTTCATTATCGATTTTGCCTCGGCTATAAATATATAATTTGTAAACAAAATATTCAATATGAATATTCCTTTTGCAATATGGAAACATCCTTCCTTTTTTCATTTGTAATTCTCTTTGCTATCGATGATCTGTGCGTTATCGGGTTAGTGATTTGGAAAATTTTCGTCTTTGTTCTTCCAAAAGAGAAAACAGAGGAACAAGAAAAGTGATTGATATCCTTTTCAGGAACGAAAAATTAAGAATTTTGCTGTTCGATCCGTTCGTTTCTATGGCTTTTGTGTTTTTTGCTAATCGGGTTAATACAACTAAGCAATCCAAGAATAGGGTACAGTACAGACATCCGTGTGCAATTCATTCACCTGAAAGATAGGGAAGAGATGGCTTTAATTATCCACGAAAAAAGACTTTCTCTTCTTAGCGGAGAAATATCATTTCTTCGATAAAGTCTATAACAACCTGGGTACGAGACTGAAAACCCATATACCGAAAACCTATGAACTTATCCAAACTTCTTTTTTCAGTGAAGAATGGAAAGCAAAGCTCTTAGAGTTGATCAAGGAGAGATTAGAAAGGATTTAACAAAAACATCGATGGTATAATGAGGACAAGATGAAAGAGATCCAAGTAGCCATAGTGGAAGACGAAGAAGAAGCAAGGGAAAAGCTTCTTTCCTTCTTAAAGAAACTAGGAGAGGAAGAAGACCTTTTTTCCAAAGTATCTCCTTTTTCTTCTTCGATTGAATTCATCGAAACCTATAAACCACAGTAGCAGCTTCTTTTCTTCGATATTGCGATGCCGGAAATGACTGGCATGCAATTAGCACATGAAATCCGAAAAACCGATACCAAGACAGCTCTTATCTTTGTTACCTCTTTAGCGCAATATGCTGTCGAAAGCTATGATATCGGAGCTTCTAACTATATGTTAACTTCCTGAAAATGTAGCACTAAACGTTTTCATTCGTCGTCTGTATCCTCTCTTTTTCCGTTGATGAAGTCTAGTATCTCCTGGTAGCTTCTCCTGCTCTTGGATACCGCAGTGAGGAGCTCCTTTTTTCTTTCCTCGTCCCTCTCCTGATAGAGCTTATGGAGCTTCTCGTTCTCCTTGTCGAACCTTTCCTTTGCCTTGAGGACCTTCTTCTGCTGCCTATCTATCTTCTCCTCAGTCGTCAGTCTTCTCCGTGTCATGTCTCTTCTCCTCCTTCCTGTCATAATCAGCAATCTGCCTTCCCAGTTCGGACGCCATCTTTCTCACGTCCTTTTCTTCGAATCCGAAGGCTCTCAGTATCGTCTTCTGGGTTTTGGTGATGGCATAGTCCATGATCCAGTCGCCTCTGGCATCCTTCACGAGAGCTATCTTCTCCAGTTCCCTGACGGCGGCAGGGACATCCATGAAGTTCTCTTTCTTCCCCTTGTCCGTGGCATCCTTGAGAACCGTGTATATCTTGTTCCTGAGGATGAGGGCTAGGAAACCAATGAAGAGCTTCGATGCCGCGGAGTTGTCGGAATACACCCTTAGGCTTCTTCCTCCCAGGAACGTCTTGTCGTCCCGGAAGAGCTTCTCGGAGACGTCGCGGCTCTTGTACAGAGTCAGAGCCTCCTCTGCCGTCTTCTTCTCCGATGTGAGTATCGCGTAGTATCCGCAGTAGGAGAGTTCCTCCTCTATGACTCCCTTCTTTGCAGTTGCAGCCTGAAGAAGCTTCGCTGTCTTTCCGTCTTTTCCCTTCTGTTCGTAGAAGACGAAGTCGAAGTATCTGAGGTATTCCCCCTCGGGTTCGTATTCCCTGTTGTACATCTCCTCCAGGGCCGATGTCATCCTTGCGATCTTCTCCCAAAGAAGCCTCCTTTCGGAAGACGCTTTCGCATCTGAATAATAAAGATGGATGTACCGTTTCCTTCCGTTCCTGACGTCAGACGGGAACACCGGTTCATAAAGGGTGGTGCCGTTGACTCCGTATTCCTGTATGCGGGTGTCGAAGCTGTTCTCGAAGATTCCCCTGACCTTGTCGATATAGGATCTGACCAGCGCTTTCTTCCCCTTGAACATCATGACGAAGCCATATCCCAGGGAATCCATCTCGAGGATGTTGGTCTCGCTGAAGTATCCTCTGTCCAGGATGAAACCTATGTTTTTATATCCGTATCCGTTTGCCTTGTTCACCATGAAGCAGAGCTGTGAGACGTCAACGATGCTTCCCGGGTATTCCTCATAGAACAGCGGCTTCTCGTTACTGGTGTCATAGGCTACCGATATGTTGACCACAGGCTCTCCCGCATCCGTCTTGGGATGACCGTATTCCACCATCTCCAGGTCACCTGCCTCGCAGTTCTTGTTTGTCGAGTCATAGGAGACGTATATCCTCTGCCTGTGGTCCCGGTCTTCGTTCCACAGGTTCAGGAACTCCCTTCTCTGTTCCTCTCTTACCGATGAGGAGAGAAAGTCGGATACCTTGGAGTCGCTGCAGACTTTCATCCCCTCCGTGAAGAGCGGATGCTCGTAGGCATAGTCGGGATAGTACTGCCCGGCGTTGTCCTCCGTAACGATCGAGTATGCCGCAAGATCCATGACGAACCCGGCATCCTCTCCGAAGACCGGCTCAAGGGACTCCTTCATCTTCGTCTCTTCGGCCGCCTTGCGTATGACAAGGAACGATCCGATCCTGAGGAAGCAGCCCCTTTCCTCCATATTCTCAGGAAGATTCCCCGTTCCGAATATCGCGATGTAGTTCTCGTTGGGAAGCATCATCCCGGGTTTCCCGTCGATCCCTTTACCTATGATCCTGTAGTTTGGGAGTGCGAACCTTCTTTTCGGGTCGTATCTTCTCCCGTACAGGTATCTGTAGTATGTCACCCCGTCCTTCATGAAATGGCTTATCTTCCCTTTGTCCGAGGGTATCTCCACCGGTGTCGACAGATACATTTCCGGCCTCCTCCCATTAGTGCTACCTAGCACTAAACATTATAGTACAATAGAGGCCGCGCTTCAATACCGGACAGACAAAAAGTCCGCATTTTACGCGGGCTTTACGTCATCTATCCATTCTTTATGAAAAGTTTAGTGCTACTTTTTCAGGAAGTTAACACTATATTCTGAAACCGATGCTCTATGCCGGTAGCACTCTAGATCTTTGCTCGCAACCGATCGGAGTCGATCAGTTCTTCGATAAGGGCAATGCGAAGGATGCTGCCATGCCTCGTAAGGCAACGCATGAGACTCTCTATGTGGTTGCTAATTCCAACGCTATGGCAAACGAAATCGACCACTATGAGATGGCTTATTGGAATATCGTCCTTACGGCTATCGATGTTGTGATTCCTGTTGGCCTAGCTATCTGGGGTATCTTCGCTATCCGTTCTGCTTATAAAGCTGAAAGATCAGCTCCGGATACGGAAACGAAAGATACGACCACTTCCGGTAAGTAGTACTTATTAAGTCGAAAATACCGAAGACATAAGTGATTCTGTGCCTTCGGTATTTTTGTTTTATTACTTTCCCCTAAAAAAGTAACTCATGAGGAATTTTCTGATTTTTTTATTTTACTTATCGATAGGAATCTAGTAATTTCTGGTATTTATAGGATTCGCCCCTAAAATAGATCAGTTGGATTTGGCTCAATAGTTTTCGCTGGTCTTTTCTTTCCAAATTCAGTTCAACAAGAAGCTGTGCCATATTTTCTTCGGTGATGTTTTGAAAAACTTTGCGAAATTTTTGGAAGTCGTAGGCGATGAAATCCCGACGATGCTCATAGGTATATTCAATGCAAATCTTAAAGTCTTTATAGGTGGCATTCTTAACATTGGCATGCAGGGTACCGATTTTCGTGGAGCCATCATCTTGGATTTCTGGTAGTTGATGAGCAAATTCATCCGTTATAGGTAGAAATGAAAATTTGCAGTGTTTCCTTGGATTTTGAGAAAAGAAATAAAAGGCAATTCGATCTAGCATCTGAGTGTCCTGAAAAGAATTCACCTTAAACATGGAGTAATCCGAATCACTGCTGGTAAACCAATCAGAAAGAGCAATATTCGGGATATTCTCAAAATTGTCGACATTCCATTCAGAAACGTGGCAGATACATCTCACATACATTCTTTCAGTCCTTCAAAATGCTTCGAATAGAGTTTTAAAATTTCAGAGGAAATGCTAACCAACTCCTTCGATGAAGATCTTTGGCAAATCTTTAGGGCGGTGTAATAGGCGGAATTGAAAATATCAGGACCATCCGCTAACCAAGTGCGGATAAAGAGGGACTTGAATTCATCAGAATTGTGATTGAAAAGATATCGAATGAATTCCGGATAATCAGGCCTCTTTAAATCTTTTTCGATTTGCTTTGCAATTTCTTCCTCATCCTCATCGGAATTAATCATAAGATATCGATAGATATCTAGCAATCGAGAATAGTCTTCTAGAATAAGTAGAGTATCTTTTTGATAACTTGGTTCTGCTGTAGAAATTTTGCTTTGAGGATAAGAAAGAACGACGTCTGAGGAAAAGTCACTTGGATTTTCTGACATTATCGCCGTATCTGCTGTTGAAGCACCAGAAAACCCGTTTCCTTGTTGGAAAGAGATTTCCCCAGAGGAATAGCCTACCTGGCTTGTCATGATAGCAGGAAACGATAACGGCAATAACATATTAAGAATTTTCCTTTTCATCATCGTTGCAATATTTCATAATCTGGTTCATCTGAGTGATAGCTCTGTCTTTTAGATACACAAAAAAGTCTTTCAAATCACTTATCGCAAAGGAAGAAACCTGAGTGGGAACACTATTCAAATCTAAAGAGATAGCAATGCCGGGAACTTGAGTAAAATCCGCTTTTTTCTGTAAAATTGTGGATTCGACGTTAATAAGATCGTTAAACAAAATTTGCTTGTAGGTAAAAATGCTGTTTTCTCGAATAGAAACATCTTTCGGCTCAGATTCAGAAGAATCAAAGAATTTGATTTTCTTGAAAATCCTAGATTTTATCTCTCCGTTTTCATCTGTAATGCATTTGGCATAATTGATGGCGATTCTTTGGACAGTAACAGACTTCAAATCGAGATAATCAAAATAAGTCTTTAATATCTCTAAGTCGACATCTTCACTGGAAAAGGAAAAATCGATTCGGCCAGAAGAAAGAACAATGTTGGAAGAATCATTTGTAAAGCTGTAAAAAGAATCGTTAACAAACCCAGATTGAAGATTCCCGAGATTCCTCGTAAAATTGCTCGGAATCTTTTTGGCAATTTCCGAGATTCTGGATTGAAGCGATGCAAAATTACCAAAAACGGAGAAACGATAGTATAACAATACCTTTTCCATAAAAACGTCTCCTTCGGTCTTTATTATAAGCGAAGAGTGGAAAATATAAAGAGTTTTGACCATGCCTTGAGTAAAAAATCGTATCTGTTATTTAAGCATGGTAGTTGCCGTTAGGCAACTATTAGAAAGTCAAGTAGAAAGTAGTGAGTTGTGATGATTCTGTGTCTCCGATAAGAGGGACATGCTGGATAAGCTCGCCAAGGCCGGAATCATCCGCAAGGGCGAAACGATACTGCATTCCGACCAGGGCTGGCAGTATCAGCACAAGCTGTATCTGCGTGGCTCACAGACCACGGGATAAGACAGTCGATGTCGAGGAAGGGGAACTGCCTCGACAACGCCATGACCGAGAACTTCTTCGGGCTTCTCAAGAAGGAGAAGTTCTACGGGCACGAATACGACTACAAGGACTATACTTCGTTCGTGAAGATGCTGGACGACTGCATCGACTGGTACAACCGCGACAGAATAAAGCTCAGAATTCAAATGTCTCCTGATAGTTATAAATTGTGGCGCAAAACCCACAGGCTTGCCCGTGGGATGAAAGCCACTTTTCTATGTAAAACTGCATGTCCGCTACTTGGCATATGCATAGAT
>ONBI01000006.1 GCA_900316035.1 uncultured Eubacteriales bacterium
ATCTATGCATATGCCAAGTAGCGGACATGCAGTTTTACATAGAAAAGTGGCTTTCATCCCACGGGCAAGCCTGTGGGTTTTGCGCCACAATTTATAACTTTCAAAACGCTCTCGATCGAGTGTTATCCGTCCTTCCTCATTATCTTCTGTATTAGCCTTCCGAACAGAAGCAGAAGGAATATCGCCTTCTGCTTTCTTTTCAACGCTTTCTGGTCTATCCCATCCTCCGATAAGAAGAAGAGACAGGCAAGCGGATAATACAATTTTCAGGATGTTTCTCTTCATGAACATATTTTAGTGGTTTTGAATCTTTTCATACAAGTAGAATCCTGCAAGGGAATGAGCAATTAGAATCAGAATCTTTCAAGGTTCTTTTATAGGACGAACAAATCTTTCAGGACAAGTCTTCGGAGGAGTGCTCTCCTGAATGGACCACCGTTGAAAATCCTTGAGGAATCCAAGTCGTTCCGGCGCAATCGACATTGAACTTCTCTTCCTCAATCCCTTCCTTCAGCAGAGGGTCCGAATCTTCATAGTTTTGACGAGATAATCCGTATAGGAACTTCTGAGATAGGAGATTTTTCTTTTGCTTTCTGCATCGAAAAAAAGAACCGAAAAAGGAGTCAAGGATCCTTTTTCAGGATTCTCGACTCCTTCTTTCCCTTTCTATTCTTTTGCTACGTCGGTCCAATCGGAGAAATCAGCCAATTCACTCGGTATCGTTTCGGAATCATCGATTTCACTGTAGGTGATCTCATAGTCGAACGTATTGCCGTTCTGCGTGAGCTTGCAGGCCAACGAGACGTATTCTCCCGCTGGGGAGATCGTGACGAGCAGATCCGATGAAGCATAGGACCCTAGAACGGTGGCATCCATGCTATAGGCGAGCCATTCGACGTTGTTTATTGTGAGGAGATCCGGTTGAAGAGAGAAGACATAGTTGCCTGCGGAATCGTCTGCTCTCCTCTGGAAAATCTCTTCCTTGAAATCGAAATCCGGTTTCCGGTACGTCATCTCCTTCTTTCCTTTCAGTCCGTTCGGCGTGGAAGAGGAGTAATATTGAGAACGGTTATCGGAAGAGTGGATTCCGAAATAGGTTGTCGAGGCAACTTCTCCGTTCTGATAGGTCTTTCCCTGGACGGAGTAACCGGAGGAGATCACGCGGCCTACATAGGAGTTTGTCAGAAGGGAACCATAATGGCAGGTCGAGCGGAATGAGTAGCAAGAAGAGGCTATTTCGCTTCTCGCTTTCCGGAAGGAGCGATAGGCGGCCTCATCCTGCGAACTTACGGAATAAGGCGTCTTTTTGACCTCACTATCTTCAATGAGGGTCGAACCGACATCGAAGAGAGTCAACGTGATCGTCGCCCATCCTGCGGAAGAGAAAGAAGTCTTGCCTTTTTCCTTCGTCGATAGATTCAGTTCGAACTTCAGAGATTGGATCTGAGTCAGATTCATCGTCAGAGAAGCGCTCGTAAGTTCCGTTTTCAGCTCTGCTCCCTCTTCCGTCAGATTCGAGAGAGAGACATAGTATTGCCCTATGACGGAATTGAAGAAATCAGAGATGTGAGAGAAGGCGGCGTTGACATCGTCGTCGTCTTTCTTGTCGCTGGGGACATCATACTTCCAGAGTCCGTCGCCGGAAGCATATTTCCTGAATTCGAACATGTTTGCCTTCAGCAGGGAGAAAGGGTTCTTCAGAGCGTCGATGTCGGCAAACTTCTTTCCGTCTCCGGTTCTTTTGGTTTCGACTTCGTTTTGGCGGTTGATTTCGTCATAGACCGGATAGCCTTCGCTGTCGGCATAGAACTTGGCTTCTCCCTGGCTGCCGTCTTCATAGAGGCAGCTAGCGATATACTTGTCGTCGGTGATCTTGTAGGTTGTCGTCCCTTTATGCGTCGAATAATCTTTGTTGAGGAAAAGACTCGTCTTCGCTTCCATCGTCAGAGAAGAGGAGGCGAGGCTTTCTAAGATTCCGTCGGTCAAGAGATCGTTGATGGAATAGACGGCTTTGAGAGTGATATCTTCAGCAAAAGGCCAGAGTTTACCTTCCGTGTCAAATGTTTCGCTGTCGTATTCATCTTCCGGGTTGTTCCAACGCCAATAGGAGAACGTATACCCCGGTTTTGTCGGAGCGGGGAGAGAATAGGCTTCACCATAGCAGACCGTAGCTCTCGTCTTCTCCAGCGTTCCGCCGTCGGGATCGAGGGTGACTTGAAATTCCTTGCCTGCCACATGAGCGTAGAGAGACAGATCCTTGAACGGAGTTCCGTTTTCCCATCTCGTCCCATCCTTCGTTTCCCAATATTGGAACTCGGTTCCCTTCAAGGCCGTATCGATTCGTTCTTTGTCCAGTTCATCGGCCTCTTTGCTGTCTTTGCAGACATAGCTCGGAGAAAAAGGCTTTCCGGAAAGGATCTCTTCCCGATGAACCTGCACCGGAATCGGTTTGTCATAGTGCGAAGAGGCGACAGGATAGTAATACGTGACAGAGATGTTGTAGCAGACGTAGATGTTGAGGCTGTAGACATTCTTCTCCTTTTGATCCCCGGAAGTTACCAGGAGATAGAAATTGTTGTCGCCTCCCTCTAGCGTCGTTGTAAGAGGGTAATATGCACTGCGGGCAATCCCGTCTGCGATAGGATGCTGACCGTATTTGTCGAGAGCCAAGAGCCACGTCGCTCCTTTCGAAACCTGAATCAGAGGATTCAGATCAACACTCAGAGTACCCGCCTCCTCGATGAGGAGGACTTTGTTTTCTTCTATGGTTGCTCCGGTCAAAGAGAGCAGCTTCGCTTCTTTTCCCTGTGTCTCAACGACATAAGAGGAATTTTCAGAGCGGGCGGATTCCCCGGAGCGGGAAGATCCTCCTTCTTTCTGACAGCCGGCAAGCCAGATTAGATTCGAAACAGCTAACAGCACAGCTAATCTTCTACGTTTTCTATTCATTTTTCTTTCCTTTCCTGGATAACGTACTCTCTCTTCTTCCCTTCTTCCTGTTCCTCCTTCTCGATGAGGCGAAGGGAACAGAGAATCAGCTCTTCCCAATCTGAATTCTTCTTTCCGTTTTCGCTTTGGGAGTCGAATCGCAGAAACTCGTCGAGCGAACTCAGGGCCTTCTCTTTCATCCCGATGCTCTTCTCTAATTTCTTCTTCCGGAGGAACAGGACGTGTATCAGGCTATCCTTTCCGCTCTGTATCTTCCGGATGTCGCTTGTCGTCAATCCTGACCTTGTGAGAAACTGGAGAATCTTCAGGTTTTCGATGTCCTTCGGAGTGTATTCCGTCGGATGGTTCCCCTGTGGGGAATGCTCTGGGGAAAACACCTTGGATTTCTTGTAGAACTTGATCTTCTCCGGACTCATAGATAACAGGAGGGCAACATCTTTCGGCTTCATTCTTTCCTCCTTCCCTGAGAAGTGAGTTTACGAAGTGGAGACAATGTACCTGTCAAGAACCGAGAGTTCCTTTTTCCGTACTTCGTTCTTCTTCTCATGCTGTGCCGCTGAGAGATGACTCTCATAAGGCAAGTTGTTTTTTTTGCGATTTCCGTGCAGCCGAAAAGGAGAAACGGAATTCAGAGACGATCGCCGGAATGCAGACAACAAAAAAGGAGAGCCGGAATATCAGCTCTCCGTATTCGAAAGGAAAATGAGATTATTAGTTAGAGATGTTATTAGATGACAGCAACATTCAGCGCCTGGAAGTAGATATCATGATCCGCGCTAAGAGTATAAGTGCCAGCCGAAACATTGAAGCTGAGAGACTGAGCATCGAAGGAATCATCGTGCAGAGTCTTGGTAGTCGGAGTAGTGCCATCGGTTAAGGTGACGGTCGTATCTAAAGCAGTGGTGCCATCTTCTGCAAGAGTCTTCTTGGCATAGGCAATAGCGACCGTTGCAGTTCCAGCACCAGAAGAAGTGAACTTGACGGTATCGCCCTGCTTCAGATGGACATAGTTATAGTGGACTTTGTCATCACGTTTAGGTTTCTTGCCATTTACTTTGCCTTTGAAAATAACTTCCGAACCGGCACTGGTGAAAGTGAAATCGCCATAAACCGTGTTGTTGGCAATCTTTCCAGGATAGAGAAGTTCGGCATCTAAATAGCTGTTGCTTGCTAAGGCGACAGTCGTGTCGTTTGCACTACCCTCTGCTTTAGCCGGATCATAGGTGACTTCAATCTTGCTGAGAGTGACGTTTTCATTCGACATAAGGTAATATTTACCGGCATTCGGGAGATTGAAAACCGTATCGGTGAAGTCCGCAGCTTCTCCCGCTTCGGTTAAAGTGCAGACCTGAACACCTTCGGCCGTGAAATCACCCTGCTCAGCTCCCTCTTTGACAAGATAGAGACGTCTTTCTTCCTTGGAACCGGATTTACCACTTAACGTGATAGTTCCAGAACCTGTGGTAGTGAAATAGATGACATGGTTGAGTTTAGAAGAAGAAATAACACCCGATCCACCGGTCTGAACCGTACCAGCGGATTTGCTTTCCTTATATTTGACACCGACACCATAGAAGAAGCCATCGTCGGCATCCCCGGCAGCGGTTAAAGCGTTGAACTTAGTGAAATCAATCGCCTTAGTGACAGCAGTCGACGGAGCTGGAGCTTCCGAAGAAGAAGCCGGAGCCGGCTCTTCGGAAGAGATAGGAGAAGAAGAAACTTGAGAAGAAACTTCTGGATTCTTCGAAGAAGGAGCAGGTTCGGATTCTTTCGGAGTGGACGAAGCCGGAGAAGAAGGACTTTCCTTGGTTTCTCCGCAGGAAACAAGACTCAGACAGAGAACGGCGAAGATCAGAGAACGCTTTACAAGTTTCATATTTTTTTGCAATTCCTTTCGCGGCTGTATCAAAGGACTTGTATACAACCGAAGCTATATCCATTGTGTACCAAATGAAACTTGAATGCAAGAAAGGGCTTTATTTTTGTGCTTTACGCCTAAAACGGCTTTATTTTTATGTTGTAACCGCTTGCACCTGTGTTACAATCAAAATGTTGTATACAAGCGTTTAGAAGGAGGGCACAAATGAAAAAGACGATTGCTTTCATTCCTAGCCTATTATTCTTGGTTCTTCTCGGTTCTTGTTCTCCGAGCGAACCTTCTGTTTCCGATTCGTCCTCTTCGAGTAGTTCTCCGGTGGAATCGACTTCCTCCGCATCTTCCAGTTCTTCTTCCGTCAATCCGCTTCCGAAGAAGGATCTCTATGCTTCTCCGGATGGCGGAAAAGGATTCAACGATGATGCCGATGGTTCGAAAGAACATCCTTATGAGTTCATCACCGCTATCAATCACCTCACCCCGGGTTCTACTCTTTATCTGATGAAAGGAACCTATTCTTCCTTTACTCCTTATCTTATTAACGCGGAAACGGATCTTCATCCAGCTACTTCCGAAGAAGGAAGAAAAACAATCTGCCCGATGAAAGGAGAAGACGGAAAACCTGTCTCTGTCACTTTCGATTTCTCTCAGATGTCCTT
The DNA here is from genome assembly GCA_900316035.1 of uncultured Eubacteriales bacterium. Classification (GTDB taxonomy): domain Bacteria; phylum Bacillota_I; class Bacilli_A; order RFN20; family CAG-288; genus Enterosoma. The sequence continues at coordinate 5,485 of ONBI01000006.1, forward strand.
TTCTTCTTCGAACCGTGGCATCTCTATCAACACCGATTACTGGACCTTGAAAGATGTCGAGGTCAAAGGGGCTGGTGATAACGGCGTCTATATCGGTGGAAACCACAACATCGTCGAACATCTTGATATCCATGATTGCCAGGATTCCGGTCTTCAATTAGGAAGAAAAGCCTCCGACTGCACCTCGATGGATACTTGGCCGAGCTATAACCTCATCAAGAATGTTACCTCCCATGATAACCACGATCCTTCGGGAGAAGACTCCGATGGTTTTGCCTGCAAACTCACAACCGGTGTAGGCAATGTCTTCGATGGCTGTATCTCCTACAACAACGTCGATGATGGTTGGGATCTATATGCGAAAGCCGAAACCGGTCCGATCGGTCCGGTCACCATTCAGAACTGCATCGCTTTCAATAACGGCATCACTTCCTATGGTGTCGGTACCGCTAACTCCGATGGCAACGGCTTCAAGTTAGGTGGCGAAAGTATCGCCGTCGCTCATATCGTCAAGAACTGCATCGCCTTTCATAACTTAGCGACCGGTTTTACCGATAATTCGAATCCGGGAACCATCCACATCGAAAACTGCACTTCTTTTAATAACGGAACCAGAGATTGGGATGCCGCCAATATCGATATGGCACGTACTTCGACTTCTCTGAACTATTACAAGAATATATTCTCCTATTGCACCGGAGATAGAGTGGATCCGATTACGGGTAACTCCACGATTGCTAACTCTAAGGATCGCTATAAAGGTACCGCGGATCATTGTCTCTTCTATTGTGGCAATTCGATGCTCTATTTCCAAGATGCCGATGTCTGTAACTTTGAAAAAGACGACGAGGCCGGCTCTCCGTATGAATCGGAAGTCTCCCCTTTTGTTTCAATCACCACTCCTCAGCCACAGGCTTCGAAAGGGAAGGAAGCAAGCGAACACAACGATATTCATCATCTTTTAAGAGACGAAGAAGGGAATATCAAGCTCGGGGATTTCCTGAAGATCAATCCTTCTTCTCCGTTTGCGACGATGGGTGCTGGTGGCAAAGCCTTAGGGGCGGATTTATCGGGGGATTAAGAGAATGAAAAAAAGTAAATTCGGTTTATTGCTTCTCAGCGCTCTATCCTTGACGGCTTTCTCTTTCCAAGGAAATGCTTCCGTTTCTTTCTCTTCTTCCCGTTTCGTTCAGGCGACCAAGGAAGAAGATCAGAGCAAAGCCAAAGAAGCTTTGGATGTTTTAGCTTCGAACCTCAACATCGATCTCTCCCATGTCCTTACCGATATCATGCTTCCTTTCACCAGCCTATATAACGCCAGTATCCGCTGGACTTCTTCTAACGAATCCGTTGTGAAGATCGTCACGAACAAGAACGATAACGGCAAAGTCACTTCCATTGTCGGCAAAGTCACCCGTCCGGATGCCGATACCGCTCTCACCTTAACGGCTACCGCTCAGATCGGGGAAGACAAAGAAGGAACCAGCCAAAGAAGTTTCCCTTTGACGGCAGCCAAAAAGTCGAGCAAACAGGCTTCGGATCTTCCTTTAGCGATGGAAGAGGATTTTTCTTCTTATCGTACCGGACTGGATATCTCCAACTATTACAAATGGCAGATGACCTCCGGAGAAGATATGATCTCCGAAGCCATCGATAAAGATAGCGATGCTTCTTTACATAATGTCAACGATTTACCCTCGGCTCACGTTTTGAAGATCAACTCTGCTCGCCAGGCCTCCGATATCTGCTATAGCCGTAAGATCCATATCACTACCGCCAATGCTCCGCAGGGTGCAGCCTTTGAAGGCTACTTCCTTTCGATGGGAGAAACCAATGGTATCTCCTTTGAGTTCGTCACTTCCACGGGATCTATCGTACAGACTTTCCGCCTCCGTTCCGATGCTCTTGCCTACGATGCTAACGGCAGTTTAAAGGATGCCACTAGCTTTACTCCGAAAGCTGGCGTCTGGTATAAATTCCGCTTTGTTTTACGTACCAAGAGCGGATACGGAATCCTCAAAGTCTTCGATTTCGAGCAGAACAAATATATCGACCTCACCTTAGATGCAGGGGATGCTTATGTCAACGGAGGCGGTGTCACTTCGAATATCTCCGGGGATGTCTTAGCCTTAAGAATCCGAGCCAAGAGCGGTTCGAAAGTCGGTGCGACCTATCTTTCCGATTTGAAGTTGGATAGTACCGCAACTCTTGTAGAAGAAAAGAATCCGACAAATCCTAATCGCAGTAAAGGTATCGGTGAGATCACGGGTTATGAACCGGTGTTATACGCTTATTCCGGGAGCACTCCTTTGGGTTTGAACCCGGACTTTGTTGTCCATAACCGTTTCGATTCTTCGTTTACCTTAGTCAAAGGAACCGACTATTCTGTTTCGGAACCCACTTCGGTTTCGACCCAGGAAGACGGTTATACCAAGACGATCTACACTTATACTTTCACTCTCTTAGGAGAGGATACGGAAACCGAGACTATCACGCAGACGGTCTACTTCGATGAAGAAACCGATACGGGTAGAATCTATAACTTCCGTGCTTCCTATCTCAAAGCCGATAAGAGTGATCCCAGTAAAGCAAGAATCACATTAAGCGGTAATCTTGTCCGTTCGGATGCTACTCTTCATTATGCGGTTCTGAAACAGGGGAATCCAGCTCCGAGTGCTAACGACTTAGCTTCGGATTCGGTCTCTTCCGCTATCACGCATGGTTCCCTTTCTTTAAGCGATAATCCTATCTTCTCTTTTGATACCCATCTTCTTTCCATCCGTGACGAATACGATGTCTATGCTTTGACTACGAATACAAACGGAAATTCTTCCATCGTTTCTTCCTTATCTATTTCTACCGTTATCAACGTTTCCACTCCGGAAGATGTCTATCAGATGGGAACCAATATTGATACCGCGAAATCCCAGTTCCGTCTCATCAACGATATCGATATGTCTTCCTTTGAATGGAAAGAGAACTCGGCAGTCAATTTCACCGGTTCTGTCGATGGCCAAGGTTATAAGATCACTGGCTTACGTATCAACCTTACTTCTAGTAAGGTCGGTATCTTCAATACCTTAAGAGGAAAAATCAAGAATATCGTCTTTGAAAAAGCCTATGTCTCCGGCATTGAGGATGTCGGTGTTCTGGCCGGTAACGTCTATAACGGAACCGATATCGAGAACGTGAAGTTCCTCTCCTGCAAAGTCGATCAGGAAGCTTCTTCGACCGGTGGTGGCGGATACTTCGGTATGGTCGCCGGCCGTATGCGTAGAGGTCCGGTCACGGTAAAGAACTTAGTTATCGATGATGCCTATATCTCCTGCCCGAAATACGTCGGCTTATTGACCGGCGGTATTGAAGATGGGGATGCCGGTGAGACTTACTCTTTCTCGCAGATTCAGGCTCAAGGTCATATCAATACCGATGGTGCCGCTATCGGTCTGATCGGCCGTAACCGTGCGACTACCGAGATTGAGGATGCCTATGTTTCTTTGACGATTGATAATGGTAAGAAGGAAGCTGCCGTTGTTGCCGGACACCTCAAAGAAGGTGGAAAACTCCATGTCAAAAGATTGATTGGAGACCTCAAAGTCCGTCAGATGACACAACCTACCTACTTCAATAACTTCATCGGATCTTTCGATGCGAATACTTGCTCTTACACCGCGGAAGATTGCTATTTCGTCTCGGAAGATTATTCGGATTTAGCGGATAACCTCACTCCTACGACTTCGACGGTCGATGCCGGTATTTCGATCTCGGTACCGAACGATGTCGATAGCCGTTTCTGGGAGACGAACACCTTCATCCGTAACTTCGATACGGATCTCTTATGGCATTACGATGAAGAAAAAGGAACTCCTTCTATTCAGCCTCGGAAGAAAGAGGATGTTGTGGTTACGGCTTCGATGGTTTCTTCTTATATTGCCGGTATTGATCTGAATAAGACATTAGAGAATCACTATTGCATCTATAAAGCCGAAGAAGATATGGCTTACTTATCCGAGAGTGAGAAAGCCAAGATCACCGACGAGGAAAAGACCAAGTTAGCCAAGGCCAAAGAAGCTTACGAAAAAGCAATTGCGGATTTGGATGAAGTGATAGGAGATAGCAATCTCTAAAGAGGAGGAAAAGAAAAATGAAAAAGAAAACTCTGGCGTTTGTTCTTCTTTCTTTGCTTCTTCCTCTTGCGGGTTGCGGAGAAACGGATTCTTCTTCCGATAATCCTCTTCCGACTTCTTCGGAACCGACTTCTTCAGAACCGACTCCCGAAAAAGAAAAGACGATACAGGAAATCCTATCCGAACAATCCGGTTTCTACGATATCCGTTCCGATATCAAGATTCAGAAAGACAGTAAACAGTATTATTCCTTCCTCGGCCGAGAGACTCTCTATCTCGGTACGAGCGATGGAACCGATGGGAAAATCCGTTATTCTTTCGGTATCCGTGAAAGAATGTCGAACCTCGATAAGAACACCGATACCACCCAGGAAACCTATACTATCTACAGGACTCCGGGACAGACTTTTACCCTCAATCCATCTTCTGGAAAATACAGCGTCAAAGAAGAAGAGAACACTGGTTTTACTCCCTTTGTTCTCGGCTATGATTTCACCAAAGCGAGTGATGTCTCGACGGTAGATAAAGGTGGCAAATCGGAAGTTACCGGTAAAGTTGCTTCTGCTTCCTTAAAAGGATTCTTCGGTAAAGATACCCTTACCGGTGTCAGTGATTTTGCTTTCACCGCTTCCTTAGATGCCGATAAAGTTCTCACTTCTCTTATCTTCACCTATACCCAGGATGGCTACTCGGTCCGTCAAAGAAAAACCTACTCTACTATCAATAGTCCTTTAACCACTCCGAAGGTCTCTTAATCGTTGAATTGACTAAGAAAAAGACGAGGAAGATTTCTCACTTATACTGAGATTTCTTCTTCGTCTTTTTGTGTTGCTAAGAAAGTAAGAACTGCAGATCGCTTAAGTCGAGAGAACGGATACCTTCGTCGCCGTTCTGGATGACGGAAGCGAGTTCCTTCTTCTTGTTCTGTAGCTCGATGATTCTTTCCTCAATCGAATTCTTGCAGATCATCTTCAGAACGGTGACCGGTCTCGTCTGACCGATACGGTGAGTTCTGTCGGTCGCCTGATTTTCCGCTGCTAAGTTCCACCAAGGATCAAGATGGATGACGATATCGGCGCCGATGAGGTTTAGACCGGTTCCGCCAGCTTTCAAGGAGACAAGCATCGCCTGGATATTGTCTTTGGTGTTGAAGTCTTCGGCTAAGGCGATTCTTGTCTTTGCCGGAGTGGAACCGAGAATCTGAGCGGACGGGATCTTCTCTTTATCTAGGAGCTTTGTCAAAGCATTGAGAGTCTGAACAAAGGTCGAGAAGACTAAGACTTTATGACCATCGGCGATTGCCTGTTTGATGGTTTCGGTAGCGGCAAGAAGTTTTTCGCTTTCTTCCGGGAAATCTTCATAGGCCATCTTCGGGTCGACACAGATTTCTCTTAGACGGGTGATCTCCGCTAAGATGGCGATTTTATCGATGCGTTCGGTAAGAGAACGGCGGGCATCCTGAAGAGAAGCATCGTAGAGCTCTCGCTGTTTTTCGGACATACCGACCGTGATAACGGATTCGGTTTTCGGAGGTAAGTCTTTTAATACGTCTTCCTTTCTTCTCTTGAGAATGAAAGGAGCAATCTTCGCGGAGAGTTCTTCTTTGGCTTCTTTATCTTCTTCTTCGTCACTATCGCCTTTTCCATAATCCGCATAGAAATCACGATAGCTAGGAAGATACCCAGGCATCAGGAAATCGAAGATCGACCATAAGTCCATATAGGAATTCTGAATCGGAGTACCGGTAAGAACAAACTTATGGGTGGCCGATATCTGTTTCACGGCTCTGGTCTTCTTAGCAAAGACGTTAGCGATATTCTGCCCTTCATCCAGAATGACATAGGAGAAAGTGAACTTACTCACTTCGTCTAAATCATTGCGGAGAGATTCATAGGAAGTGACATAGACTTCTTTCTTATTCGGATTGAACTGGGAATAGATAGCATTACGGCTGGTCTTGCTACCATCGAGAACATTGACTTCGGCTTTCGGATCCCAGTGATGGAATTCTTTTTCCCAGTTGTAGATGAGGGATTTCGGTGTGACGATGAGAATCGGTCTCTGTTCTTTCGAGGTGGAAAGAAGAGCAATCATCTCCAACGTTTTTCCTAAACCCATATCATCGGCTAAGATGCCGGAGAGATTGTGTCTCGCTAAGACATGAAGCCATTTGACACCGTCTTTCTGATATGGACGTAATACCTTCTCGATATCTTCGGGGACATCGGTCTTCTCTTTCGGGAACTCCTTGATATCTTCAAAAAGGGTCTTCAGTTCCGGAGAGAAAGTGACTTCGGTATCCTTGTCGGAATACTGCGATAACTTCAAAGCATCGTAGATCGGAAGCTTTGGGGTATCGATCTGATCCAGCTTGAAATCGGAAACCATCTCCTTGAAAGATTTCGAATCGTCATCGTCAAAAGAAATGATAGAATCCTTCAGTTTTACATATTTTTTCTTCTTTCGATATGCGGTGAGAATGGTCTCCAGTTCCTCATCGGTATAGGAAGGGGAACCGATACGCATCTGTAACCAATCGATACCGGAAGAAGTGAAGATAGAGATTTTACCGACACCTTTGACCTGGGTCTTAGCGATATTCTCACTGAGATAGATTTCGGCGGTGCTCTTTAAAGGAGTTAAGTCCATCTTCAGGAAGGAAGCAATCTTCTCTAAGTCATCGATCTCACCGTTTTCAGGGAGTTCGAGCAGCTCTAACTGATGGCTGAATCGGTTTTCTTTCTCTTCTCCTTTTCCGACTGGAAGGAATTCCTGTTTGCTTACCTTTTCTTTATCAAAGTAGTATTCCGTTTGGAAGAGTAAAGTTCCTTTTTCGGTATAGGTGACAATATAGTGAATCGATTGGCGGTAATAAGGATGCTTCTCTTTGTATGCATCCGAAACCGTTACATGGTTATCTTCGATAGAAGGTAGAATTTCGCTGGATACTTTATCGGCAAAGAGATCGAAACGGAAATCGGGATGGCTGTTAGCAAAGGTGAAAAGGACCTGTGTTTTCTTGTCATTGACTCTATAGAAAGAGATGATGTGTTTTTTGATATCCAAACAAGCGATGATATCGTTGGTGTAGTAAACGTTATTTCCAGGTTCTGGATCAAAAGAAAATTGTCCGTTGTCTTTCACTTCAACAGTCGCTTCTTTTTCTTCCTTAGAAATCGAATAAAAGTCGTCATTGAAGTAAATGGTTCTACCTTTCAACAGATAGAGAGCCTTTGCAAGCTGAGATTCCGGCATAGCGACTTCTTTTTGAGAGTTCGATTGATAAGCATAGTAATTGGAAGTCGAATTTGATAGGAAGGAAAAGAAAGCCAAATCCTCTTCGGGAATATCCTTTTTATCAAAGGAATAATTTCCAGAGTGAGTCTGTATTTCTCCACCCTCATTTGTCTCAAGATCATCCAGAAAATCATTGGGATAGCAAAGATAAGTGAATTTCTTAGCGCTATCTCTCTTCTGCCTTATACGGACATTGACGATGTTTTCGTAAGAACCTGCATAAACAAAGAATTCGTACTGGAATGCAATAGGAGTTGCTGGCTTTGTTTCCTTTTGCTTCTGCGCTTGTTCTTCATTGTCGATGGTTTGGATGCGTCTCAGCAGATCCTGAAGATCATATTGCTGATTTTTCCGGATTCTGTTTTCTTCCGCTGAAAACTGCATAATGGAAAGAAGGGCACGGCTATTCGGTTCATAAAGTTTCGTCAGTTCTTCCGGAGAGAGAGGCTTTTCTTTTTCATATAAGAAAGCAAAAAAAGCAGAAATATATCCATCCGAATAGCCTCTTAAATTATTGGAAGAAATACTCTCTTTGCGGAGAGAGGTATACAGTGTACTGTCAATCGTGAAGAAATAATAATCATCGTTTTCAAGAGAAAACACTTCATACCCAAGACTTTCAGACATGCTATCAAAACGATAGTAGATGTGGTAGACGCCTGCTTTCAGATCCTCGTAAAATTTCGTTGCCCCTTTGCTTTTTTTAAATTCTTTACATAAATTCTGATATTCTCTTTCAGAAAATTTTGTGACAAACATTTTATCTATTCTCCATAAAGATGAAGAGATGTATCAAAGGAAGGCGTTTTCGTTTCATAAAGAGCTCTCAGATAATGAACACGGGTGGAATGAAAGCAATCGGATATTTTGTACGCTATTTCGGAAGAAAGGAAATCAGGGTCATCTTTATAGGCATCGATAATACCATTGAAAACGGCTTCCTTGTTGTAGGTGTTCTTGAGCGCTTTATTGAATGCTTTTGTCAGATAACGGAGATATGTATCTTTAAATCTCTCTTTGATGATGGGAGCAAGACCGACATAATCGGAAAGAGGAAGGGAGGATACAATACCAGGCTTATATTCCGCTCCGCAAATCATCCCATAAGCAACGCTTTGATTTGCCTTATCGGATTGCGTGGAGAGAAAATCGTCTTCGTTTTCCCTTTCTTCCGGTGTCAAAAGCTGATAGTAACGATAAAGAATAGAAGAGGAAAAAGAGCCCATTTCAATCAAAGAGCGAAGTAGCTTTTTTTCTTCTTCCGGTGACAGGTTCGGCTTCAGACATTTTGTGAAAATATCTTCTCGTAGAGTGGAAGCGTAATCGAAATAGAGGCAAGTGTTTTTTAGAACCGAAAGTGCAAGAAGAAATTTCCTTTTTTGAATCAAATAACGGACAAATATATCGGAAGCGCGATAAGAAAAATTATAATTTGTCTTGGAAAGTGCTTCGAAAGTGGCATCCTTAATATAGTCTTCTATGGTGTTAAAATAGCGATAGAAAAAATCAAGTAATGTGGTTTCTCTGTCTTCCGTGCTCAGAAAGCTATTCTGAATCAAACTGTTTACATAGTAACCATAGGTTTCGCTTTTCAGAGCCTCAACTAAGAAAGCACTGACGGTCGCTTTGTTTTTCTCTAACATATAGAAACCATCGAACATCTTCTCTTTGACGGAACTTTCGGCAGGAAGATCTTCGGTGAAAACCATAAAGCGGTGAGGTAGTTTCTTTCTTTCTTCTAAACTGTAAGTCTTAAAAGCATTCTGAAAAATCGAGACGAGGGAACGGACTTTGCTGATATCCGACCAAGAAGGACAGCAACGGATAAACGTTGCTTTCGCTTGGTCAAAAAAAGCATCCGGCCGATTGTACTGAAGCATCATCAGACCCGACATCTTCTCTTGGTAAGTAGCGGCATCCCAGATAATGTTACTTGGTTTTTCGTTCATAGAGAACATTATAAGCGGAAGAGAAGTAAAACAAATAGGCTTTAGAAAGAAATAGAGAGGTGTTGTGGAAGCGGAGAGGATTTTGGCGCTTGAATTTCTCCAATAGTATGCAAGAAGGCGCTGAGCCTCACCTTGCAAAACCGAAAACGAAAGCCTATACTTCTTCGCGTCAGGGAATGATGTCTCCCTAGCAGGATTCCTGCTGAACCGCTTAACAAAGCTGATGACGTCTGCGCGGAAAAAGAAAGTGCAGATTTTCTCAGCTTTTTTCTTTCCGGGAAAGGAATCCAGAGTATGTGGTATCTTTCCTTAGGGATGATTTTGGTCGGAGGAGGATTGATTGCTTTCCTCTTTCCGAAACTACGTTTACCGGCCTTGCTCGGTTATCTCTGTTTCGGTCTATTGCTAGGGTATTTTCATCTTATCGCTCCGGAGATACTGGAAGTATCTTCCGAAATCCGCAAGTTCGCTCTTATTATCATTCTTCTGAAAGCGGGACTCAGTCTTAACCTCAATGACCTCAAGAAAGTAGGAAGACCGGCGATTCTGATCTCTTTTGTTCCCGCCTGTGTCGAGATGTGTGCGGTCGGTTTATTAGGCCCTTACATCTTAGGACTGAGTTATATTGAAAGCTTCTTGCTAGGTTCTGTCTTAGGAGCCGTTTCTCCGGCTGTTGTCGTTCCCCGTATGACACAGCTGATGGACGAAGGCTATGGAGTAGACCAAGGAATTCCGCAACTTATCATCGCCGGATCCAGCATGGACGATATCGTCATGATCGTCTTCTTCAATTCCTTCCTCTCGTTAGAAACGGGCGGCGATCTTTCGTGGATCACGTTTATGAATATTCCGATTTCGATTGTTACGGGAGTGGCGGTTGGAATAGGAGCTGGCTTTCTCCTTGCTTTTCTCTATTCCAAAGCGAAGATGAGAGACTCTATTAAACTTACTCTCTTGCTCGGTATCTCTCTTCTCTTTGTCGTTGCGGAAGAATATTTATCGAAGTGGTTCTCTTTTTCTTCTCTTTTGGCGGTACTGACGATGGGTATCGTTCTTCTTTTAAGAAAACCGGATACTTCTTCTCATCTTGCTACCAAGTGCGGAAAGCTCTGGGTACCGGCGGAAATCTTTCTCTTTGTCTTAGTCGGTGCTTCCTTGGATGTTGCTTATTTAGGAAGTTACATTCTTCCCGCTCTTCTGATGATTCTTCTTTCTTTGGCTTTCCGTTCTCTTGGTGTTCAGGCTTGTCTTATCAAAACCCCTTTCAACATTAAAGAAAGAACCTATATTTCTATCTCTTACCTTCCGAAAGCTACGGTTCAGGCTGCCTTGGGTGGAACTCTTTTAGATACCGGAACAAAACTTCAGAACGATGCCATGATCAAAGCCGGGACTATCGTCCTAGCGGTATCCGTCTGTTATATCCTGATCACCGCTCCGCTCAGTGCCTTTGCTATGGATTTATCTTACAGGCATTTACTGCAACCGAAAAGAGAAGAGATAGTAAAAGACGCATAATAGCAACTATTACCTAACGATCTAATCAGCACATAAAATAAACACCTTTTGTAATTAACAACCTGTCTATTGCAAAAGAAAGTATTTCTTTAGCTCTTCTTCGGTTCCAAGGTTGCCTTCAATTCCAGAATCTCGTCACGGAGCTGAGCAGCGGTTTCAAAATCCAGTGCTTTTGCAGCTTTGTTCATCTCGGTAGTAAGCTGCTTAATCATCAAGTCGGTCTGCTTCTGTGTGAGCTTACCGCTCTTCGAGAGTTTGCTATGTTTGGAGTTAGCTTCATCGTCGATCATATGAAGCGGAGCCTGAATCGGTTTGATGATGGTCTTCGGAACGATGTGATGCTCCTCGTTATATTTCATCTGAATGCTTCTTCTGCGCTGGGTTGCTTTGATGGTTTTATCCATGGCATCGGAGATATTGTCGCAGTAGAAAATGACTTTACCTTCGGCATTACGGGCAGCACGTCCGGCAATCTGGGTAAGAGAACGTTCGGAACGTAAGAAACCTTCTTTATCCGCATCAAGAATTGCAATCAGGGAGACTTCCGGGATATCAAGACCTTCTCTTAAAAGGTTGATACCGACAAGAACATCGTAGATTCCTTTACGAAGTTTATAGAGAATCTCGGTTCTCTGTAAAGTGAGAATCTCATGCTGGAGATAAGCCACTTTGAAATCATGGGATTTGAGGAAATCCGTGAGGTTTTCGGCATCTCTTACGGTCAAGGTAACTACCATGACCCGTTCTTTCTTTTCGACTCTCTGCTTGATCTCGTTCATCAGGTCATAGACCGGGTTATTGGTGTTATAACGTACTTCGATGATCGGATCGAGAAGACCGGTCGGACGGATGATCTGTTCAATCGGTTTATAATCGACCTGTTTCAGTTCGTAGTCACCGGGAGTAGCGGAAGTGCAGATGACATTGTTGATCTTCTTTTCGAATTCTTCAAACTTCAAAGGTCTATTATCCAAAGCGGAAGGAAGACGGAATCCATATTGAACCAGAGTCTCTTTACGGGCATGATCGCCGTTATACATACCTCCGATCTGAGGAATCGTAACGTGACTTTCATCGATAAAGAGAAGAAAATCCTTCGGGAAATAATCAAACAGAGTATAAGGAGTCTCTCCTTCTTTTCTGCCATCGAAATGTCGGGCGTAGTTTTCGACACCGGGGCAGATACCGAATTCTCTTAAAGAATCGAGATCGTGTTCGGTACGCATCTTCAGTCTCTCGGATTCAAGAAGCATACCCTTGTTATCGAAGTAAGCAAGACGTTCTGCCAGTTCTTCCTGAATCGTTGCGCAGGCTCTTTGGATACGGGCTAAACCGGAAGCGTGTTCGTGAGCAGGGAAGAACGGGAAATAGTCGACCGTATGAATGACTTCTCCGGTCATCGGACGGATCTGATCAATCTCGGAAATCTCATCGAAATCCGAATAGATACGGATGAAGAAATCGTCTCCGTTCGGTGGATAGATATCCATGACATCCCCTTTGATAGAGAAGCAACCAGGACCTAAATCAATATCGTTTCTCTTATATTGGGCAAGAACCAACTTATTGGCTATCTCATGAGGATTGTACGGCTCTCCGACATGAACGGTAAAAGCCAGATCCCGATATTCGTTCGGGTCACTGAGACCGTAGATCGAAGCGACAGAGCAGACGACAATGGTATCTTTTCTTTCCAATAAGGAGTTGACCGCCGAAGCTCGCATCATTTCGATTTCTTCGTTCATGACGACCTGCTTATCGATGTAGGTATCGGTTTTCGGAATATAGGCTTCCGGCTGATAGAAATCGAAGTTCGAGATGAAGTATTCGACACGGTTCTTCGGGAAGAGTTCCTTGAATTCTCCATAAAGCTGGGCAGCCAGAGTCTTGTTGTGGACTAAGACCATAGTGGTACGCTGAGCTCTCTGGATGATATTGGCCATCGTAAAAGTCTTACCGGTACCGGTAGCACCTTGAAGAACCTGCCATTTCTTATTTTCTTTCAGTCCTTCGACCAAGGCATCGATTGCCTGCGGTTGGTCGCCGGTCGGTTTATAAGGAGAAATCAGTTCAAAAGGATGATCGGGATCTGTCATGCCGAGAATACCTCATTTGTCAATCTGTCGTACTCTTCTAAGTATTTATCGTATTCTTCCTTGGTGAACTTATCGTTGACGATTTTGAGCATCGCTCCTTTTTCGTTGAAGGCTTCGCCATAGGAGGTATCGTTATAACGGACAGAAAGACTATTGGCATAGTCTTGAACCGCATCGATATAGTGATAATCTTTGGAATAAGAATCCGGATAAGAGGAATCTAAGCCGTTCAATATTTCAAGGAAGAAATTCTGTGCGTTCTCACTGATACCGATGGACTGGGTGAAGTCCGCTACCAACTGATAATCGTAATAATGGAAGGAGAAAGGAACATCCGGAAGGATTCCTTTTCCGTGGATGCACATCACTTTATCGGAATCTTTTCCTTCGTCGTACATCGTCTCGTTTTCTCTTTCGGGACCATAGACATAGGCGCTGGTATAACGGAGAACAGAACCATCCGAGAAAGTCTTGAAGTTCTGTGCGATTCCTTTCCCGTAGCTCTTATCTCCATAGACTACGGCATTGCTTCCGGCACGAAGCGCCAGAGTGAAGATTTCACTTGCGCTAGCCGAGCCGCCATCGATGATCAGAGAAAGAGAACCGTAGGTATATTCGGGATCGCTTTTCTGGGTTCCCTCTTCGATGGTTTTCCCGTTTTTATCGACTAAACGGTAAAGAAGCGTTCCCTTCTTTACAAAAAGAGATGCCATCTTACTTGCCTGGGAGACATAGCCTCCTCCGTTCCCTCTTAAATCGAGGACGAGTTTTTTCGCTGTTCCTTTGTAATTCTTGACGATGCTCTCTACCGCTAAAGAGGAAGAACCTAAGAAAGTGTTGACTCTTATTCCTAACGTATAACCGTTACTTGACGAAGGAGTAGAAAGAAGCGAAATCAGATCTTCGCTATATTCGCTCGGTGCCATCGTCCAGGAAAGCTCCTGTTCTCCTCTTACTCCTTTAAAGGTAACCGTATTTTCCACAGACGCAATACGGTTATTGATTTCACTCGGACTGTGATCTTTGAAAGTATAGGTTTCCCCATCGCTCGTAAGAGAGGTGAGGACATCGCCTACCTGGATTCCTTTCTGATGGGCAATCGATTCGGTATAGACTTCCGTGACATAGAGATTTCCGTCATAAGGGTGGGTTTTGATACCGAATCCTTTTCCTTCGGTGGCTAGACCTTGGTCAGAAGAATTCGAAGTATAGAAAGTAAAAGGATCGTTCGCACTACTAGCGATGGTGGAAGCTAATCCTTTTGCTGCCAGTTCTCCGAACTGCGTATCTTCTTCCTCATAAAGCCATTCGTCTTGGAGGAGATTATATTCGTCGATGAGTTTCTGTTCTTCTGCACTCGGTTTATTCTGATAATAAGAAATAAAATATCCGGCTACACCGCCGACTAAGAGCGTGCAGAGAACTAAGAGAGTAGGTTTAAGCCAATTCTTTTCTTTCATCGCGTGTTTCTCCAAACGTTCCTATTCTATCACGCAGAATCCTTTTCCTCAGGATTAGGATTCCTATGGCAGGCTACTTTCCTTGAAATACCCTTGAATGTAAGGGCATACATACGGGATAAAAGAATTTCTCAATGTTTTTCTGCTTGCATTTAAAAAGGGTGCTTTCTAGAATATGTGCCATAAAGCGCCGATGAGGAAGAGTAATCGCAACGCTGACTCAAGAGAGAATCTCTCCTAGGCTGGAAGAGAGAGGGTCAGAAACGACGAACATGGCCTCTGAGCTGAGACGGTGAAAGCTTCGAAACAGAGAAGCAAATAACTGTCTACGGGAAAGCCCGTCATAGCCGCTGGGTTTAGAAGCTTGAACCCTCTGAGATTCTCTGAAGTGATTCAGGGAGTGAACTAAGGTGGTAACACGGGTTAATAGTCCCCGTCCTTAACTCAAACTACAGCAGATGTGGTTTTGGTTAGGGGCGGGGCTTTCTTTCTATAAAAGCTCACCTCTTCCAACCAAAGGAGAGTGTGATATGAGCCTATTAAGTGTAAGACATCTCGAGAAATCCTTCGGGGACAAAAAAGTCCTCACGGATATCTGCCTGGAAGTAGAAAAAGGCGATATCTATGGTATTTTAGGTCTCTCGGGAGCTGGAAAATCGACCTTGGTCCGCTGTCTTAACGGACTCGAACAGTTCGATTCCGGGAAAGTCTATTTCAAAGACCAACTGCTCATTTCCCCGAAGCATCCGATCGAACGGAAAGAGAGAAGAAAGATTGCGATGATCTTCCAATCCTTCAATCTTCTCGAACAGAGGAATGCTATCGGGAATGTCGAGCTTGCCTTAGAAGTCAACCCTGACTTCTGCAAAGAGAAAGCGAAACAGATTCGTCTCGAGTACTCGACACGAATGTGCAATGCCAAGAGTGAAGAAGAGAAGAAACAGCTGAAAGCAGAAGAGAAAGCGAAGGTATCTCATCTCAAAGAGAACATCGCTAGAGATGCTCTTCACCGTGTCGGCTTAGCCGATAAAGAAAAATCCTATCCTTCCGAACTCTCCGGCGGTCAGAAACAGAGAGTCGCTATCGCTAGAGCGCTGGTTCTCGAACCGGAAATCCTCTTATCCGATGAAGCGACCTCGGCTTTGGATCCGGAGACGACCACTTCCATCATCACCTTGCTGAAACAGCTGAACAAGGAACTCGGATTGACGATCCTCATGATCTCCCATCAGATGAACGTCATCGAAGAGGCGTGCAACAAAGTCGCTATCCTCGATTCCTCCCGCATCGTTGAAAACGGTTCGATTCAGGAAGTCTACCTCTCTCCGAAAACCGAGATCTCGCGGAAACTCCTCTACGCCAATCACATCAATACCCCGCTCGATGATGAAAAGCAGATCCGACTTCTCTTCAACGGAAACAGCGATGAACCGATACTAGCCAATATCGTTCAGGATTGTCAGATTCTTGTCTCCGTCGTCTATGCCGATACGAAAGTCTTAGACGGTAAGGTCTTCGGTCAACTGGTTCTCAAGATGCCGAAGAACGATGCCGAAATCAAGAAACTGGAAATTTATCTCTCCATCCATCACATCGATTATGAGGAGGTGCAGAGCTATGACGGGAAGTGAAATCTGGACCGCGGTCTGGGAAACCACGGCGATGACGCTCATCTCTACGGTTCTCGCCTATCTGGTCGGTCTTCCGCTCGGTGTTCTTCTTAACGTCACCTCGAAAGGCGGACTTCATCCTAACCGCCCTATTAACCTCATCCTAGGTGTCATCGTCAACTTCCTCCGCTCTGTTCCTTGCCTCATCCTGACCGTCGTTCTTCTTAACTTCACAAGAGCCATCTTCGGAAGAGGAACCGGAAGATGGTACACGATGATCGTTCCTCTCTTCTTCTCTTCGTTTGCTTATGTCGCCCGTATTGTCGAGCAGTCCTTAGCCGATGTTCCCTACGGTGAAATCGAAGCCGTTAGGAGCATGGGTGCCAGCGACTTTGACATCATGCGTAAAGTATTGCTTCGGGAAGCGCGTCCTTCCCTGACCATGGGAGTTGCTGTCACCTTAGTCAATGTCATCGGCTATACGTCCTTCGCTTATAACATCGGTGCCGGTGGTTTGATTGCCGATATCTGGCAGTTCTATACTCGCAACACCGGTAACTTCTTATCGCAATGGACGTTCTGGCTGATGATCCTACTCGTTGTCTTGTTGGTTCAGATCATTCAGGAACTCGGATTGTTCCTGACCAAAAAACTAGATAAAAGGAGAATTCATTAATTATGAAAAGAACATTAATTGCTTTTTTTGCTTTCGCTGTCGCTTCTGCTTCCTTAGCTTCCTGCTCCGATTCGGCCGATAAGAAGATTTCCATCGCTGCTTCCGAAATTCCGCATGCCCAGATTCTCAACGAAGCCGTCAAGCCGCTTGTTGAGGCGAAAGGTTATACTCTCGAAGTCAAGGTCCTCGATTGGACGCTTCAGAACGATGCTGTTGCCAATAACGAATACGACGGAAACTACTTCCAGCACCGTCCGTATCTTCAGCAGTATGCCGGTAACTCCAACTACGAAAAGGTTGAACCGATCGTTGCCGTTCACTTCGAACCTCTCCGTATCTATCGTGGTAAAGCCGCTAGCGGTGCTAAGCCGACGAAGGATAGCACCTTTGAAATCTGCGCAGATTCTTCGAACGAAAAACGTGCTCTTGATTTACTTGTGTCTGCCAAATTACTTGATGGCTATGACGTCGATGCGGAAGGAAATCCGACGAACCTTCCTTCCAATATCACTCTGATCGATGAAAGCATTCTTGCTTCTTCCTTAACCGATTATGATTTCGGTGTTCTTCCTTGCAATACTGCCTTAACCGCTAACCTCACTGCAGACACTTCTCTTCCGGTCGAAGCGGATACGGTTGCCGATAAGAACGCCAACGTCTTAGCGGTCAACACCAGCAAGTACACGAACGATTCTGCTTACAAAGCCAAGATCGATGTCTTAGCCGATGCCCTTCTGGATAAATCGGTTGCAACCTATATTAATACGGCCTGGAACAACGTCATCGAACCTTTCCAGAAAGATCTAAGAAAGTAATTTTCCTTCCCTAAAAGAAAGCGACCCTAAGAGAAAACACTCCTAAGGTCGCTTTTTCTGTTGAACTAAGATTTTCCTGGTAAGTCCAGCTTTTCTATCGGATTCAGAGTTGGTACTTTACGATCTCACAGTTCTTGATGCCGTAATGGACGAATTCCTCGTTATCCATATCATGGAAATAGGTGTTCACTACACGGCTCATGCCACCATGGGCGACGATGAGAACCGTCTTTATTTTGCCGTCGTATTTGGCTTTGAGATCATCGAAGAAGTTATAGACTCTCTGCGCTACATCAAGATAACCTTCCCCATGGGGATAACGTTTGAAGAAGCACTGACGCTGGGTCAGATAAGGTTCCCCTTTTCTTTCTTTTCCTTCCATGTCTCCGTAGTATTCCTCAATCAGTCGGTTATCGATAAGAAGAGGAATGTCTCTTTCTCCACGGATGATTTCGGCGGTTTCTCTAGCTCGGCGTAAAGGAGAGCAGAAGATGAGGTCGATAGGGACATTGAGCAGCTTATCGTGTGCTTCTCTTGCCTGCTGTTTTCCTTTTTCGTTGAGATCGATTTCGACATGTCCCTGAATCAACATCGCCTTGTTCCAATCGGTTTCGCCGTGTCTTGTAAAATAAACTGTGATCATGATAAGGCCATTATAAACAAGGAACCCTTTACTACGGAAGAGAAAGCGATTGCCAAAGGAAAAACGCTTCGTTTTCCTTAATTCGTCTTCCGCTTTAGGGTATACTAGGAGCCATGAAAGAAAAAGTTCTGATTTCGGCTTGCTTAATCGGCGAAAACTGCCGTTATGACGGGAAAAGCAAGACCAACAAAGAGATTCTGCAATTAGCGAAGTATTATGATCTCATCCCGATCTGCCCGGAAATGAGCGGCGGACTGAAGACTCCTCGTTCCCCGAGTGAGATCCAAGGCGATAAAGTCGTCAGCAAGAACGGAAGAGATGTCACCGACAATTATCAGGATGGTGCTTATTGGGCTTATTCCATCTGCACTCTTTATCATGTGAAGCTAGCGATTCTGAAAGAGAAATCTCCGTCCTGCGGTGTCCATTATGTCCATAACGGAAAATTCGACGGCGGCTTAGTCGAAGGTATGGGAATCACAACGAAGAAGCTGGTTTCTGCCGGAGTAAAAGTTATTAACGAAGACGAAGCCGTTGCTCTTCTTCATCAGTTAGAAGAAGCAAAGTAGTTTTTCTTTGTCTTCTTATTATTAATAGGTACGTCTATGGCAAGTTTCTCTATCGGGGGAATCCTTATCAAAAACAATCTGGTCCAAGCTCCTTTAGCCGGCTATACCGACTATGCCATGCGGACCATGGCATACGAATATGGAGCCGGTTTAGTCTACACGGAGATGGAATCGTGTGAATCTCTTTACTACTGCGCCAAACCCACTCTCCATGATCTAGCTGAGACCAAGATGGATAAAAAGAGAAATCCGGAAGAAAAGATCGCTCTCCAGATTTTCGGTGGAAAGAGCGATGTCGTTCTTTCTTCGATTCCCTTATTTGAAAAATACGGAGACTACGATTTCCTTGATTTCAATTGCGGTTGCCCCGTTCCGAAAGTCATCCGTCAGCATGCCGGATCTTATTGGTTAACCAGAACCGAGGAATTGATTGAGCTTGCTAAGAACATGGTCAAGATTTCTTCTAAGCCCGTCCTCTTTAAGATGCGGATCGGATTCGATACTCCCTTGGATATGCCTACTTTATGTAAAAAGCTTGAAGATGTCGGAATCCAAGGCTTTGCCATACACGGAAGAATCCGCAGTGAATTCTTCTCCGGTCCGGTCCATTACGATGTCATCAAAGCAATCAAAGAGAAAGTATCGGTTCCTGTTATTGCTAACGGGGAGATTACGGCTTCTAATTTCCAACAGGTTCTTTCCGATACCGGAGCCGATGCCATCATGATCGGACAGCATGCAATGGGATATCCGAAAATCTTTGAAGATATGAACCGAATCGAGCAGGGATTAGCTCCGAAAGAAACGACTCTGAAACAACAGATAGAAGATCTGAAAAAACATCTTTCTTTAATCTTCCGCGCGAAGGAAGAACATTCGGCTGCTGGTATCATGCGTTCGATTTCGGTGAAATATCTTAAAGGCTTCGATGATGTGAAGAAAATCCGCAACGAATTGGTGCGTTGTGAAACCGAAGCACAGTATCTTGAGGTTTTATCGAAAACAGAAAAGACGATAGAAGCCTAGTCATTTCCTGAGAAAGACCTGTTTTAGGAAGTGGATTCGTTCTGCTTCCACTTTTCTTTGCTTCTTGTATACAAGAATAGTCATAACAATTGAGCATTACGAGCAAAATCGTGCGCAAAAGTATATCTATTTCGCATTTGAAGGAGTAAAATAGCTCCGATAGGAAAGAAGCATATGAGCAATAAATCACGCGATAACGAGATTCTCCGCTTATTGGAAGAATCTCCTTCCCAGTTCGTCTCCGTCGAATCCTTGGCGGAATACTTCAAAACCAGTGAATCCACCATCCGCCGCGACTTACAACGTATGGGAGACGAACACAGAATCCTCCGCGTCCACGGAGGAGCTACAAGCCTTCACTTCTCCGGGAACTTCAAATTCGACCGTCTCGATAAGGAGTACCTGGAAAGAGAAAGAACCGAACCGGAAACCAAGAAGATCATCGCCCGGAGAGCGGCACAACTCGTAAAGGATGGAAGCTGTGTCTACATGGATGCTTCCACTACGGTCGCCAGCATGATTCCCTTCCTCCCACCGATGAAGAACACCTACTTTGTCACGAATTCTCCGCTTTTAGCCCAGAAGATGGCCGAGAAGAACCTCATCTGCTATGTTACCGGAGGAGAACTGAAGATCTCGACGAACGCCTTCATCGGAAGCTTCGCCCTGGAATTCCTCAAACGCTTCAACTTCGATATGGGATTCTTCGGGACAAACGGCATCCATCCGCAGGCAAAATTCACTACCCCGGATCCGCAGGAATGCGCCATCAAATCCACCGTCATCTCCAAATGCTTCAACATCTACATCCTTGCCGATCATTCGAAATTCGATAATATCGCCACGGCTACCTTCTGCGATTTCAACCGCCCGATTCTGATTACGGATACCTGTGACGATAAATATAAGTCGTTGATCAAGACGATCGAAGTCAATCCTGCCGGAAACAATGCACAGAATGCACCGGCCACGAAAGGAGACGAAAAATGATTTATTCTTTAACCGTAGCTCCGGCTATCGACTATTCTCTCTCGATGGGGGATAAACCCATCAAAATCGATGGTGTCAACCGCCCGAGAAGCGATGGCTTCTCTTTAGGAGGAAAAGGCATCACGGTTTCGAAGATGCTCAAAAATCTCAAGATCGATTCGGTCCCGGTCATCGCTGTCGGCGGTAAGACCGGCGAAGACATCAAGAGCTATGTCGAGCAGGATTTCACCCACGTCAAATATCTTCCGACCGTCGGCGAATCCCGTATCGATGTCGTCATCACCGGATCCATTCACGATCTCCGTTTCGATCCTTCGGCTCCGAAGATCACCGAAGACGGTCTTAAGGAGATGTTTTCCTTCTTCAAGGATAACCTCAAGAAAGGTGATATCGTCATTCTCTCCGGTTCCTTAGGACAGGAATCTCATGATTTATATAAGGTGCTCATGAGAGATTACATCAATCCGGCCGGCGCTTATACGATTCTCGATACCATCGGCGATGCTTTGACCTGCGCTCTCGAAGAGCATCCGTTCATGATCAAACCGAACGAAGAAGAGCTTGGCGAATTGATCGGTAAGGATATCACTTCGAACGACGATATCTTAGCCGGTGGCGAAGAACTGAAGAAGTTAGGTCCGACTTCGGTTCTTGTCACCTTGGGTTCGAAAGGTGCTTACTACTTTGCCGAAAACGGTCACATCTATCATTGCTCCAATGCTCACGGTACCCAGATTTCGGCTGTCGGTGCCGGTGATTCCTCCATTGCCGGTTTCATCAAAGGTTTAGCGGAGAATCAGTCGATTGAAACCCGTCTTGTCTATTCGATGGCAGCTGGCGGAGCGACAGCTTTCTCGGAACATTTGGGTTCCTATGATCTCTGGAAATCTCTGCTTCCGCAGATCAAGGTTACTTTGATCAAGTGATGATTCGATAGCAACGAAAAAGGTAGAATCCGGTCGCATTCCAAGAAGTTGCTGGGTTCTACCTTTTTTGTAGTAAGAAAACTATTCTTTTTTGCTTACCGACTCACATGACTTCTTCCGTTTTCGCCTGTAGTCACTAATGGTGTTCTCTTGACCGCTTCGTTGACATAGGTGTTGTTATTTCTTTTAGCGATGAATTCTACGAAGGATTCTTGTAAGGAAGCAGCACCATGGGTGACAGAGGAGCCAAGAGAGCAGATATTCCTTCTTTCTAAAGGACTGCTTTCTTTTTTTTAGAAGAAACATTTTTTATTCTTCAAACGTATATGTACCTGCACCTAATTCCTCTTTTCTTCCACTAGGGAGGACGACTTCCGCTGTGGTATTTGCAGGAATGGTGAACGAATAAATAATCTTTTCTCCGTCTCTTTTCCACGAAGAAGAGACTTTTCCATAGACGGAATCATAGCTTCCACTGGCAAAAGAAACACCACTTCCGGGGCGAGGAGAAAGGAGGTACTTGTTCTCGCCCTGGATAGTAATACCGGCCATCGTCTTGAGAAGCCATTCACACACAGCTCCTTTGGAGTAGTGATTGAGGGAGGCAATACCTTTGGCGCTAGTGGTATTTCCTTCCCAGGCTTCCCAGACGGTGGTGGCGTTTGACTTAGGCATATATAACCAACCCGGCATCTTCTCATTGAGAAGTAGCCGATAAGCATAATCGATATTGATATCGCTTAGGACATCGAGAATCAGAGGAGTCGAAAGAAAGCCGGTTCCTAAGCGCCAGCCGTAATGATCAAGTGCAGTGATAAGTCTTTTCTTTGCAAAGGTGGTCTGTTCTTGATTCAGTAAGCCCATGTAAAGAGGCCTTACCAGTTTTGCCTGGCGATCGGTGTCGAGAGTGAACTGCTTGGATTTGACAAGCTCCTGATAGGCTCTTTTAGCTCCTTCGCTATAGCGTTTGATCCTGGCTAATTCCTTATCTTCTTTCTTACCTAAGATATTAGCAACTTCCAAAACTTTCGAAAGAGTGTAATAAGTATAAGCAGTGGATTCTTCCGGATGCGGAGAGGAAAAATCGTACCATTTGAAAGCACAGACATCATCCGGCTCTGCCCATTCTCCATAGGATTGCCCACGGTTGACAGCATATTTCTTATACTTCCATTTCAGAGGTAATGGTTTTGAATAGACACCACCCCATTTCCCCGCTCTCTTGATCATGAAGTGAGCGTACTTGAGTATCTGCGGATAATACTTCTCTAAGAGTCTTTTATCTCCGTAACGATAGTAATAACGGAGGGGAATGTAGACTCCGGCACAGGCCCAACCTACCGATCCGTTCATCACCCACATGTACCAATCTTCGTTTGCATAAGGAGCAATCTGCGGAAGTCTTCCGCATCTCCATTGACGGTCGAAGATATCCTGAACATGCTTTCTCGTAAAAGCCGCATAGTCAACCATATAGGAAGCGGTGTTGAAGAAGACCTGGCTATCGCCGGTCCATCCCATTCTTTCACGGGTGGGGCAGTCACTAGGAAGATCGGTGGAATTGGATTTCAAAGACCATAAAGTGTTCTTATAGAACTGATTGACTAAGGAAGAAGAGCATGAGAAAGAAGAAGTCTCTTCGAAGTCACTATAAAGAGCAACGGCTTCAAAGTCCTCTTTTTCGATCGGTAAAGTCGTATCGATCTCTGCATACTGGAATCCGCCATAGAAGAAAGAAGGAGAATAGATATTCAATCCTTTCTTCAGTGTTACAGTGAATTCCTGAAGAGGAGAGAGCTTTCCATGGAAGTTGCATTGGATATTCTTTAAGGTGAGTTCTCCGTTTTCAACGACTTCTCCTAAGCGGATATGGATCTTCTCTCCGCCTTTTGCTTCTAAACGGCAAGAAAGATAACCGGAGAGGTTCTGCGGAAACTTGAGAAGTGTCTTCCCGGAAGGGGTTTTCGTCATCTCTATCGGTTTGAATCGTTCGTGTTCTTTGACGGTAACGTTATTGGAAGCAGAGAAATTCTTCGCTTCTTTAATAACACGTGCTTTTCCTTTATAGGAAGGAGTGAGATTGAAATCATAGATTTCCCCGTCTTTGAGATCATCAAACCGGATAGGTCCGTCGTTTGACCATTCCCAGCTCTTATCGGAAAGAATCTTTTCTACCTTGTCTTTCTCTTTTACTTCAAGCTGCGCAAAGAGAGAAGTAACCGTTCCATAGGTGTTCCTTCTTCCTTTGGCACCGCTGGAGCCACGGTACCAGCCGTCTCCTAGAACAACTTCGAGGGTATTCTCTCCTTCTTTCAGAAGAGAAGTGACATCGTAAGTCTGATAGGCGATTCTCTTACGGTAATCGGTAGAACCGGGAGTGAGATGATCCTCACCTACTCTTTTTCCATTCAGATACGCGATATAAACACCACGTGCTGAGATATAGAGTCTTCCTTTCTCTACATGAGAAAGAGTGAAACGTTTGCGGAAATAATCCGCCGGATAACGTTTCTTCCTGTTCGGATGATAATTACCCGAAATCCAATCGGCTTCAAAATCACTTTCTTCCAGAAGCCCCATTTCGAAATGGGCAGGCTCCGAAAGAGGAGATTCTTCTCCTTTTTCATTCCACACTTTGACTTGATAGGTGACTTCATCTCTTGAGGAGAAAGGTTCTTTGAAGTCATAGTGCATCGAAGAGGATTCTACTTTTCCCGTATCCAGGAACGGTTTTCCGTTCTTGGTGGCAATCACTTCATAGGCGCTTTGGGAAACGAATCCCTCGTCATTCCAGAAGATACGAGGAGTTCTGATATCGATACCGAGAGGATCTTTCAGATACTCGGTTCTTAAACGGAAGGCTTTCATGCGTTCTTCTCCTTCAAAGCCTCTTTCTCAGAATAGGAAAGAAGCTCCTGCTTTCTTCTCTGATAGACAAGTTCGCCTTTTGCTTCCTGCTTTTCCCAGAGAGCATCAAGCTTTGCCTGTTTCTTTTTCTCTTTTTCTTCTCTTTTTGCTTTCTGCTCAGGGGTAAGCTTAGCTTCCTTAGCTAATAGCTTTTCCTGCTTCTTCTTTTCGTTAGCAGCTTCTTTTTCTTCCTGGGCTTTCTTCTTCGCTTCCAGCTTCTCCTGATTCTGCTTCACAGAAGAAAGATGCTTTTCGAGTTCGGCATTGTAATCTAAGCCTTTTTTCTCACATCTTTCCTTCAATTCTTTCTCGAAATACATCTCTGCTCTTTCATCCTGTTCCTTCTGCTGCTGACGTGCTCTTTCTTCGGGAGTGAAGTATTCTTTTCCGGAAGCGAGAATCTCCTTCTTTTCTCTTTCGCGGATCACTGCCTGCTTACGGGAAAGAGTCTTTTCGACATCAACACCCTGGAGAAGGAAGAAGTAAAGGATACCGGCAAAGACTTCTAAGCCGACAAAGAAGAAGATGAAGAGATTATTGACACTGTCAGGTTGATTGAAGATCGCGGTAAAAGTGCCATCCGAATTGGAGAGAATCTTCTGCATCGCATCGGTTAAAGCAGGTTGAGTAGACGTTGTCTGCGGAGCGATATAACCTGTTGCGGATAAGCAGCCGTTGAAGATACCGGTGACTAATCCGGCAGCGGCCGTGATAATGACGGAATAGATCGACATCGCCGTACCATCACAACGGAATCCGTTCTTCCATTCAAGATGATCAAGGGCATCGGCAAAGAGTGCCATGAAGACATAGGCACAGGGTAAACCACCGATGTTCTTTATGAACTGACCGGCTAAGACAACCGGAAGATTCCGTGGGAAGAGATAACAGATCAAAGAACCTAAGGCGTAGATGAGAAATCCATAGGCAGTGACATTCTTCTTACCGAAACGTTTTGCTAAAGGCCAGACAGCGAAGATACCGATTCCCATCGGAATACCGCCTAAGACCGAGACCAAAGTCTGGGTTTTCCCATCGGAATAAGTTCCTAAGATGTAGTTGCAGTAATAAGGAAGAGCCATATTCTTCAGAGAACTCGTCAAAGTATAAAGAAGGAAATAGACAAGAAGGAGAATCATATAACGGTCGGTGAAGACAGCTTTGAGCTGAAGACGGAAAGGAATCTTTTTCGGAGCGGTGCTTTCTCCTTCTAACGTGATTCTCTCCTTGGTGTTGTAGTATTCGACAAAGGTAAGAGGAAGAGCAAGAAGCGAGAAGATGCTCATCACCAGTAACCACATATGGGCACTGCCACCGAGATGCGGATAGATGAAAGTAGGGAAGATCAAAGCGACGACGATACCACTCATCATGACCGAAGCGATATTGTTGAAGACGGCTAAACCACCTCTTTGGTTGATGTTACGGGTGGAGAGAGGGACCATGAGGTTGTGGCTCATGGAGTAGATCGTGAAGGATAAGGAATAATAAAGGTTATAGGAGAAAGCGACCCAGACTGCTTCGACAATAGGATTCTGGCTTGGAACGATAAAGAGAAGGATGCCGCTGAGTGCAAGAAGAGGAGCTGAGAAAAGAAGCCAAGGTCTTGCCTTTCCTTGTTTCGTCTTCGTGCGGTCGATGAGATAACCGAAGAGAATGTTGGTGCAGGCATCTAAGATCTTGGAAAGAATCGGGAAGATGACAAGGAAGAGCCCTCCTCCTAACGTGCTAAGACCCAAGACATCGGTGTAATAGATGTTGAGATAGGTCGCTAAGAGAGCATTGAAAAGAAGAGCACCGCAAGGACCGAGAAGATAACCTAACCACTTTTCTTTGCCTTCAACATTTTCGGAACGGATACGGCTATTGAAGATAGGAGCGCTGAATTTTTCTCTTTTCGTTTCTGCTTTTCCCATAATCGGTTATTTTCCCTTTTTCGCCATCATCTTATGTAACCCTTTGAAGAAGTGACCATTGACCATCTCGAGTACACCTTCTGCTAATTTGTAGGAGAAAGACCCCGCAGAGGAGAAGGAGAGAGAACGGAGGGAGTTATAAGGCATGAGTTCGGCGATGAAGACACCGGCTTTTTCTTCTCTGCCTCTTTGCTCTGGATCTTTGATGTGTTTGGCTTTTTTGACTTTGTGTTTTCCTACCCACACGGTCATCTTTCTAAACTTTTTACCGAAGGAAGTATTGAAGTAAGCAATCGGTGTTTCTAAGGTATAAGGCTTCGTGATAGTGTCATCTTTCTTTTCTCTTTCTAAGAGGGAATAGAATTCCTCATCGGTAAGAGAATAAGAAAGCATCTTTTCTTTCAAAGCAGGAGATATTTCTTCATCCATCTTTTCACCGGCTAAGGAAATCTCCTTCTGAAGTATCAAGGATTCACTGGAAGAACCGACATAGATAGCGTAGGTTCCGTCTTCCAACACGAACTCTTTCTTCTGCGGCACATAGACCTTTAAGGCAGAGAAAGGAATACGGACTTCGATTCTCTTTTCTTCGCTGGGTTTCAGATTATCTTTGGAGAATCCTTTCAGCTCTCGGATAGGGCGGAGGAGAGAAGAGTCTTTCTTGCCGACATAGACTTCGGAGATTTCTTTTCCTTCTCTATTCCCTGTGTTCTTGACGGTATAAGAAACAAGAACACTATCTTCTTCCTGCTTTACTTCTAAGTCAGAATAGGAGAAGGTTGTATAGCTGAGACCATATCCGAAGGGGAAAGCAAACTTCTTTGATCCTTCTTTCGCTTCTCTATAACCGACGAATAATCCTTCTTTATAGAGATAAGTGAGCTGTGGTTTGAACTCTTTTCCATAAGGAACTTCTTCGTAGGATTGATAGAAGCTTTCAGCTAGTTTGCCGCTCGGATTCTCTTCTCCCAGAAGCAAGGACACTAAGGCATTTCCGCCTTCCTGTCCCGGTAATCCACAATAGAGAAGAGCATTGATCTTCTCTAAGCAAGGAATCTCCATCACTCCTCCACCATAAAGGAGGACGATGATTCTTTTTCCAGAAGGTATTTTTTCTAATAAGGAAATCTGATTCTTTGGAAGCTTGATCGATTTACGGTCATAACCTTCGCTATCGTCGGTTCCTCTTTCGCCTAAGAAAAGAAGAATCGTATCGGCTTTTGTAGCAGCTTCCAAAGCTTTCTTTTCTAACTTTGGATTCGGTTCCTTTTCTCTTTCCTGATAGCCTTCTTCATAGGTATAAGAGATACCTCTCTTCTGGAAGACTTCCTCTAAGGTTTCTTTTTTATAGGAGTGGATCATCGAAGAACCACCACCTTGATAATGTTCTTCTTTGAACGGAGAACCGAGGATGAGAACCTTCTCTTCTTTGAATAAAGGAAGTGTGTTGTTCTCATTCTTCAATAAGACCATAGATTCAAGGGAAATCCGATAAGCAAGCTTATCATCCTCTTCGAAGATGCTCTTATCTTTTACGCTCTTATCCACCTTGCTTGCTTTATCCAAAGCACGTAAGATTCTGCGGTCGCTCTCTTCTTCTCTTTGGGCAAGAAGAGAATCCTTTTTTATGGCTTCTTCGACTTTCTCTGGATTCTCTTCTATGCAGCCGGGCATCTCAAGATCCATGCCTTCTTTTAAAGCTTCCACACGGTCCTCAGTTCCTCCCCAATCCGACATTACTAATCCATCGAATCCCCACTCTTTGCGGAGAACCTCCTGAAGCAGATAATCGTTCTGACAGCAGAAAGCAGAGTTGACCTGGTTATAACCTGTCATCAAGGATCCCGGATGCGCATGTCGGATCGCCATCTGGAAAGGGAGGAGATAGATTTCTCTCATGACTCTTTCTTCACAGAGAGAGTCGGAAGAGAAACGGAAAGATTCGTTATTGTTTAAAGCGTAGTGCTTCACGCAGGCTCCGACCCCTTCTCCCTGTAAGCCCTCGATATAGGAGATAGCGAGTTTTCCCGTCAGGATAGGATCTTCCGAATAATATTCGAAGTTACGTCCGTTGAGAGGATTTCTCTTGATGTTGATGGCAGGTCCTAAAAGGATATCGACATCGTAGTATTTGGCTTCTTTTCCTAAAGCCTTTCCCATCTCGTTGAGCAGGGCAGGAGACCAGGTATTACCGAGGTTTGCTCCGACCGGAAAACAGGTAGAAGGGAGAGTGTGATCGACCCCGGAGACTGCTCCGGCATTCGGGTCTTCTTTTCTTACACCGATCGGTCCATCCGAGAGTTTTAAGGAAGGAATCCCTAAACGGGGAATCGCATACGTCTCCATATTCTTCGCACCGGAAAGGAGTTTTGCTTTTTCTTCCGGTGTCAGCTCTTTGACTTTCTCTTCGTAGGACATACTCTCATCCTCCTGTTTTGCCTATAGTTTAATGAGATAGCGCTTTCAAATCTATTAAAATTGTCTTATTATTATTAAAAGTGTCTCATTTATGGAAAACCAAGACTTGTTTTATCTTACGGATACGATGGCTTCGTTAGCAGGGATTCCTGTCCGTATTTATCAAGGAAAAGAGAAGATTCATTACTCTTCTATGCTTTCTTTCCCTGTAGATCCTGTTACAGGAGAAGAAGAGAAAGTCTTCTCCTTAAAGGATAAGGTCGGTTATTTCTATACCGAAGATTTCTATTATTACGTTTATGTGAAATCCAAAGAGAAAACGATTGTTTTAGGTCCTTCCCGTTTTAGGAAACAGAACAAACAGGAACAGAGAGACATCGCTTTCCGTTTAGGTTTAGATGAAGAAGATACTATCTCCTTCTGTAGTGCTCTAGATCAACTGATGCCTTTCCCGATGGAATCGTTGCTTCAGGTAGCTCTTGCTTTGAATCTTGTTCTCAACGGGGAAAGAAAGAGTCTGACCGAATTTCTTCTTCCTTCTCTTCCGAAGGAAAAAGAAGAAGTGAACGAAAGTCCGAAGACCGGAGAAGATCAGCAAGAAAACTACGGCCACAACACCCTCAATATCGAAAAGAAGCTCCTCTTCTATGTTTCTCATGGAGATAAAGAAGGATTAGACCATTTTCTTCAATCGATGCCGGCTATTCGACCAGGGTTACTTTCCGATAACGCTCTAAGAGAAAGAAAGAATCTCTTTATTGTCATTGCAACCTTAGTCTCTAGAGCGGCTATCGAGGGAGGACTTGATAGCGAAGACGCATTCACACTATCGGATCTTTATATTCAGCGCTCGGAGCTGGTTCATGAAATATACGAGATAAACTCGCTGATTTTCCGGATGATCTCCGACTATACCGAAAGGGTAGCATCGTTAAAGACAGTCTCTTCCTCTCCTTTGGTTCAGCAAGTCTATACCTATGTTCAGAAACATATCTCCGAAGATTGCTCGATAGATGAAATAGCGGCAGCCGTTTTTCTTTCCCGCAGTCGGCTCTGCACCAAGTTCAGAGAGGAGAGCGGAAAGACCGTGAAAGACTTCGTTATGGAACAGAAGATTGCGGAAGCAAAGAAACTTCTTGTTGTAACTACGCATCCTCTTTCGCAGATCAGCACCTACTTAGGTTTTTCTTCCCAAAGCTATTTCAATGCGGTCTTCCGTAAGGCTGTCGGTCTTTCTCCACGGGCTTATCGGGAGAAGAATACCGGTTCGGAAGAAGCACATTAACTCTCTCATTTTTGCCTGTTCAATTTACTTGATTCTGTCCTCTTTCTATAATGGGAAGGGCCGAACTATAAAACACCCCCTTTCTTCAACTTTTCTAACGGGATGAGATGACTTTTTCGGAAGTGGAAAACGGATTAGACCGATGATATTCAATATCAATTTCGGATTGAAGCTATCGGCTGGGGCTCTCTCTTTACTCTGCTTTTTCCTTGGACTCAAAAACTTTCATCTTCGTTCGATTCACTTGCTCCCTTATCTCGCTTTAGTTCTGAATATCATTCTTTGCTCGGCAGTTTCCGCAACTCTTTCTTATTATGAAATCTATCCGGAAGGTATCCGTGATGCGGTAAGAGATGTTTTAGAAAACATCTATACTTACATCCATGATTTTCTTCCGTATCTCCTATTACTTTATATGTTCCACATCTTCTCTATCCACTATCACCAGAACAAAATTCTCTATGTTGTAACTTCCTTACCTCTCTTCTTCCTTGAGATTGCGGTTACGATCAATTTCTTTTATCCGATTCTTTACCGGTATCAGGATCACAGCTATCAGAGATTGGATGGATGGATCTCCTTGGTTCTGGTGACTGCTCTTTATTATTTAGCTACTTATTTCTTTACGTATCTTCATCGAAAAGCGTTACCTTTGAATTCCTATCGTTTCCTGGTTCTTGCTTATTCCTTACCTTTGATTGGTATTGCGGTACAACTCTTTGCTAATATCAAAGCCGAACTTTTCGGAGAAGCTTTATCTCTCTTGATTCTTTATTTCTCGTTGGAGAGTAACGACGGAGAGATTGATTTCTCCTCGGATTCCTATAACGAAGAAGCCTTGATGAACGAAATCCGAGGAAGAGTGAATATGAAACAGCCCTTCACTCTGATTGATATCCGTTTATTAAGTACTGATGGAACTTTCTCTTTATTCTCCCCAGAAGAAAAGAGAGATATGGCATTAGCAATTCTCAAAGAGATCAAGAAGCTTTATCGTCCTTCTTCCGTGTATGTCTGGAACGAAGAAAGATATTATCTCTGCTTACGGAAAAGCAAAGAAGAGTGTAACGAAGACGTTACAAGACTTAGACAACAGGTAGAGAAAGATTATCTTCTGAATGCTTCTTTGACAATATCCGTGAAACTATCCTTCACTCTTCTTTCCTATCCGGATCCTTTAGCGAATGAAGATGAACTGTTCCGTTATCTTCTCAATCCGCAGGAAACCTCCTTAGGAGAAGAGAAAAAAGAAGATAATCCGGAAGAGAACTTCTACCATCGGAAACGTTCCGTTCTGATCGGAGAAGCTATTCAGAATGCTTTGGATAACAATCGTTTCACCCTCGATTATCAACCTATCTATCCGAAAGATTCTTCTACTCCGGTTGCTTTAGAGACCTTCCTCCGTTTAGAAGATCCTATCTTAGGAAAAATATCACCTGCGGAGATCTTCCCGATAGCGAAACAGAATGGGTCTCTCCCTTCCTTAGGAGAGCGACATCTGGAGATTGCAGCTTCCTTCTATGCGAAGAATCACTTAGAGCAGTACGGAATCAAACACATTTTTGTCAAAATCAGTGAAATTGAGCTATATAACGAAGCTCTTCCGGAAATCTATCAAGCAATCCTTTCAACGTATTCTTTAGAGCCTTCTCTCTTTGCTCTCGAAGTCAATGAACGGGAAACTTCTTTTTCCGATACGGCTTTGAAGAGCATGCTGAAAGCTTTACAGGACGATGGATTCCCTATCGTCTACGATAACTTCGGTGATGATTCCACGAACCTCATTCAGCTTCTTTCTTCTTCAATCGAAGGCGTCAAGATCGATCGGAAGATCCTTTGGGAAGCGATGGAAGACGATAATAGAAGACTGTTACTGAAGAACATTCTGAAAGCCTTGAAGAATAACGGTAAGACCATCTATCAATCCGGTGTAGAGACCAAAGAAGAGGAGGAGTTTGCTCTCACCTATGCGGTCGATTATCTTCAGGGTTATTACTTCAGCCATCCTTTACCGGAGAAAGAGATACTTCCTTTCTTAGCAAAAGGAGGAAGAAAAGCATGAGAGATTCTTTCTTCGGAATGGAAGCTTCCACCATCTTCATCGCTTTCTGTTCTCTTCTCTATCTCTTGATGGGAAAGAGACTTCCTCGCTATGAACAACGTAGAACTTTCCTGCTTTTGATTCTGGATGTTCTTATCTCTGCCGTTTTCTCTTTCACCTTCCAGATTGTTTTACATTCGCTTCATTTAAGGCACTATGAATTACGTATGACCTTGATGTCGGTCTATTACGGAGTCCATATCTTCTTACCACCGCTGTTCTTCCACTACACTCTCCTAATGGACGGAACTCTTTATAAGTATCCGCGCAAGTATCGCTTCGTGATTTATCTTCCGAATCTAATTCCGATTGTTCTTCTCATTATCAACGGTTTCCATCCGTTCCTCTTTGATATCACCGAGGATGTCGAACTCGTACAGATGATGATCTATCCTCTCTTCTTGGTCGGTATTATTTATCTTCTGCTTTCGATTATGGATTTCATCCACCGTTCTTCTCTCTTACGGAGAAGAGATAAGATTGCTTACTTTGCGGCGTTAGCGGTTTATATCACTTCCTTTATTCTTCAGTTCTATCTCACGGAACTCCGTATTGAACTATTAGGAGCTATCTCCGCTCTTTTGATTCTCGAAATCCTATCCGAAGCCGATGGTTCACTTTCTTCTCCGACAAGTGGCGTTCTTTCTTCTACTGCCTTCAAAGGAAAACTGTCTCAGTTCTTAGCGTTACATATCCCATGTGAAATCATCTCTGCCCGTATTGCTAACCTCTCGGTCGCTTATTCGATATTAGGATTGAATAAGAGCACCGCCTTAGCCAGAAAAATGGGAGAAAGACTTTTCTTCCTCCATAAGTGTGAAGATATCTTCACTTACCAAGTCGAAGATGACCGGTTTGTCTTCTTGATCTTAGGTGGCTTTGAAAAGAATCGGAAAACCATCTACGAAGGAATACAGAATACGGTGGATCATCCCGATCAGGTACTAGGTGTACCTTTCCGGATGGAAGCGATGGTGATGGATCTTAAAGTTCCGGAGGATGCTACTTCCTTAAGTGAAGTGATGGCTTTATTCCGAAACGAAAGAACATTACCAGTGAGAAAATCCCTCAATCTTCTTCCGCGAGAAGGGGTTGAGGATCTGAAGAAAGATCTGAAGATTCTTTCCGCGGTAAGAAGAAAAATAGAGAGAAAAGAAATCGAAGTCTATTATCAACCGATCTATTCGGTCGAAGAGAAGAGGGTTGTAGCCGCCGAAGCCCTGCTCCGTCTCAAAGACGAAGAACTCGGTTATCTGAGACCGGACAAAGTCGTCCATCTTGCCGAACACAACAATCTCATCTCCGCCTTGGATCAGGCGGTCTTAGACAAAGTCTGTACTTTCTTAGAATCCGGAAAACCGCAGAAAGAAGGAATTTCCTATCTCGAAGTGAATCTTTCTCTTTATGAGATGCTCTCTCCGCATCTCAGTGAGCAGTATCTAGCTATCCTTCAGAAGCATCATGTTCCGGTGAACCGGATCAACCTGGAATTTTTAGAGACAGCCGATAGTAACTTCCCTGTTTTTGAAGAGAGAAAGAAAGCTTTGAAAGATGCCGGATTCTCTCTTTCTCTCGATGATTTCGGAACAGAGTATTCCAATATGGAAAGACTCTTCACCAACGATTTCCGCAATATCAAGATTGATAAAGGACTCCTTTGGAACGCCATGAAAGATAAGAACACCAAAGAGCTTCTTTCTTCCTTGATTTCGATGCTGAGGAAAATGGGTTTCAACGTCATTCAGGAAGGCGTAGAGAATAAAGAGCAGCTCGATTTTGTTTCTTCCTGTGGTGCCAATCTGATTCAAGGATACTATTTCTCTTCGGCTCTTCCGGAAGAGGATTTCTTAGAGTATCTTCAGCACTTCTCTCTGAAACAGGAATAATCCGTTTTCTGCAAACGTTTCTTTACCCCGAAAACAAGAAACTTCTTTATAATTAAGAGGTAACTTTTTGGAGTGTGCTATGGCCGAAGAAAATACCAGAGATTATATCGTCGTCAAAGGCGCTAGGGAGAATAACCTCAAGAACGTAAACGTCACGATCCCTAAGAACGCCTTAGTTGTTTTCAGCGGTGTATCGGGGTCAGGAAAATCAACCCTTGCTTTCGATACGATTTTTGCCGAAGGACAGAGAAGATACGTCGAATCTCTCTCTTCCTATGCCCGTATGTTCTTAGGAGACTTCTCAAAGCCGGATGTCGATAGCATCGATGGTCTTTCCCCTGCTATCTCTATCGATCAGAAGACGACTTCCCATAACCCGAGATCGACCGTCGGAACCGTCACCGAAATCTACGATTATCTCCGTCTTCTCTATGCCCGTATCGGAGTCGCCTATTGTCCACATCACCATATCCCGATTCAGGCTTCTTCTCTTCAGCAGATTGCTAATGCCGTAAAGAAGAATCCAGTCGGCAGTAAAGTCACCGTCTTTGCTCCGGTTGTCATGAACGAAAAAGGAACTCATGCGGATACTCTGCAGAAGTTTTTCTCCGCCGGTTTCACGAGAGCTAAGATCGACGATAAACCCTTGACCCGTTATGAGACGGCTCCGGTTCTCGATAAGAACCTGAAACACACGATCTCCTTTGCTATCGACCGTCTTATTCTCAATCCCGAGAATGAATCCCGTCTTTTCGATTCTCTCCGTACCGCTTTGGATTATGCCAAAGGCTATGTCTCGATCGATATCGATGGTAAAGAGACCCTTTATAGCGAACATCAGTCCTGCCCGATCTGCGGTTTCTCGGTTCCTCCTCTTGAACCTCGTCTTTTCTCTTTCAATAACCCATTAGGATGCTGTCCGGACTGCAACGGCTTAGGAGTCAGGATCGAAGCCGACCCAGAACTGATGATTGCCAATCCCGAGAAATCCATCGACGATGGTGCTATCGCTTGCCTTCCGAAGAAGAACCACGATACCATCGAATGGAACGATTTCTATGCGGTTTTAGAGAAATACAAGATCTCCACGAAGACTCCTTTCAACAAACTCTCCCAGAGACAGAAAGATATCATCATCTATGGTCCCCCGGAACCGGTCCACTATGTTTTAGAGACCCGTTCTGGTTCTAAGATCAACAAGTATGTCACCGAAGGCTTAAAAGCCCGTATCGACCGTCTTTATATGACGACCACTTCCCAGTGGATGAAGGAGTACTACGGCTCCTTCATGTCGGAACATGAATGCCCGACTTGCCATGGAGCAAGACTCAATGAGATGGTTCTTTCGGTTCAGGTCGGTGGTCTTAATATCCACCAGCTCTGCTCGATGTCGTTAGGGAAAATCTATGAGTTCTTAGGAAGCCTCGACTTAACCGAAACTCAGCATACGATTGCGGATATGATCATCAACGAGATCCGTAACCGCCTGAAGTTCCTTATCGATGTCGGACTCGATTACCTCACTCTCTCGAGAGAAGCTTCGACTCTTTCCGGTGGGGAATCGCAGCGTATCCGCTTAGCGACTCAGATCGGTTCGAAACTGACCGGTGTTCTTTATGTTCTTGATGAACCTTCGATCGGTCTTCATCAGAGAGATAACGATAAACTCATCAAGACTCTGAAAGAGATGCGGGATTTAGGAAACTCCCTGATCGTTGTGGAACACGATGAGGATACGATTCTTGCCGCCGACTATGTCGTGGATATCGGCCCTGGTGCCGGCGATCATGGTGGACAGGTGATATTCGCCGGAAAACCGGAAGACCTGAAGAAGGATAAAAACTCTTTGACCGGAGACTACCTTTCCGGAAGAAGGATGATTCCGCTTCCGCCGGCAAGAAGAACCTATACCAAGATGCTCACTATCAAAGGAGCACACTGCCATAACTTAAAACATATCGATGTCCGGATTCCGCTTTCCTGTTTTACCGTTGTTACGGGTGTCTCCGGTAGCGGCAAGTCCTCTTTGGTCGATGACTGCTTATTCAAGACCGCCCGTTCGGAACTCGGTTTCAAGACCGAGAAAGGGCAGTGCGATAGCATTGAGAATCTGAAGTATATTTCCAAAGTCATCAATGTTTCGCAGGAGCCGATTGGAAGAACTCCACGAAGCAACCCAGCTACCTATATCAAGGTTTTCGACGATATCCGCGAAGTCTTTGCTTCGACCAAGGAAGCCAAAGTCAAAGGCATGGATAAGTCGATGTTCTCCTTCAATATGAAGGGTGGAAGATGCGAAGCCTGTCAAGGCGCAGGTGTTAAGAAGATCACGATGAACTTCCTTCCGGATGTTTACGTGACCTGTGATGTCTGTCACGGAAAACGTTATTCCGATGATGTTCTTTCGGTTCTCTATAAAGGAAAGAATATCGCCGAAGTTCTCGATATGAGAGCTGAGGAAGCTTTGACTTTCTTCTCTGCGATTCCGCAGATCAAGAACAAGCTTCAGACTTTGGTCGATGTCGGTTTAGGATATATGAAGTTAGGTCAGCCTTCGACGACTATCTCCGGCGGTGAAGCACAGCGTATCAAGCTCGCTTATGAACTGGAAAAGTCTTCGGACGGCCATACCCTTTATATTCTCGATGAACCGACAACCGGTCTTCATCCTTACGATATCGAAAAGCTCGTGGCGGTTCTCAATCGTCTTGTCGATGCGGGCAATACGGTGGTAGTCATCGAGCACAATCTCGATGTCATCAAGTCCGCGGATTACCTTGCCGATTTAGGTCCCGAAGGTGGCGATAGGGGTGGTAACCTCGTCTTTGAAGGAAGCCCGGATGATATCGTCAACTGCAAGGAATCCTATACGGGTATCTATCTCAAGAGAGAACTCGAAAAAGAGAAGTACGCTTCTCTCTTCGCTAAGCAGAAGTAGAAGGAACACTTTCTTCTTTTTGTCCCTTTTCCCAATAAGATATCCTGCGTTGTCTTTCCTTTTGTTTTTCGGATGTTAGAATAGAAACGCTTCTTTGAATAGAAGAGATTCCTCAGTATATGGCAGATAGTGAATTCAATGATCTGGCCACCGATAATCTGGCTACGGGATTCGATAATTCCCCGAACAATTTAGCGACCAGTGATGAATTGAAAGCTCCTTCTGTTTATTCAGAAGAGACCACTACTGCTTATGCCAAAAGCAAAAGAATCGCCGGTGGTATCACCACCGCTATCGCTATTCTTTCGGTTGGCTTAGGTGGCGTGTCTTTCTTGACTTCTAACTATGTTACGAATCCTCCCACGATTGCCGATAACGAATTGGTTTTGGATGAGGAAACCGATGAACTATCGTTCCACTTCACGATAGCGAATAGCGAACCTTATCCGATCACTTTAGTAGTAACGCTCGATGAAACGACTCTTCTCTCCTACGATGTTTCTAAAGAAGGAACCTATTCCTTCTCTTTAGTACCATCGAAAGAAGAAAGGAACGGATATGTGAAAGTCTACTTTACGTCTGCCGATTATCAGGGTCCCCTCTGGGAAGAAGAATACTTCACCAAAGCTTTGCTGGATGAATGAGAATATAAGGAGAACCGACATATGAAAAAACCATCGAACATGACGAATCAGAGTCAGTCGAAAGAGACCGATTTCCATGTGAAACCGGAAGCGGAACTTGAAAAAGACATCTCGGCCGAGGAACAGAAAGACGTAGCAAAACAAACCAATCCTCAACCGCAGCCGAATTCTTCCGATAAACCTCAGCCGAAAGAAAAGAAGAAAGGTTGGTGGAGAAGAAAGACCATCGGACAGAAAGTAAGCTTCTGCTTCTCGATGCTCTTCTTTGCCTTAGCGATCTTCCTCCTCATCTACATGAATGATTTAAGAGCTTTCGGTGCAGACGAAGCCGCCGATAAGATCTACGGCAAAGGTGTCGCGAACGGCTGGATTGCTTTCGGTAATAACGTTATCAACGCTTCCGAATCGATCTTTGCAACCATTGTCATCATCGCTATCTGTATCTTCTTACAGATGATCGTCAACTTCCTTACCCGTTTATTCGGAAGAGGGAGACGAGGAGAAACCGTCGGTGCTCTTATCCGTTCCTTAGCCAAATATGTCTTCATCATCCTTGCTATCGCTATCATCTGTGGCTTCTGGGGTGTTGACTTACAGTCTATTCTTGCCGGTGTCGGAATCGTCACCCTCATCGTCGGCTTAGGCTGTCAGACTCTCATTCAGGATGTCATTGCCGGTCTCTTCATCGTCTTCGATGATTACTTCGCCGTCGGGGATATGGTCATCATCGATGGCTTCCGTGGTACCATCAGCGATATCGGACTTAAGTCGACGAAGCTTCAGGATGCCGGTGGAAACATCAAATCCATCAATAACTCTTCCATTACTACTGTCGTGAATCTCTCCCGTATGGATTCGATTGTTACGGCCAACCTCTCTGCCGGTTATAACGAAGATCCGATCCGTGTCGAAGGTATTCTTATCAAAGCTTTACCGGAGATTCAGAAGAAGATTCCGGCTATCACCGATACGCTTACCTATAAAGGTATCAGCGAAGTCGGCGAGAACGATATCTCCTATATGGTTCTCTGCCACTGCAAAGAAGCAGATCGCTTCCAGGTCACCCGTGACCTAAACCGTGAACTCCTGCTCTTAGCGAGACAATACGATATTCAGATCGTTTTTCCACAGATTACGGTTAATCAGCCGGATCCTGTCAATCGTCCGAAGACGACCGAAGATCAGAAGAAGATCTCGGCGGAAACAATTGCTAAGATGAGAGCTCTTCCGGAAGAACCGGAGAAAGAAAAGTTCGATTTCTTCCGCCGTGCCAGAGACTTAGCCGTCAACGAAGCAACGGATCTTAACAACAATCTCAAAGACGGCCGTAAGTAAAAACAGCCCTCTCCCGCAAGGGAGAGGATTTTTATATTCTTTGTATTTTTTTGACTTTCTAAATGAAGTCAATACTTTTCTGAATCATTTTCATTATATCGAATTGACAGACGAAAACTCTCTTCCTATGGAAGATGATGTGT
>ONBI01000039.1 GCA_900316035.1 uncultured Eubacteriales bacterium
GCTTCTCTGTGAGCGGATATGTCATCCTTCTCATCCTCCTTTTGCAAAGAGGATACCATCAGAAAAGGGGGCCCGAAGACCCCCAATTTCCGCTTACGAACTATCCTCCGTCGATACTTCCGCTCTGGAGAAAGCGATTGCCGCTAAGACCGATGAAGTCTATAAAAAGAAGTTAGAGGAACAGGCTCTCCTCTTCAAGAGCACCGAGGAGAAAGAGCTAGTCCAACTGCGGCAGGAGCTTTCTCTTGCCTATGAGACGAAGATCCGCGACCTAGAAAAGAAAGGTCAGGAGACAACTTACCGCTACGAAAGTAACCTCTCCTCCTTGAAGCAGGAGAACGAGAAAGCCCTTCTCGAAAAAGAGGCGGAACTGAAGGATTCCTATGCCGAGGAGATCCAGAAGCTGAAAGAAAAGCTTGCTCTCGCCTCTCAGGAAAAAGAGTCCTCGCTTGCCAAGAAAGAGCAGGAGGTCTCTTTTGCCTATGAGAGCAAGATCCAGGAACTGAAGCATCAGAACGAGAGCAAAGAAGCCGAACTCGCTTCGCAGAAGAAAGAGGCCGAGAAGGAAAAAGAAATCGCTCTCGCCCGTCAGAAGGAGGAAAACGAAAAGAGCTACCAGGAGCTGAAGAGCAAATACGACGCTCTTTCTAGCACCTTGGAGCAAAGGCTAG
This sequence comes from uncultured Eubacteriales bacterium, assembly GCA_900316035.1. Classification (GTDB taxonomy): domain Bacteria; phylum Bacillota_I; class Bacilli_A; order RFN20; family CAG-288; genus Enterosoma. Next base: position 672 of record ONBI01000039.1, read on the forward strand.
CAAACAGGGGATTAGAGGATAAGAACCTGTATGAGAGCCAGATCCAGGAGCTGAAGAACACCATCGAGAAGAATAAGCTGCTGCAGGAGAAAGAATCCGCGGAAGCGTTAGCTAAGGCCAAAGAGGAGTTCAATGCTGCTCTGGTCCTGAAAGAGAACGAGATCAATGATCTTAAGAGGGAGCGTAGCCTCCGCTCCGTCAAGGTCCAGGGGGAGAACCTCGAGCTCTGGTGCAGCAACGAGGTCCGCTCCTATATGCAGAACGGGTTAAAGAACTGCACCTGGGAGAAAGATAACCTCGTCGTCCGGGAAGAAGGGGAAAACAAAGGAAGCAAGGCGGATTTCCTCTTCAAGGTCTACTCCGACGAAAAGCATGACGATGCTCTTCCGCTTTCCAGTGTCTGCATGGATATGAAGTCCGAAGATCCTAATTCCACCAATAAGAAGAAGAATGCGGATTACTATAAACAGCTCGATCTCAACCGGAAGAAGAAGAACTGCAAGTATGCGGTGCTGGTCTCCGAGCTAGAGATGGATGACCCCAACGATATCCCCATCTTCAAGGTGGACACCTATCCCGATATGTATGTCGTCCGTCCGAATTACCTGATGACGTTCTTAAATATGATCGTCTCCTTGACGATGCGTTATGCCTATCTCATCCAGGAGAAGAGCAAGGAAGAGAAGGAGTTCCGTTCCCGGCAGGAGATCGAGGACGATTTCAGCAAGATCAAGAACACCTATCTCGATAAGCCGCTTCTCACATTGAAGAACAAGCTCGAGGAGATCAGCAAGAGCAACCAGGCGATTCAGAAAGCGAATCTCAACATCGAAAGTGCCATCGCCGATATCACAACGCACTATATCCACCAGATCGAAGATAAGCTGGAAAGGTTTGAACTCGCCTTAGAGAAAGATATGAAGAAAAGCGAGAAAATTCAGGGGGAATAGCACCGTTTTCCCTTTCTGTTCCGCTTTTCAACATTACGCGATGTAACCGATTTCACAAAGAGGAATCTAGGAAAAGGAGGAACGGCCCGTTAGAATAGCTCTGTCGGAATGCTGTAGCTGCTTCTTGTATAATAGCTTTGATAGGGAAAGCGAGTTTCTACCTCTGAACCGTAAATTCAGAGACTATGAGAAGTCACGGGCGATTTACATTCCTCTTTTACACCCTTTTTTCTATTTTTCCTGTGATATTCTTTTTCCCTGTTAAGCACCAAAGGGAGGTGGACCTATGTTCCACAGGAATTGGCGCTTCGAGAAGAGAAGACAAGAAACCGTAGCATGTTTTCAGGAGGCAGACTCTCAAAGTCTGCCTCTTTTCCGTTGAAACAGGAAAGGAGAAAAAGGAAAATGCCGAGAATCGGACTCATTATGGGAAGCAAAAGCGACTATGCAGTATTGAAAGATACCGTAGAGGTATTAGAAGCTTTCGGAGTCGACTACGAAAAGAAAGTCGTGTCTGCTCATCGGACCCCGGATCTGCTCTATACCTATGCGAAAACCGCAAAGGAAAGAGGTATCAAAGTCATCATCGCCGCAGCCGGTGGTGCTGCGCATCTTCCCGGTATGACTGCCGCTATCACCACTTTACCGGTAGTAGCTGTACCCATTAAAACCTCTACTCTCAACGGGGTCGATTCTCTTCTCTCTATTGTCCAGATGCCTTCCGGAATCCCGGTCGGTACGATGGCGATCAACGGAGCGAAGAACGCTGCTTTATATGCGATCTCTATCCTTGCTTTAGAGGATGAAGCATTAGCAAAGAAATTCGAAGACTTCCGTAACAAGCAGACCAGTGAGGTTCTCTCCTGTGAGCTTTGATATCGGAATCATCGGCGGAGGACAGTTAGGAAGGATGATGATCGAAGAGGCGAAGAAAATGAACCTTACTTCGATCGTCTTAGATCCGGCACCCGATTGCTCCTGCTCCTATGTTGCCGATAAAACCATAGTCGGAAAATACGACGACTTAGAAAAGCTCATCGAGTTAGGAAAGTCTTCGAAGGTTCTCTCCTATGAATTCGAAAATGTTCCGGGAGTCACTTTAGAGAAACTACATAATCAGTTTACTATCCCTCAAGGGATTCAACCTCTTCTCGATTCTCAGGATCGCTTAAGAGAAAAAGATAACGCCAATAAACATGGCTTAAAAACCGTTGCCTACTACGATTGTCCGGACTTAGAGACCTTAAATAGGATCTTAGAGAAACTCCCTTATCCTGTTCTCTATAAAACCAGAACAGAAGGTTATGACGGACACGGACAGGTGAAACTGAAATCCAAAGAGGATATAGAGAAAGTTCTTCCTTACTTTGAAAAACATATCCCCGGAATCATCGAACAGGTTTGTCCTTTCGATTATGAATGTTCTCTGATTCTAATTAGAGACCATAAAAAGACCATCACTTTCCCTATCGGTAGAAACATCCATAAAGGCGGAATCCTGGATTTATCGATTGTCCCTTGGACCATGGAGAAATCCATAGAAGAAAGAATCCAGAAAGCCGGTATCTCCTTTATGGAGAGTTGTGGATATTACGGAATACTGGCAATCGAATTCTTTATCAAAGGAAATGACTTCTATTTCAATGAGATGGCTCCTAGACCTCATAACTCCGGTCACTATACGATTGAAGGATGTTCTATCAATCAGTTTAGAGAATTAGATAAATTCCTGATCGGTGAAGACTTAGAAGAACCGAAGTTACTAGGTCCTACCATCATGAAAAACATCTTAGGAAGAGACCTAAAGAACTTCGATAAGTTAATAAAGATCCCTAACGCCCATGTCCATATGTATCAGAAGAATCAGGTAAGAGAATTACGGAAACTCGGTCATATCACCTATACCGATCTCACTTATGAGCAGTATCAGGAATACGTCAAAAAGCTTGCTATCGAGGATTAAAAAGAATGAACAAAAGAATCTATGTCGAAAAGAAAGACGCCTATAGAGTCGAAGCCAATTCTCTTTTAAAAGAACTCAACGAAAACCTCTCTCTGAAACTCTCCTCCTTACGTCTTCTCAATGTCTACGATATCTTCGGAATCGAAGAAGATCTATTCCGGAAATCCCTTTATCAGGTCTTCGGAGAGATTGTCACCGACAATGTCTACGAAGAGTTCTCCCTTCAGGGAAAAGACTATCTTGCGATTGAATATCTCCCCGGTCAATTCGATCAGAGAGGAGAAAGCGCCAGCGCCTGTCTCCGTCTGATCCAACCGGAAAGCAAGGCGAGAGTACGTTCGGCTCGACTGATTGTCTTTGCGGATAAACTCACCGCGGAAGAAAAAGCCAAGATCGAACATTATCTTGTCAATGCGGTCGAATGTAGAAAGAAAGATCTCTCCGTCTTAAAAGAAGAACACGATGCTACAATCAAGGAAGTTCCGGTTCTCAAAGGTTTTACTTCTCTGAAAGGAGAAGAACGGGATAAGTTCATCGCGGAAAAAGGATTGGCGATGAATAGAGATGATCTCCAGTGTGTTATCGACTACTTTAAAAAAGAAGGAAGAGATCCTTTTGAAACCGAACTGAGAATCCTAGATACCTATTGGAGCGATCACTGTAGACACACCACTTTCCATACTGCCTTAAGCAATATCACGATCGAAGATTCCTATCTCTCTAAAGAGATTCAGGAAGCCTATACCCTTTATCTCTCCATGAGAGATGAAATCGGAGAAACCGGAAAAAAAGATATCTGCCTGATGGATATGGCGACCATCGGTGCGAAAGTTCTCCACAAAGAAGGATATCTTGATGATTTAGAAGTCAGTGAGGAGAACAACGCCTGCTCGATCTATATCAACGCCCATGTCGATGGCAAAAGCGAACCTTGGTTATTGATGTTCAAAAACGAAACCCATAACCACCCGACCGAGATTGAACCTTTCGGCGGAGCTTCTACCTGCTTAGGCGGAGCGATCCGTGACCCGCTTTCGGGAAGAAGCTATGTCTATCAGGCGATGCGTGTTACCGGAGCCGGTAACATCTTCGCTCCCTATGAAGATACGTTAGAAGGAAAACTTCCGCAGAAGGTCATCTCCTTAAAAGCCGCTCAGGGTTATTCAAGTTACGGTAACCAGATCGGTTTAGCTACGACCTATGTCCGCGAAGTCTATCACGAAGGATATGTCGCAAAACGCTTAGAAGTCGGTGCGGTAGTCGGCGCGGTCAAAGCCGATGAAGTAAGAAGAGAAGCTCCTCTTCCTGGAGATATTGTTCTATTACTGGGTGGAAGAACCGGAAGAGACGGTATCGGTGGAGCTACCGGATCCTCGAAAAACCATAACACCCATTCGCTGGAAACCTGCGCGAGTGAAGTTCAGAAAGGTAACGCTCCGGAAGAAAGAAAACTGCAGCATCTCTTCCGCAGGAAAGAAGCCGTCCGTCTCATCAAGAAATCCAACGATTTCGGAGCCGGTGGTGTCTCGGTCGCAATCGGCGAATTGGCTCCTGGCTTAGCTATCAACCTCGATAAAGTTCCGGTCAAATACTTAGGTCTCAATGCGACCGAACTTGCTATCTCCGAATCTCAGGAACGTATGGCCATTGTGGTCGATTCGAAGGATGAAGCCGAATTCTCCAAGTACTGCCACGAAGAGAATATCGAAGTGAGCCATGTCGCGGAAGTTACCGAAGAACCCCGTATGAAGATGTATTTCCACGGGAAATGCTATTGTGATCTAGCCCGTTCCTTCATCGATTCGGCAGGTGCCAAACACCATAGCGAATGCACCATCAAGGCAAAAGAAAAAGAGGAGCTTCTCACTAGAAAAGTAAGTGATTTCAAAAAGGATTCCCTGAAGTTATTATCTTCTCCGAATGTCTGCTCGCAGAAAGGTTTAGTCGAGATGTTCGATTCTACGATCGGAAGAAGCACCGTCTTACTTCCCTATGGGGGAAAATACCAGCTCAGTGAGACGCAGGTCTCGGTTCAGAAATTACCGGTCGGGGAAGATCACTATACCGACGATGCTTCGATCATGGCCTATGGTTATGACCCTTATCTCACCTCACTTTCTCCGTTCTTAGGATCACAGTATGCCATCCTTGATAGTATCGCCAAAGTCGTAGCCGCCGGAGGCGACTACTCCCATATGCGATACTCCTATCAGGAATACTTCAAGAAGATGGAAAGCAAAGAAGATTTCGGAGAACCTTTCCAGGCCCTACTTGGAGCGATCAAGATGCAGAAAGAATTCCATCTTCCTTCGATCGGTGGAAAAGATTCGATGTCGGGATCCTTTGCTTCTCTCCATGTTCCTCCGATGCTGATGGCTTTCGGTATCACGATGGTGGATGCTTCGAAAGTGATCTCCGATGACTTCAAAAAGAGCGGAGATTATCTCTATCTTCTTAAACATCATCCACTTAGTAATGAAACCATCAATGTCGAAGAAGAGAAGAAACACTTCACTTCTCTTCATAAGGCGATTGACGAAGGAAAAGTCCTCTCCTGCTATGCCTTAGGATTCGGAGGATTATTCGAAGCCTTAGTCAAATGCTCCTTAGGGAACAGAGTCGGTTTCAAAGTCAACATGGACGAAGCCGAAGCCTTAGCCAAAGGCTATGGCTCCTTCCTGATCGAAAGTGAAGAGAAACTGGACTTAGAGGATGCTCTTCTTATCGGGCAAACCACTGACGATATCTATCAGATCAACGACGTTACCTATAGTTTCGAAGAGCTCTATAACGCCTGCTTCAAGGAATATGCGAAAGCCTATCCGATCGTCACCGATAAGATCACCGAAGATTACTCTTTACCTTATAGCGGAGAAAAGATCACATACCCCTATCGGAAAAAAGAACATCCTCTTGTCTTCATCCCTGTCTTCCCTGGTACCAACTGTGATTATGACTCCGCTAAAGCCTTCAAGAAAGCCGGAGCCAAGGTGAAGACGATGGTCTTCCGTAACTTGACCTCGGAAGATGTCAACGAATCTCTCAAAGAGATGGCCTCTAGTATCGACACTGCCGATATCCTGATGTTAGCCGGTGGCTTCTCCGCTGCCGATGAACCGGATGGTTCCGGAAAATTCATCGCTGCAATTTTAGATAACCCTCTCATCCGTAAAGCCATTGAAGGATTACTATCAAGAAAAGGTCTTATCTTAGGTATCTGCAACGGATTCCAGGCTCTCATCAAATGCGGATTACTTCCTTATGGAAAATTCGATTCTCTCACTTCCACTTCTCCGACTCTCTTCCATAACGATATCAACCGCCATATCTCCCATATCGCTACGACCAAAGTCGTCTCGACTCTCTCTCCTTGGTTGACTAGCTTCAGACCCGGAGAGATCTATCAGGTTCCTATCTCCCATGGCGAAGGGAAATTCGTCTGCTCGAAAGAGATGGCGGAATCTCTCTTCTTCCATCATCAGGTCGCTTTCCAATATGCGACAAAGGAAGGAAAAGTAGCGACAAGAAGTGAAGATAACCCCAATGGTTCGACCTGTGCGATCGAAGGTATCACTTCTCCCAATGGTCTCATCTTAGGAAAGATGGGACATAGCGAAAGATACGAAAAGAACTGCTTCAAGAATATCCAAGGCAACAAGGAAGAAGATATCTTCCTCAATGCCGTCAATTACTTCCGTAAAAAGTGAAGAGATGAAGAAAATAGTGATTCACAAAAAGGAAAGGAAATAAAAGCACTATGAAACAGTTAGAAAAGCTCTACGAAGGGAAGGCGAAGGAAGTCTATGCGACCGAGGATCCGGATATCATCCTCATGCACTATAAGGATGATGCGACTGCCTTTAACGGCATCAAGAAAGCTCAGATTCAGAACAAAGGTGTTCTCAATAACGAGATCACTACGATTCTCTTCAAGAGACTCGAGAAGAAAGGTATCCCCACTCACTACATCAAGACCCTTGACGACCGCGATATGCTCTGCCAGAAAGTCAAGATCTTCCCTCTGGAAGTCATTGTCCGCAACATCATCGCCGGCTCGATGGCAAAACGCTTAGATATCCCGGAAGGCACCCATATCGATAACGTCGTCTATGAACTCTGCTACAAGAACGATAAACTCGGCGATCCCCTTATCAACGAACATCATGCCGTCGCTCTGAAGATCGCGACCTATGACGAACTCAAAGAGATCTATGATCTCACCATGAAGATCAACGATATCCTCAAAGAGACCTTTGCTTCAATCGGTATTACGTTAGTCGACTTCAAGGTCGAATTCGGAAAGAACTCCAAAGGCGAGATCGTTCTTGCCGATGAAATCTCTCCGGATACCTGCCGTTTCTGGGACTCGAAGACCAACGATAAACTCGATAAGGACCGTTTCCGTAGAGATTTAGGTAACGTCATTGAAGCTTACGAAGAAATCTTACGTCGTTTAAAGACCTTAAAGGACTAAAAATGGATTCGCTTTCGTCGTTAAAAGGGCTGCACGAAGAGTGCGGTGTCATCGGACTCTACGGCGTAGAAGATTGTTCTTCTCTTCTTTACCTTGGACTTTTTGCCTTACAGCATCGAGGACAGGAAGGATGCGGCATGGTGACAGTGGATGAAAACGGTCACCTTTCCCGCATCAAAGGCGAAGGCTTAGTCCATGAAGTCTTCGATGCCAGTAAAGTCGATTCTCTTAAAGGGAACATGGGAATCGGACATGTCCGCTATGCGACCACCGGTGGCGGAGGAATCGAGAATGTCCAACCTTTCCTCTTCCGTCATCATGGAGGCGATTTTGCTTTAGCTCATAACGGAAACTTAGTCAACTCCAAAGAGTTAAGACAGTATCTAGAAGATAGCGGCTCGATCTTCCAATCGACTTCCGATAGTGAGATTCTTGCTCACCTCATCAAGAAGGATAACCCCGATACAAAACGTATCGATGTTATCCTGAAGGCTTTGAATCTTTTAGAAGGTTCCTTTGCCTTTTTGATTCTCACCAAAGATAGACTCTATGCTGCCAGAGACAAATACGGACTGCGTCCTCTCTCGTTAGGGAAACTCAAAGATGGATACGTTGTAGCCAGTGAAACCTGCGCTTTCACCGCAATCGGTGCTACCTTCGTCAGGGATATTGAACCCGGGGAAGTACTGATGATCGATAAAGACGGGCTCCATAGTTACGATTATTCCAAATACAAAAGACACTACATGTGTGCGATGGAATATATCTACTTCGCTAGACCGGATAGTGATATCGAAGGAATCAATGTCCACGCTTTCCGGAAAGAGAGCGGAAAAGAACTGGCAAGAGAATGCCCGGCTTCTTGCGATATCGTGATCGGAGTACCGGATTCCTCGTTAAGTGCAGCGATCGGTTTTGCCGAAGAGAGTCATATCCCTTATGAGATGGGCTTAGTCAAAAGCAAATACGTCGGACGTTCCTTCATCGAACCGAAACAGGAATTAAGAGATTTAGCGGTACGTCTCAAACTTTCTCCGGTTGCCTCGATCGTAAGAGGAAAAAGAGTTGCTCTGATCGATGATTCGATCGTAAGAGGAACTACCTCGAAGAGAATCATCGCTCTCTTACGTAGTGCGGGAGCAAAAGAGATCCATGTCCGTATCGCTTCTCCACGCTTCCTTTCTCCCTGTTTCTATGGTGTTGATATGTCCTCTTTAGAAGAACTGATCTCCGCGTCCCACAGCGTCGAAGAAGTGAAAGAGATCATCGGTGCCGATTCCTTAGGATTCCTAAGCGAAGAAGCACTCTACAGAATTGCTCACCGCTCTCAGCTCTGCACCGCCTGTTTCACCGGGAAGTATCCGACCGAGCTTTATTCGTTAGAAGCTACTATTCACAAAAAGGAGAAATAGTATATGGCTATTGATTATGCAAAAGCAGGAGTCACCCTCGAATCCGGCTATGAAGTTATCCGCCGTATCAAAAAACACGTCAACTCCACCAAACGTCCCGGTTGGATGAGCGGAATCGGTTCTTTCGGAGGCATGTTCGATCTTGCTTCCTTAGGCTATAAGGAACCGGTGTTGGTAAGTGGTACCGATGGCGTCGGAACCAAGCTCAAGATCGCCTTTGCGATGGATAAACACGATACGATCGGTATCGACTGTGTGGCGATGTGTGTCAATGATGTTCTTGCGCAGGGTGCAGAACCTCTTTTCTTCCTCGATTATGTCGCTAGTGGTCATCTAGAACCGGCAAAGATCGAAAGTATCGTCAAAGGGATTGCCGATGGTTGCAAGATTTCTAATTGCGCTTTGATCGGTGGCGAAACTGCCGAGATGCCCGGCATGTACGATAACGGCGAATACGATCTTGCCGGTTTCACGGTCGGCTGTGTCGAAAAAGCAAAACTGATCGATGACACGAGAAGCGAAGTCGGGGATGTCTTATTAGGCATTGAATCGAGCGGTGTTCACTCTAACGGTTTCTCTCTTGTTAGAAAAGTATTAAAAGATGCTTCTTTAGATATCCATAAAGTCTATCCGGAAGTAGATCCGAATAGAACCTTAGGAGAGGTTCTTCTTACTCCTACTAATATCTATGTCAAGGAAGTCTTAGAAGTGATTCATGCTCTTCCGGTACATGGGGTTGCCCATATCACCGGTGGAGGCTTTGATGAGAATATCCCCCGTATGTTAAAAGAGGGGCAGGGTATCGAAGTAAATGAAGGAAGCTGGCCGATTCTTCCTATCTTCTCTTTCTTAGAAAAAGAAGGAAAATTACCTCACAGAGAAATGTTCAATGTCTTCAATATGGGTATCGGTATGGTACTGGCTCTTCCTCAGAATGCCGTAGAAGAAGCAAAGAAGATCTTAGCCAAAGCCGGAAGAAAATCCTATGAGATCGGAAAAGTCACCGATAGACCCGGTGTCAACATCCTTCTGAAGTAGTATGTCTTTTCATAACATATCCGTCTTTGCTAGCGGTAACGGCACCAACTTCGAAGCAATCGAAAAAGCGATCGAAGAGCATCGTATCCACGATGCCAAAATCGTTCTTCTGATTGTCGATCATAAGGACGCTCCGGTGATCGATAGAGCAAGGAGATTGAAGGTTCCTTATGCGATCGTCGAACGGAAAGACTACGAAAGCAAAGAGAAGTACGAAGAACATATCTTGGCTCTTCTGAAAGCCAAGGAAGTCGAATGGATCTTCTTAGCCGGGTATATGAAAATCATCGAACATACTTTGCTCGATGCTTACCCCAATAGAATCATCAATATCCATCCGGCTTTGCTTCCTGCTTTCAAAGGCGCCCACGCCATTCAGGATAGCTATGATTACGGCGTCAAAGTCTTCGGTATCACGATCCACTATGTTTCAAAGGAACTCGACGGCGGGAAGATCATCGCCCAGAAAGCCTTTGAATATACGGAAGGGGAGACCGTCGAGGAAGTCGAAACAAGAATCCATGCCTTAGAACATGCTCTCTATCCTGCCGTTGTCGAGAAGTTGCTTCACGAGGAGAAATAACTGCATGAAAAGAGCTCTGATCAGTGTATCCGATAAAACCGGATTAGTCGAATTCGCAAAAAGCTTATCCGCTCTGAATTTCGAAATCGTCTCTACCGGTGGTACGAAAAAAGTCTTGGACGAAGCCGGAATCAAGACGATCGGCATTGAAGAAGTCACCGGTTTTCCGGAGATCTTAGACGGCAGAGTCAAGACTCTGCATCCGATGGTTCACGGAGGACTGTTAGCCAGAAGAGATAAACCCGAACACATGGAGACCTTGAAGGAACACGGGATTGTTCCGATCGATCTTGTCTATGTCAATCTCTATCCGTTCAAGAAGACCTTAGAAAGCGGAAAAGACCATGAGACCATCATCGAGAATATCGATATCGGTGGGCCTTCGATGGTAAGAAGTGCGGCTAAAAACTACGCTTCGGTTACGGTCTTAACCGATCCTGCTGATTTTGAAGAGGTCTTAAAAGAGCTCAAAGAGAACGGAGATACCACTTTGGAGACAAGAGAGAAGTTGGCAGCTAAGGCTTTCCGCACCACGGCTCAGTACGATACCTATATTTCTACCTATCTTACAAAGAGGTGTGGTGAAGAATTCCCGGAAAGACTCACTCTCACCTATAACCTCAAGCAGCCTTTACGTTACGGAGAAAACCCGCATCAGAAAGCCGCTTTATACGAAAGTGAAAAGACAAGTTACTCGATTGTCTATGGAAAACAGTTACAAGGAAAAGAATTATCCTATAACAATATCCAGGATGGAGATGCCTGTTTAAGTCTTCTTCAGGAGTTTGAAGAACCTACCTGTATCGCTTTAAAACATATGAATCCCTGTGGAGCAGCTTCTTCCTCTAATATCGTCGACGCTTTTGAAAAAGCATATGCCTCCGATCCTGTTTCTATCTACGGCGGCATCTTAGCCGTCAATCGACCGATGGATGAAGATTTAGCTCAGGCTATCTTAGATAAAAAAGTCTTCTTAGAGATCATCATGGCTCCTAGCTACAGCGAAAAAGCCAGAGAGCTTCTTACCAAAAAAAAGAACTGCCGCATCATGGAGATCGATATGTCTTCTCCTTATACCGCAAAAAGAATGGCTGTCACGATGAGCGGTGGACTTCTCTATCAGGATAGAGACTTAGAGATCTTTAACGAGTCGGACTTAAAAGTCGTCACTAAGAAAGCTCCGAGTGACAAAGAGAAGGAAGACCTTCTCTTCGCCTGGAAATGCGTCAAACACGTTAAATCCAATGCTATCCTAGTCGCGAAAGATCTCACTATCGCCGGAGTCGGTGCCGGACAGATGAACCGTGTCGGAAGTGCAAAGATCGCTTTGGACTGGGCAAAAGAACACGGTATCAAGGAGATGGTTTTAGCTTCCGATGCTTTCTTCCCGTTTGATGATACGGTCGCTTTGGCTTCTCAGTATGGCGTAACCTCTATCATCCAGCCGGGTGGATCGATCCGTGATGAAGATTCGATCAAGAAGTGCGATGAACTCGGACTCTCGATGATCTTCACCGGCATGAGACATTTCCGTCACTAAAGATAGGAGAAACTTTTCACCATGAAGAAAACCGTCTTAGTGATCGGAAGCGGAGGAAGAGAACATGCGATTGTCGATGCTCTTGCTGCTTCTAAGGAAGTAGGAACCATCTATGCTGCTCCTGGAAATGCCCTGATGGCAAAAGAAGCTACTTTAGTTCCGATCTCTGTTTTAGAAAACGGGAAGCTTCTTGCTTTTGCTTTAGAACATAAGGTTGATTTAACCGTTGTCGGACCGGAAGCAAGCCTTGCTACCGGTATCGTCGATCTTTTCAAAGAACACGGGCTTGAGATATTCGGTCCTACAAAGTCGGCTGCCCGCATTGAAACCTCCAAGGAGTTTGCTAAAGAACTCATGGAGAAATACGCTATTCCTACCGCTTCCTATAAAGTCTTCTCCGATTATGAAGAAGCAAAAGAGTATGTCTTAAAACATGGTGCACCGATTGTCATCAAATACGATGGTTTAGCCGCTGGAAAAGGTGTCACCGTTGCTTTAACCCTTGAGGAAGCTCTTGCTTCCTTAAAGGAACAGCTTCTGGACCATAAGTTCGGCGAAGGAAAAATCATTTTAGAAGATTACTTAGAAGGTCCGGAATTCTCTTTCCTCTGCTTTGTCAACGGAGAACATGTCTATCCTTTAGAACTCTCCCAGGATCATAAACGTGCTTTTGACCATGACGAAGGTCTCAATACCGGCGGTATGGGTGCTTATAGCCCCTTACCTTTCTTAAGTGCAGAAGATAAAAAATACGCTCTTGAGAATATCATGGTCAGAACCGCCAAAGCCATGGTCAAGGAAGGATGTCCTTTTACCGGGGTTCTCTACGGTGGTCTTATGAAGACCAAAGACGGTATCAAGGTCATCGAATTCAACTGCCGTTTCGGAGATCCCGAAACCGAAGTGGTTCTTCCGCGTTTAGAAAGTGATCTCTTCTTAGCTTTTGAAGCGGTTCTTCATAACGAAGAACCGGTATTGAAGTTCTCTTCCTCTACGACTTTAGGTATCGTCTTAGCTTCCAAAGGGTATCCCTTATCCTATAAGAAACACTTCCTGATCGAAGGATTAGAAAACGTGGAAGGCAAAGTATACGGTATGGGTGTCGAAGAGAAAGATGGTAAAATCTTTACCGCAGGCGGAAGAGTCCTGATCGTCGTGGAGAAAGGGAGCAATGTCAAAGAAGCCAGAGACAAAGCTCTCAAGGAAGTAGCAAAGATTCCTTGTGAGAATCTTTTCTACCGCCACGATATCGGACACTGGGCCTTAGAAGGAGAAAAGAAATGATCGAACGTTATTCGCGTAAGCCGATGCGGGATATCTGGACCGACGAAAACAAGTTCAATACCTATCTCAAGATCGAGCTTCTCAATGCGAAAGCCTGGTCGAAACTGGGCGTCGTTCCGGAAGAGGATCTTCCGAAACTTCAGAAAGCGACTTTCACGGTCGAAAGAGTCAAGGAGATCGAAGCCGTCACCAAACACGATGTCGTCGCTTTCACAAGAGCGGTCGGGGAAAGCTTAGGAGAAGAGAAGAAGTGGATTCACTATGGACTCACTTCGACCGATGTGGTCGATACCGCAAACGGCTATCTTCTCAAACAGGCAAACGAAATCCTCGAAAAGGATATCGAGGAATTCTTAGCTGTCCTCAAGAAGAAAGCTCTCCAATACGAAAACACTCCCTGTATCGGAAGAACCCACGGCATGCACGCCGATATCACCTCTTTCGGTCTCAAGTGGGCGCTTTACTATTCGGATCTATTGAGAATCCGGGAAGAGTTCCATCTTGCGAGAAAGAACGTCGAAGTCGGTAAGCTCTCCGGTGCCGTCGGTAACTTTGCCAATATCCCACCGGAAATCGAAACCATGGTCTGCGACGATTTAGGTATCTCTCATGCCGCTATCTCGACCCAGGTCTTACAGCGAGACCGCCACGCCTATTATCTTTCGACTCTTACCTTGATTGCGTCGGAACTCGAAAAGATCGCGCTTGAGATCCGCAATCTCTCCCGCCAGGAAGTAAAAGAAGTCGAAGAAGCTTTCAAGAAAGGGCAGAAAGGTTCTTCGGCTATGCCTCATAAACGCAATCCGATCAGCAGTGAGAATATCTGCGGATGCTCTCGCGTCATGCGTGGCTATATGCTTTCTGCCTATGAAGATATCGCGTTATGGCATGAAAGAGATATCTCCCATTCTTCGGTTGAACGTATCATCCTTCCGGATGCGACGGAGCTATTAGACTATATGCTCAACCGTATGAAGGGAATCGTCGATAACCTCGTCGTCTATCCCGATAAGATGCTAGAGGATATCTATCTCACCCATGGTGTCATCTTCGCTCAGCGTGTTCTTTACGCCCTGATGAAGAAAGGCTTAGTGAGAGAAGAAGCCTATGATCTTATTCAGCCGATTGCGATGCAATCGCTTGATGAGAAAAAAGATTATCTTGTTCTTCTTGAAGAGAACCCGAAGGTCTCTTCGCTTCTCACCAAAGAAGAGATCAAAAGCTGCTTCACTCTTGACTACTACATGAAGAACGTCGATACGATCTATAAGAGAGTCGGACTCCGATAAAAGAAGTACGGGCATTCCTCTGAACGGGGAATGCTCTTTTCGTATCTGTGTTACCTTACTTCTTTGTCAAACACGATAACAGAGATAGGAAGATTACGATAAGCGATTCTCGGCAAAGCAAAAAAAGGAATTCAGAATAAGCCGTTCTGGCTAGTTAAGAAGATTCCCGCTTTTCTCCCATTTTCTTAGCTTACTTTTCCCTTCTTTCTGAATATTTCCTTTTCTTTTAGAAAAATCTTCTTTCAGGAGGAATATCTTCTGTAAGAGGAGAAGTCCAGATGAAAACAACAGAAACAAAAGACCTGTTTTTGGGTGAAGAGAAAAGAGAAGGAATCCCAATAGCCAAAGACCTGATAATACGCGATCTATTCAATCTCACAGAACTCGGAGATGAATGCATCAAAGCGGTGATACCGGATATAGGTCCCTTTGAGAAGAAAGAGGAAGTCCAGAAAGAAATCGGCTCTCCTCCTAAGAATTATGTCTCTTTCGATTATTACCGCCAATCCGAGAACTATATCATCGATCTGGAAATTCAATATAGCCCGGATTCCAATATCGTTTCGAGAGCAAACCACTATATGGCGATTCTTCTCAACCGTGTCTTCGAGCTATATGGGGAAGATAAGAAGAAAGCAGTTGTGATCGTCTTTCTCAACCATTGGCAGTTTGAGAAAAAACTGCTTGTTAAGACAAGATTCAATGAAGTAGAGGAAGAAAAGGTACGGGCTCAAGTCTATTACGTCAACCTGCAATACCATGGGACGAAGATCGATAGTTACCTCTATCGCCTATGTATGGACTTTCAGAGGGCTCAGAAAGGCCAATACGAAAAGCTGGAAACGAAGATCATACATGACGTGGTAGAATATCTTATAAAAGAGGGAGGCCATAACAACATTATGAAAGAATACGATAAACTGATATTAACCGCTACCCAGAACGGGAAAGCCGAGGAAAGACAAGAGGTCGTTCTCACGATGTGCAAAGATCCTAGCTTCACCGATGCTCAGATTGCCAAAATCGGAAAGATTCCTGTCTCCCAGGTGTTAGCTCTGCGAAGAAAACTCGCAGAAGCAAAGCAGAACTGAGTCCGATGAACAAGCAGCCACAAGAAAAGTCCTCCCGCGAAGAAGGACTTTTTTATATTACTTGTTTTCTTCGGTAGAAGAAGGATTCTCACCCTTCTCTTCGGTAGGTTTCGTCTCTTCTTTTGTCACAGGGGTAGAAGTATCTTTCTTTTCTTCTTCCGCCTGAGACTTCATCATATCGGCAAGAAGCTGCTTCTTCAGAGCGGCCTTCTGCTCTTCGCTCAGGTCCTTCATCTCAATCGGCTCTTCCTTCGTGGACTTACGGACGAAGAAGACAAGACCGACGATATCCGCTGCCAATAATAAGAAAAGCGGAAGAACAAAGAGACAGAAGTAGAAAGTCGTATGGTTCTGTAAGTAACCGATAAAGCCGGTGGCGGCTTTGATCTGTTCCGGAGTCTTATTGACCGTCTCGACCAACATGATGATGGCAACCACCAATAAGAAGACCGTCAGAGCGACATCCAGACCTACAAGGACCAGAAGACCTATCTTTTTTCCGCCCTCTGTTTTCTGTTTGCTATTTGTTTCCATAGATTTTGTATTATCTCACTAAATAAAAGAACTTCCAACTTCGCTTAGTTTAGAATATCTCCTCTCTAAAATCAAGGAGACGAAGCGACAGACAATCCGTAAAAGGTTCTAGGATTCGTCACGGGGACTTCTTATCCGCCACTAAGGGTATGCTCTTGTTGAGGAGTTCTGTCGTCACATTCCCATATGCGGTTCCGGAAGAAACCCCGTTATTCTGAATCACGAGAGCATATTTTATTTCCGTCGTAGAATCCGCGGAGGAAACCGTCTGCGTCAGATTGAGAGCCGTGAAAGTGACGTTGATCTTCTCTCCTCCCTCAGCAGAGACGAAATTGAGGGTCACGGTATTACTCACAGGATCGAACTTCGTTTCCAACGTGATCGGCTTTCCCACAGGAGCATCGTAGCAGACGGTGAAGAGAACCTGACCGTTTAGCTCCACGTTGATCATCTTCCCGATCTCTTCCTCGCTCCAGGTGACATCCTCATTCCAGGATTTCCGCGAGATCTCATTTCCCTCACCATCCTTATGGACTTCGACGACGGAGAGCTTGTTCTTTTCGCTCTCGGCTTTGGTCAAGTCATAGGTAGACTCTCTTTCCATCCGGTCGATGGAAGTCGCAGTCGGTTCGATTGCCGGTATCTCTTTTCCGCTTCTGTCCTTTACTTCCGTATCCGCCCTTTTATAGCTGGCGGCAAAGGACCCGGTTCCGTTTTCCGGTCCGACCGTCAACAGGGCATCGCTATCTCCTACCTTAGCCGTATAGGTGTATTGGATATTCATGGTGTCCGCAGTAGTTAACACGATAGCGGAGCTTTCGCCTCCCTGAATCGCTGCAAAAGCAGCCGAGGCGAGAGAGGTGATATCAT
>ONBI01000043.1 GCA_900316035.1 uncultured Eubacteriales bacterium
CGAGAAGATGGAAGAGAACGCTTTCGATGGACTTAACTATTCGGATAAAGTCTATCTCTGCCATTCCGATTGCTTAGAGTATGCCGAAGCCATCAAGAATATGGTTCAGCAGAAATTCCCCAAGATCAAAGGCCCGATCGAGATCAACTGGATCGGTACGACGATCGGTTCTCATTCTGGCCCGGGAACAGCGGCGCTGTTCTTCTGGGGTAAGAAGAGAGAAGTCGAAGAATAAAAAGTAGGGCCTGCCCGAAGCCTGATCCGTGAGGATCTGGCCTAAGACAGCCCTTTTTCGATGTCCGTTGGAAGTGAGGACGAAAGGCTGAAACATAAAAGCCCTGAAACTCGCACTTTCAGGGCTCAACCGGTAATAATTTCTTTTTGCAGGAGAGGATTTACTATGGAAAAATTTAGCACTAGAATGCCCCTTTTCCTATCCCTTTGGAGAAAGACACTAAGGAAATCCTGAACCGTTCTGGGTTACCGATATGCTTTAGAAGCTCTCCCTCTTCCGGAACGTCCTCTTTTCTTCTTATAATTTTTTAGACTCTTTTTACAAATTTGTATATTCTATTGTTTAGCTGAAGTTGCTTTCTCTCAGTTCAAAGAGGAACGCACGAATTTTTTGTGATACAAATGCTTCTTTTCCCTTTATTCATCCGTTTTTTGAGATAAGATAATTTTATTGAATTCTCTATTTTCAGGAGGTTTCTATGTCCGATTATATTCTCAGCTGTGGTTCCGTTTCGGACCTTACCAAAGAGCATTACGAAAGACGTAAACTTCATGTCGTCAATTACCATTTTATGGTGAACGGCAAGATCTATCTTGACGATATGGGCGTCTCTTATCCTTTTGATCAGTTCTATGCAGCGATGCGGAAAGGCGTCGATACCAAGACCAGTCAGGTCTCGGTAGGCGAGTTCATCGAAAGCTGGGAACCGCTTCTCAAAGATGGTCACGATATTCTTCATGTCGAACTCTCGAGCGGTCTAAGCGGTGTTGTCCATTCGGCGGAGACGGCTGCAAAGATGCTGATGGAACAGTATCCGGAAAGAGAAATCTTAGTGGCCGATAGTTTAGGTGCTTCTTCCGGTTATGGTCTGATTATGGATAAGATGGCGGATAACCGCGACGCCGGAATGTCGATGGAAGATAACTACAACTGGGTCGTTGAGCACCGCTTAGAGATGCATCACTGGTTCTTCTCCACCGATCTTTCCTATTATGTCAAAGGCGGAAGATTATCTAAGACTTCGGGATTCTTAGGAAATCTTCTTCACATTTGCCCTCTTCTCAATATGGATTATCAGGGACATCTGATTCCCCGTGAGAAAGTCCGTACGGTCAAGAAAGTCGAGCAGAGAATGGTCGAGAAGATGGAAGAATACGCCTTCAACGGATTGGATTATTCCGATAAGATCTATATCTGTCATTCCGATTGTATGGAATATGCTCAGGCTATCAAGAAGATGGTCGAAGAGAAATTCCCGAAGAGAAAAGGAGATGTCGAGATCAACTGGATCGGAACCACGATCGGTTCTCATTCCGGGCCTGGTACCGCCGCTCTGTTCTTCTGGGGAAAGAAGAGAGATAACTAGAATAAAGGAAAAGCTGAGAGTCACGTGCTCCCAGCTTTTTTGAGATAAAAAAAGGCGATGCCGTAGCATCGACCGTTTGTTTTCATGGTGGCGGGGGATGGATTTGAACCACCGGCCTCCAGGTTATGAGCCTGGCGAGCTACCACTGCTCCACCCCGCGATATAGTTTTTACAGCACTCGGGCTGCAATTCATTATTATAGTGGCTGATTAGAGGGATTGCAAGCTTTCTTTTTTAACAAAATTATACAGTATTAATAAAATAGTTTAAAAAGAAGATAATCAATTCTTCTTTATCTCTCGATTACGCAGAAGGATTCTATCCGTCTGCACCTTGTAAATGCAGAAGTGAAAAAGTAAAATAAGTACGAAATAGGAGGAAATATCTTCATGAAGAAAGCTGTTGTCAATAAGGATCTTTGCATCGGTTGTGGCGCTTGCACCGGAGTTGCTCCGGATGTCTTCACCTTCGGTGATGATGGCAAGGCCGAAGCCACTGGCGAAGTCACTGCCGATAACGAATCTTCTGTTCAGGATGCCGCTGCCGGTTGCCCGGTTCAGGCTATCACTGTCGAAGACTAATTCTATCCACTGTTGAAAAGAGAGGCCTCCCGTCTGCAGGAAGGCCTCTTTTTATATCAAAAAAACCTGAGGAAGAAGCGAGGTAGCTTACGATTCCTCAGGCTTTACTTTTTACTTTGTTTCTTTATTATCGGTAATGACGTTGTTTGTCGTAGCTATGGGAGTGACTGTTTCTTTTTCTTCGCCTTTATTTTCTTCTTTCGTTACTTCCGTAGTCGCTTCTTTTTCTTTCGGCTTAAAGACAGAACCCATGAAGTATCTCCGGAAGAAGGGAGAGCGGTCTTTGAGAACAAAGATAGCACGCTGGAAAAGAAGTTCATAAATGAGAAGACAGCATCCCGATTTCAGAAGGTTGAAAGGTAGATAAGCAACAAAAATCAATCCCCAATAGACACCCATACCAGCAGAACCTTTTCCGCCTCCTAAACTCTTGATGGCTCCCTGTAAAGCTTCCGGATCAAAGCAAGTGGATAAGTGAGCAGGGTTACCATAAGCGGTGACATAAGAAGGAGTGATGAATAAACCATTGAGAAGCGTCATGGTCAAAGAGACAACTACCATCAGGAAAAGATAGGAGAGAATACGATACCCGAGCTTTCCTTTTCGGAACCAACGGAAGACATGGGAACATAAGAAGAGGGAAAGAACATAAAGAATCGAAGTCAGGAATGCGGTGATATGCCCGATTCCGAAGGGGTCGGTCAGTCCGTGAACGGCAAGATCGAGAAGCACCTTGATGATAGAGACCGTCAAAGCGCCCGACCAGGAATAGAGAGCATAAGCGATAATCACCGTCACTTCCGAGAATTCGATCATCAGCCAAGGTGCCGGCGGATAAGGAATACGGGCGTAACTCATCAACACGAAACCTAACGCCGCCAGAATCGCATTCGTACAGAGTCTCGTCACAACTTCACTGCCTTTTCTTCTCATACCTTTTGGAGTCCTTTCCCTCTCAGGGAAAGAAAAACTCCCCGAGAGCAAAAGCGCCTCAGGGAGTCTTGTTGCTGAAAACAATAAGATAGCTTTTCTTTCATCCAGCCTTTACTGTCGCCCCCGGAATTGCACCGGATCCTGAAGCTATTGCTTCTCGCGGGGTTTACCGCCGAGAGGGAATTTCACCCAACCCTGAATCGCTACAGGAAAAAGTATAGTGACTCTTCTTTATTGTTGCAAGAGAAATAAGAAAACGGATAACAAAGCCACAAACCTGTAGAAAAGTTGTTTTATCAGATAATCGGGATACAAATCGTCAAATCGCTGAGTGGATAGGTTTGGCACGCGTGGATATAACCGTTTTCCTTATCCGCCAGTCTTCTACCATCGCTATCCTTCGGAATATAGACTTTTCCATCCAATAATTCAGAGCGGCAGTATCCGCAGGCACCGGAACGGCAACGGGTGTGATTGGGAATACCGGCTCTTTCTAAAGCGACCGCGACACTCTCTAGCGGAGAAGCATCGATGACATCTTCCTGGATACCGCGGAGAACATGGATTCTGACTTTACTGGGAACGCCTTCTTTCGGATAGTCCTGTTCTTTGGTGATATCTCGAGGTGCACCGAAGACTTCCATCCGGATTCTCTTGGCAGGAACATGAAGCTTTTCAAGTTCCCCCTTGACAAAGCGATACATCGGAAGAGGGCCGCAGACGAAATAGGTAGTCTTGCCTTCGCTTGGATTGCCGAAAGAATATTTCTTGATGAGTTCGGCAGAGAGGAAACCTTTTTCTCCTTGGTAATCTTCTTCTCCGGAGATGACATTGACGAAGCGGACATGGTCACTGTGGATTTCGGATAATTCCTTTTCGAGGATGATATCTTTTGTCGAGACAGAACCATAGAGGATCGTGAGATCGATAGGGAGGGTTCCATGAGCGACTTCTTTGGCCATGGAGACAAAAGGCGTGATGCCGCTTCCACCGGCAAGAGCAACGACATGAGTCGCATCTCTTAACGGCTCATGGTAGAACTGACCACAGGGGAGTTCAGCCCAAAGTTCATCACCCACTTTGAGGTTGCTATAGAGATAATTGGCGGCAAATCCATCGGTTTTTCCGTTACGAACCGCAATTGCAAAGAAAGAATCTTTCCCTTGTCTTGCTTCAAAAGGAGCGGAGCAGATGGAATAAGGACGGGTAGTTTTCGTGGTTCCGATATCTAACTTCAAGGAAACAAACTGACCGGCCTGGAATGGTGGAAGCTTTCTGGTTTCTTTTTCGGAAGGAACAAACGTGAATTTTTTCGTAGTCGGGGAGACATTTTCTACAGCAGAGACTTTCATTAGCAGTGGAGAAGGATGGACTTCTTCTTCGACTTCCCGGATCGGGTCGGAATAGGTATAGGTCGTCGAAGCTTCGTCAAAGAGTTTCTTTCTTCTTTTCGTGACTCTGCTTGCTCCGGTGACGTCCTTTAGGAATCCTTTGATTTTCATCTTCGTTCTCCTTTCTTCTCATCTTCTTCCATCATGGTTAAGAGAGTTCTTGCCGCGATTCTTCCGTTATTGATGTTGCAGGCCATACCGTTTCCGGTCAAAGCATGGGAAGCACACCAAGCTAAACCTTGGATATAGATATCGTCTTTGATCTGCGCTAACCGGGCGACGACCGAATCGTCCATGCTGTGCTGATAACCGTAGACACCACCGTTGTAATCACCGGTATAACGGCTCATCGTCATTGGAGATTCCATCTCGATTTCGACGATATGATCCAGCAGGTTGATACCAAGACGGGCGGAGACTTTATCGATCATCTCTTTGGCTAATCTTCTCTTCATGCTGTAGTAGTCATCGGCTTTGACAGAGAAGAAAGCTTCCGGAAGAGGAAGAACCGTAATCGAAAGAGAAGTCATTCCTTCCGGAGTGCACTGAGGATTAGCAAGGTTTAAACAGATGGTCGAAAGGTAGCTCCAGCCTCCTAAGTGTTTTCCTTCTTCCCAGAACTTATCGGTATCAAAAGGAATCTCCGACGAGAAAACGGAATAGGAATGGATATTGAGATCTTCCGGTTTCTGATCTAATAGCATCACGACCGAGAAACAGGTCACCGACATCTTGCGGGCGTTGAGAGATTGATAGGCTCTTTCCGGAACCTCACTCTTCGGTTCAATCATCGTGGAGAAGACTTTGTTCGGATAAGGAGCCGAAGCGACATAGTCGCTATAGATCGTGTAACCACGTTTGGTTCTTACGCCTTTGACATGACCTTTTTCAACCAGGATCTTCTCAACTTCCTGACAGTATTCAAACTGAACTCCGGCTTTTTCGCAGGCTTTGGCCATTGCAACCGACATACCATGGGAGAAGCCTCTGGCAACATAACTTCCACCTAAGAAATAATCGGCCATAAGGAAGGAATAGATCGTAAAAGGCAAAGAGGAAATCGGCTGACCGACATAGACCCAATAAGCAGAAAGGATATCTTTCACTTCTTTCTTCAGAGCGAAGGTATCCATCACTTCTTTGGTGGAATAACCGGCTGTCTTAACGAGTTCCTCATGATCTTTGAGCATCTGGAGTTTACTCAACGTGTGGTCATTGAGATACAGGGTTGAAAGATACACTTTTCGACAGAGATTCAGAAGACGATTGACTTCGTCTCTGTTTCCCGGATAGGCTTTCTCAATTTCATTCGCAGCGATAAACTCGAGATCCTGCTTATCGTCGTAATGAAGCTTTCCCTGATCTTTATATCCGGCATGGAGAACGATGTCGATACCGTCTTTCGGAGAAGTGAGTTCATAAGCTTCCGGAACTCTTAACCAATCGATAGCGACATTCATCTTCTCGAGATAATCGCGGATATAAAGCGGGTCATCTTTCGGTCCGAGCGACATCATTTCATGAAGGGTTGCTTCCATCTCTTTTCCGGAGCGGACAAAGCTTGTTGCAATGCCGCCAGGGAGATTGTGTCTTTCGAGGATCAGAACGCTCTTTCCCGCTTTTGCTAAGCTCAGAGCACAGCTCATACCGGCTAAGGCTCCGCCGATGACAATCGCATCGTAGCGGTCTTTATAAAACGCCATAACTTCCTCCTTTTTCACTACTTCTCAGATACTAATAATTTAACATTTCGGAAGAACCTAAGGGAGAAGAAAACGAGAAGAAAAACAATTTGCGATTGCTTTCGAAAAAGAAAAAATGCCTTTTCCCCGAAACTTAGGAGAAAAGGCAATTCTTTATTCTTCTTCATCGTAATTTCCGTAATACTTTTCGTTAGCAAACGACTCTTTCTGATTGGCGTAGCACTCCTTCTTGAGCTCCTCGATATCGGAAAGAGGAATCTCTCTCACTTTCCCTTCGGGTAGTTTTCCTAGAAGAATATTACCGATACGGATACGCATCAGGAATTTGACGGGGTGATCGAGCGTATCCATCATATGACGGATTTCTCTCTTCTTTCCTTCGTGGAGGATGATATCGAAGAGACAGGATTCTTCATCCTGCCGTAAGACTCTTGCTTCACAGGGAGCTGCCGTATAACCGTCCTTGAGGATATAGAGACCTTTTTTCAGTCTATCGACTTCGTCTCCCTTAGGCGGATATTTCACTTTGACGACATATTCTTTTTCCGGAGCGGAGGAAGGATGGGTGATGAGGTTTGCAAACTCACCGTCGTTTGTCATCAGGATCAGACCGGTAGAGTTGTGATCGAGTCTTCCGACAGGGAAAAGACGTCCGTATTCTTTAGGAATGAAATCCATTACGGTCTTTCTTCCCTGAGGGTCGGATACTGTAGAAACGACATCGTAAGGTTTATTCAAAGCGAGGTAGACAAAGCCTTTCTTCTCTACACTTTCTCCTCCGACTTTGACACCGTCGACTTCGATTTCATCGCTCGGATAGCATTTGCTACCTAATGCGATGACGTTTCCGTTTACCTTGACTTTGCCTTCTAAAATATACTGCTCGGCTTTTCTGCGGGAGCAGAATCCTTTTTCGGATAATATCTTCTGTACTCTTTCTTGTTCTTGTTCCATAGCAGAGATATTTTAGAAGAATCCATAAAGAAAAAGAAGAGAAAAGCCTGTCTCCTAAGGAAAGAAAACAGGCTCAGTGATCGTTGGTGGGACAAGCAGGGCTCGGACCTGCAACCGCTCGGTTATGGGCCGAGAGCTCTAACCATTGCGCTATTGTCCCAAAAAGCGGAAAAAAGAGAGATTAGAAGCAAAAAGAATTCTAACGAATTAGGAGAGACAAATCAAGAAAGGGGTAACCTCTGACCTAGGATTACCCCTCTCTCTGTTTTTATTCGGCCTTGTTTTTCTTTCCTAAGTCAAGCGTAGCTAATCCATGTTTCTTCAACAAGAGACAGCCGAGGAAGAAACAGAGCTGATAGCAGACGTTACAGGTAATCTGCATCCAGGCTCCTTCAAAATAATGCTTGGTTGAAAGATAACCCATACCGACCATGAAGACGATGGCAAGGGAGAAAAGAACAATGGCGATAGGCTGATGTAACTTCACCGAGACGACAATCAGCATGGCAAGGAAGACGGCAGCTCCGACTACCATCAGGACGATGAAAGGTATCGTCGAAGTGAATTCCTTCACATCGGATTCGCCCTTTTCCGCAAGGAAGAGCGGAAGAAAAGCAAGAAGCGGAAGAACGATTGCACTGGCCTTGGTTCCTTTATCCTGCATAGGAAGATGATTGCGGTTATAGGAAGTGAACATGCCGACGAAAGCGATAGCAAGAAGAGCAAATCCGACCGACTGGGTGGAAACAAACTGCTTATCGAGAATCACATAATTGATTCGGGCAACCGCAAGTAAGAACTTATGGAGTGCTTTGAAGAAACCGGCGGCGAAGACCATGATGGAACCGGCTCCCAGAAGAACATAGCTTCCTTTGACCATACGGGAATAAAGTTCTCTTAAGAGGATGATAGAACCGAGGAGGAAGAGAACAACCGGAACTAAATCATAGATTGACTGTAAAGCTAACAGTCCACGAGGAGCATCTTCAAAACTGGTTTGTGCTAAGAGAAGAGGCATAATTCACCTTACTTAACCCACTTCCAGCTCTGCAAGGACTTGAGAGGAATACAGCGGAAGAGAAGAGGAGTTTTCGCAATATATTTCTGATAGTTTCCTTCGGCTCCGTAATTCTTGTTCTGACGGCCTTCGAGACGTTTGGCACCGCTGAGCATGACATAGAGGATGCAGAGATAACCGAAGATAGAAAGAATCCAGGCGAGATAGTCACCCTTATAAAGATCGCAACCGGAGACGAACATACCTGTCCAGAAGAGGATTTCCCCAGCGTAGTTCGGGCAACGGACCCAGCGGTAAAGACCGGTCGAAACGAATTCATGCGGATTCTTTTTCTTAGCCGCACTCTTCTCTAAATCGGCAAGTGTCTCAATCGTTAAAGCGACAAGAGAGATACCGGCACCAACAAAGGCGACAATCGTGGTGGTAGTGCTGGTAGTTCCATCATAGGAGAGAACACGATAGGTGACCGGATACGTCTCTAAGACATAGAGAATAGCGCAGAAAATCCAGATAGTAGCTTTGACAAAGACAGGCATCTTCTTTTCGTCTTTTCCGGAAACCGATTCCAGTGTCTTGCGATAGGATGCCGACTTTGCTTCGCGGAAGATGAGGAAGCCCGAAAGACGAAGACCATAGAGCATCAAGAGAATCGAAAGAAGGATGCTCGGATAGGACATACCATTGCTGTGGATAAATCCGAATCCGGTGAAACCGAGAATCATTAACGCGACCCCGATACCGAAGACCGCTAATCCGTAACCGATCGACATGAACCAGACAAACTTCTTAAAACCGCAGGCGGAGAAGAGGAGAGCGACACCAAAGAGGATTGCTAGGACGATCCATATGGTTGAAGTGACACTCAGCATTTACTTCGCCTCCGGATAAAGGGATTCGACGTAGGCCTTGAAGGATTTATTACCGACTTTGGTCGAGCCTTCCATATCATGGGTGAGAGTCCATTTCGAGAAGCGGATGATGGCTTCGCTGCCATCGTTTTTCTTGTGGGCTTTCTTGATGATGAGATCGAAGAGGAAAACCGGAGCGCGGCTGATCTTGACTTTCTTATGGGCAGCGTTGAAGAAGAGGGTGGCGATTTCCTTATAGTTATAGGTCTCTTTACCACCGACTTCATAAGTCTTGTTCTCCGTCTCCGGAATCTTCGAGACGATGAAATCGGCTAAGTCGGTCGTATCGATGACATTGACTGGATGATCTTTATGGCCTAAAAGTGTGACTTTGCCTTTCTCGATCATCGGTTGGAAGACATGGGCGATATCGTAGAAATAACCGGTCGGACGGAAGATGGTATAGCTTAAACCGGATTCCTTGAGCTTCTCTTCAAACTGATGCTTGGCTTCCAGCATCGGAACATCCGGAGCGGTATCCGCGTGGATGACCGAGACATAGAGGAACTTTTTGACACCGGCGGCTTTGGCTTCGTTGAGGAGGTTGAGGTTTCCGTTCAAGTCGATATCGTAGTTAGTAAGCTTCGCACTCTTTCCGACTAAACCGACCGTGGTGATAACGGCATCGGCACCATCACAGGTGCCCTTCAGCGTTTCTTTGTTGGTGATATCGATCGGACGGAAAGTGTACTTTCCTTTAAGTTCCGGGACATCTTTCTCTTTGAGATCCAGAGCGATGGCTTCGTGTCCATCCCGGATGAGAGAACGTAAGATGTCGAGCCCTAAATGGCCGAAAGCACCGGCTAAAACGATTTTCATATGATATTGTTCCTCTCTTGGTTACTTCTTGTTCTTCTCTTTGGCTCTCTTATCGTTGATGATATCCATCTCTTTGGCGGTGATGACTTTGACGTTGTTTTCTTCCGCCCATTTGACACAGCCCTTTAATGCGGTAGGAAGGAAGATACGGGGAACACGGACAAGCTTCGCTAAAGCATCATCGGTGAATTTGACATCGGTCTGAAGACGGTCAGCGGCATAACGGACACTGGAGATGGTGGTCTGTCTCTGCGGTAAGAGTTCGCCGTGCGGTTTCTTGAAGGAAGAATACCAGAAGTTCTTGGAATCACGATAACCATAATCGGTCGGAACACGCGGGAAACCATTAGCGGTGACACCGTTGACGATGGTGTTCCAATATTTCGGCTTCATGAGAATCTTATCGATACGTAAGACGAAATGAGCTCCATAGGGAGAAGTGATACCGTTGAAGTTATGATAGGTTTCGAATTCGTAATGATCCTTTCCTTCTTCGAGCGGGACAGAATCCTTATCGGCTCCGTCTAACTCCTTTAACCAGGTGCATTCGATAACCTGGAAAGATTCGGCTAAGATCTTCGGATAAGTTCCGTTCGGATCTTCTTCTTTGCGGAGTCCATCTTCCATGGTGAGCGGAAAATCCTCCATCTTCTCTTCCGGTTTATCTCCTGGCCATCCCATTTTGACTTCCTGTTTGAAATACTTCCGATCATCGGGAAGGAAGTTGAGAGTGCATTTTCCGGTGCGGAGGATGTTCTGTGCGGTATTAGAAGAGTTACGGCACTCTAACATCATCGTGTAGCACTCTTTACCAGCGACCCAGAAGGGGGAAAGAAGCGAATACGGACCGAAAGTGGTCATTCCGCTTTCGGTTAACGTACCGACTAACACAACCGGCATCGGGAAGAAGAGAGAAGTCTGATAGAAATTGTCTTTCGGCTCCAGATTTTTAAAGTCTTTCATTTTATGTAATGTCCTTTCTTTAATAAACGAGTTTGTGAATAGCTTTCTCTAAGGCTTCTTCGGAGATTCCTTTTCCGCGGGAAGAGAGGATGATGAGTTCGGCGATGATGGTGCTCATCTCCTCATCGGTCTCAAATTTTTCTTTTTCTTCGACTTTCTTCCACAAAGAGAGAATGCTTTGAAGGAAGAGCGGATGAAGCTTGAGGAAGAAAGAAGGAATCTCATCCGTCTTATAGGCGGAGAAAATCTCTTCGTTCTGCTTACGGAATCCTTTGATCGCCTCTAAGAGAATGTGGATATCTTCTTCTAAGCCAGCGGAAGAAGAGATCTTCTCCTTGGCTTCTACAACCTTCTTGTTCCAGTCCTCATTGAGAAGATCGCTGAGAAGACTCAGCTTATCGGGATAATAGTGATAAAGAGTACCGACACCTAAGGAACAGCGGCTTGCGATTCCTCTCATGTTGAACCCTTCGATTCCTTTCTCGGTGAGTTCTTGACGGGCAGCATCCTTGATGAGTTTCTTCGGTTCGGAAATGATTTTAGGCATATTCCTCCTTTAAATGAACACGTTCATATACTATCAGTTTAGTAATGTATCCGCTTTACTGCAAGGAAAAATACAAAAAATGTTGATTTTTCTATTCTTTTTGCATACTGCGCACGCAAGTATTTTTTCTTTTTTCTTTACACTGCGCACGTATTTATCTTCCAAGCAAAAAGACGACCCGATATCACTTGTTGCGATAAGTAAGGTCGTCTTTATAGTACAAATCTTTATTTTTTACTTCTCAGCCGGATAACGAAAGAAGGGAAGAGGAATATATTTCGAGACTTTCTTCTGATAATTCTTGTATTCGGGATACTTGCTGGAAGAGACGCTTTCTCCGAATTGGGAAGAACCTAAGAAAAGAAGAACAAGGAATAAAGGTCCGATCATAGACCAATTGAATATCGCGTAATGACAGACACCGGCACCTATTGTGAAGAGATAGAGAGATAACCAGAATCCTTGTTCTCCACAGTAGTTCGGATGTCTACTCATCGACCATAAGCCTTTGGTATTGAATCCTCGATTATAAGGAGAAGGAAGTTCTTCTAATTTCTTTCCTTCTTTTAAGAGGGCGTTTCTCTTTTGATAGAACTTCCGTTGTTCTTCATCCGCGACAGTTTCTAATAAAAGGAAGAGAAAAGCTAACCCGAATACTAAGAAATCCACCCACATCAAAGAAGCTTCACTCGACATTACGGCAAGAGCAGGAAGGGTGATAGCCAAGACCAAAGCGTTCTGATAAAGCGAAATGAAGAAGAGATTGAAAAGAGGCCAGACGAACTTATTCCCTAAGATTGGATTCTTTCTTAGTACGGCCCAGCGGTAATCTTCTTTTCCTTCCCAGAACTTCAGCCGATAAGCACCCTTGCGGGCAAAATTCATCGTGAGTCTCATTCCCCAGAGAGTAACAAGAACCGCAAACATAATAAGTCTCGGTTTCATTCCCCCTCTTCCGGCGATCACCCAAACATAGACAATCGGAAGAAGGCTCCAGAGTTTATCCATCTGGGAAGTGTTCTTTGTGATTTCACCGACGACAAAACAATAGAGAGCGGAAGCTCCTGCAATAATCGAAAGAATAATGAGTGTTTCCAGTTGGTTCTGATCTAAAATTACTCCTTCGAGGAAACCGACAATCGTCAAAGCGAAGACCGCTAATACCGTAAGCACCATGGAGATGATATTTTTCATAGGTTTTTCCTTCCCGGCTCTTCATTCTACTTATTGCCAAAGGAAAAGAAAGACAGAAGGGATGATTTTGTATCAAAATCACATCCCCCTCTGTTCCGTTATCGGCTTTTTCTTGCGATTTTGAAAAATCTCAATCGGATAATCATGCACAATCATCTCATCGATATTCTTTTCAAAGACATTCAGATCATCCCTGAATTCATAGTGATACCAATTGAGAAAGACCAAGTTCATCCCTCCGGCATAGAAGGATAACCAGTAACTAGGGTCCTCAATGTTGAAAAGGTAATCCCAATAGACATTAGAAACGGCATTTTCTAAAGGATGAACATGAGAAGAAACCAATTCTTCTTTATGCTCGAAATAAACTTCGGCTAAACAATGATAGAAAGCTCTTGCCATCGGATGAGGACCGGCTCTTTTGATAGCTTCTTCCATCAAATCCGAAAAGTAAGCTTTGGAAACATCACCTACTTTTCTGAAATGCCGATAAAAAGTAGAACGGTTCACACCCGCTTTACGGACTAAATCCAGAATCGTTATCTCTTCATACTTCTTGCCGGAAGCCAGTAAAGAAAGCAAGGCTTTGATCAGATAATTTCTTCCATAATGGGTTTTCATAACATCAATTTAACGTTTTAACTGGTTTATATGCAACAGTAAGCGCTATCATTTGCTATTTAAGCAAAGGAATTCCTTCCTGTATTCTTAACAAACAGGTCTTTTTTTAGAATAGGTCCACACAAAGGAGATGTGTTCTTTTATGAAACGTGTCAAAACTTTCGGTGTTCTCGCTGTTGTCGCTTTGTTAGCTTCTTGTAATCCTACACCTGCTTCGGGTACTTCTTCTTCTCCGGTTCCTTCCGTCAGTTCCTCTTCTCCTATCTCCAGTTCTTCCGAACCTACTAAGACAAATCTTCTGACCGATACCATGTTCGATGATCTTGCCCAGGGATATGACTTACAAGGTTATTCGGTGAGTTATTATGCTTCCGTGGATAAAGATGGCAAGGATTCTAATTATTCCGCTCCGACCGGCAATTATTGGCGCTACCGTGCAAACGATGAATCCTATGAATGCATCCATTACAACGTCAAGGATACCGATGCGGATCTCACTTCGTCTTCGGCAGCAGAGAATCCGGAACGTGATCTTTCGAAACTGATCAAGAAATATAAGTCGACCGGTGAAGTCACGAAGCATCCTTACTATTACAAAGATAAAGATGGAAATACCGGACTTTCTTATTTAGGCCTTGATAATAAGACCAAGGAAGGAAGCTTCGGTGCCACCTGGCCCTGGAAGAGCTCCGGCTTCCAGAATCCGTTCAATGATTTAGATGCGAAGCAGTTTGTCGCCGATAGCACGACTGCCGATAGCGATGGACTTTATTCTTTCACATACGCTATTCCCGAAAGTGAACAGACAGCTTCTACCGATCCCGCCAAGATGACTCTTGGTTATCAATTCGGAAACTTGGTGATCGGTACGGATGCTTCTTCTCCGATTACTTCCGTCACCATCAAGACCGACGGCACTAAGATTGTCCGTATCCAGTTCCGTTCGGATGTCAAAGTCACTTCGACGGGTATTCTCGGAACTTCTACGGTCCATTATTTCGACCTCTATGATATGGGAGTTGTCGCTTTAGGCGGTGATGTCGAGATGCATACCGATAAACCTCTCACCAGCTATAAAGCTGCCGATGGATTAAAAGAGAAGCTCGATTATCTCCGCAACAACACTTTCACCGAAACTAACGCCATCTATCAGTATTCTCAAACGTACGATTCTTCCGATTATTCTTACTTAACTTCTTATTGGAAACTCTATGGTTACACGCAAATCACCAAGGGCACTTCTTCTTATCAGATCAAGACCTATGAGAAAGATGGCGACTACGGAGGAATGAAAGCTACTTCTACCTATTCCTACCTTTGGGATCAGACGAACAAGACCATCCAGCCTCTGAAAAACATCAATCAAAAGAATTACAAGTCCGCTTCTGCTTTTGCTTACGAAGATAACTATTTCTCCATTGTTCCTACTCTTTCGATGAGTGAAATCTTCTTCGATAAAGTCTCCGATAACGTCTATACCTACGATGCCAATAAATGGGTAGGCGAATATCCGCTCGATAACTATTCTTATTATCTCAACGCTTTTGACGGAATGCCGATCCGTTCGATGACTCTTGCCTTTGCCGAAGATGGCTCCTTAAGTGTGGCGATTGACTCGAGCAACTATCTTAAGGCTGATATCACTTATTCCAATGTTGGTAAGACCAAAGATCCTATCGCTGCCGATAGTGTTGCTACGGATTCTAATTCCCTGACTTGGAAGGATATGGTCGATTCCGAATACTATGCAACCTTTGCCACTGCTGGTTGGAATGATGATTTAGTCAACAAGATTCCGACCTTAGGTGGAAACTATGTTGCCGACTTAGCTTATGTCGATGAAAGTGGAGATGGTGGATTCCTTTACATTTTACAGTATCCTGGAGATACTACAGATGCTGGTTTCACCGCTATCATAGACCAGTATAAGACTCGTCTTTCCGCCGATACTAAGTGGTCTACTCCGGCACAGCTTTCGGAGCAGAACCCTTATGCCTTTACGACTACTTATGCCGATTCGGTTTCTATTACGAAGACCGAAACGGTCGATACCGGTGAGAAGGATTCCGATGGCAATGCTGTTACGAAAGAAGAACAGGTAACGAAGAATTACACTCTCTCCTTAACTTACGGCATCATTACCGCTAGCGATAGCTATGCGTTCGCTATCTTACCTACTCTCACGGAAGTCACTACTTCGAAGTAAAAACAAAAGCCGTCTGACCAAAACAAGGCTAGGCGGCTTTTCAGGTTCTCAGAAAATCACCATAGTCAGTTATAAGTCTCTTAGATAAATATCGATTTTGATGATGGGCAAAGTCCTTGAAAAAAAGACAGATTTTCATTTGGCAAAAAGATACTTTCTTGCTTCCATCCGATGGCGGAAAATCATGGAATCCACCTAAGAAATAGACCCTACTTTGATTCATGCTTTGATTATGGCAAAGAGAGGAGAGGGGGTTCTTTAAATTCGATCCTAAGGCGAAATCGAAAGTAGTACCATATCAGCCTTTCAGTTTCAGCGTATCCTTCCGGAACCTCTCCATATCCACGTCGGAAGGAACTTTCATGCCCAGCTTTTTGTAGAAGCCGTCCGTCTGTCTGTTGGCGACCTCGACCTCCACGTTCCCGTCCTTCTTCCTCCTGCACATCAGCGACTGGGTCGAACCCAAAAGTCTCGCCGTCGCTATTCCTTCGCCTGAAAGCTCACCCTGCAGCAGAAGATAGACGATCCGCTCTATGATGTCGAAGAGGAGCTTCCCCTTCACCCTTTCCGCGTTCCATTTCTCAAGCGGAAGAACCGAGAGATATTCCTTGCCCGTCTTGAACACCGTCTCGATGTCGGTCCTCGAGAAGTATTCGTCGAGCTTCTCCTCCGGCGTCCCGTCTTTGTTCGAGAGCAGTACGAAGTAGCCGAACTTGGTGTCGTACCAGTTCTTCTCGGCCATGGACAGGCTTTCGTATCCTTCCGGATTCCTGAGCCTGTTCTTCCTTGCCAGCTCAAGGGCGTTGTCCTTGTCGACGTAGACGAAGGCATACTCGGAATGGCCGAATATCACGGTTTCCCTCTTCAGGCCGAAATAGGTGTGTCCGTTCCTGTCGAACTGGTACTTTGAGTTGGGAAGCGATCCCTTCACTTCATTGTAGAGTGCTTTGTACGGATAGCCTTTCTTCGCCGGCATCCGGACGAGGATGCTCTTTTCATTATCGGCTGTGCCGTCCCGGTTGAATCCGGCAAGCAGCTTCTCTGAGGCGTATCCGGCATCGAGGACCATGCTGTCGATTCGTATGTCCAGAGTCTCTGAGACGTCGTCCGTGACGCTCTTTACGGTGCTGAAGTCGAGGATGTTACCGGGGATGACCGTGAACCAGACGGGAAGACCGGTGTCCTCGTCGAGGACCAGAACCAGTCTCGTCTGGACCGAGGTCGCCTCCACCCCATGGGAACAGAGGGCGTTGAACGGATTGTCCCTGATG
>ONBI01000091.1 GCA_900316035.1 uncultured Eubacteriales bacterium
TGACACATCATCTTCCATAGGAAGAGAGTTTTCGTCTGTCAATTCGATATAATGAAAATGGTTCAGAAAAGTATTGACTTCATTTAGAAAGTCAAAAAAAGAGACAGGTTTTGTCCCATCTCCTTTTCGAGTTTTAAAAAAATCTTAAAGATTTAGAGAGATGCTTGATAGATCTCGTAGACATCCTCTTCCCTCAAGGGTGCCCAGGCGTGATCCACTCCTTCGTTGACCGCGACATGATGCGCCATCTCTTTCAGTCTCGATTCATCGATACCGACTTCCTTCAGATGCATCGGTAAACCGATAGATTCGAAGAAAGCGTAGGTAGCATCGATAGCTTTCTCCGCAATCTCCTTTTCCGGAAGATTCTTATCGATTCCGAAAACGTTGATTCCGTATTTGACAAAACGGGGAAGGGTCTTCTCGTTGAGAATGTGTTTCATCCAACGGGGAGTCAGAATCGCAAGACCGACTCCATGGGTGATGCCATAGTAGGCGGAAAGCGCATGTTCCATCGCATGGCACGGCCAACCGGAAGCCGAATTTCCTAACGAAAGGATACCGTTACAGCCATAAGTGCAATCCAGCATCAGCTCCGCTCTGGCACGGTAATCGTCGGGATGGGCAAGAGCGACTTTGACATTCGCCATCAGAGAACGCAATTCGGATTCACAGAAACCATCGTTGAGAAGAGTGGTATCTCCCGTGAAATACTGCTCTATTACATGGTTCATGGCATCGGCAGTACCGGCTGCAGTCTGTCGAGCGGAAACCGTGAAAGTATAAGTAGGATCCAGAATCGAAACGGCAGGGAAAAGAGAAGGGGATTCATAACCGACTTTATCGTTAGTCTCGGTTCTTGAGATAACCGCACCGGAATCGTATTCCGAACCGGTCGCTGCAAGAGTGAGGATATCGATAAAAGGAAGAGCCTCTTTTGTCGGCACTTTTCCTGAGATCAGATCCCAGGGTTCCCCATCGTATTTTGCCCCGGCAGCAATGGCTTTGGTGCAATCGAGAACCGAGCCTCCACCGACTGCTAAGATGACATCGATGTGTTTCTCTTTGCATATACGGACACCTTCTAATACGGAAGGATTGTATTTCGGGTTCGGTTCAATACCGGGAAGTTCGTAGATTTCTTTGTCCGCAAGAAGTTCTTTGACTTTAGCGTAAAGACCGATTTTCTTGATAGAGCCTCCTCCATAGGTGAGAAGAACTCTTTTTCCATAGTGAGACATCACTTCCGGAAGAGAGTGGATTGCGTCTTTTCCGAAGATAAGTCTTGTCGGCGTCTGATAATCAAAATTCTGCATGATTCTTTTCTCCTTCGGTTTCGATTATACAAGGTCTGGAAAAAAGATGTGCTTCCGTTTTGAAGGAGTGTGTATACCGAAAGAGAACACATTAAACGATGGAATAAATAGGATTCCTCAAAGATATTGTTTCGCTCTTTTCTTCTTCGGTTGTTACCGTAGTAGGAAGAACTTTCTTTAGAACATCCTCTACTTTTTCCGAGAGGGGATAGCAAGAGTAATACTGCTCATCCTGTCCGCTATGATAACGTCCGACCAGGTAGTAGGAATCCTGATAGAAACCAATGCGATAAAAACGTAGACCGATCCTGTTATCGCTGGATAAAGCATCTAAACTCTGGATTTTATCCTCGGATAAATCGTTGAAACTGATATGGATTTCTTCTCCTTGTCCTTCTTCAAAAGTGCGGAGAACGGAATCGTCTTCCTGGGTTACCGATAATTTCTTTCTTCCGTAAGTCCAATTCCAAATGGAATCATCAAAATAGGAGATCACCTGATCCTTTTCTGTTTTCTTAGCGAAAACCATATCCTTCATGTTGCAGAGAAGTGTATAAGGATAACTCGGCGAAAAAGAGTAGACATATTCGTTCGTGGTTTCTATCCAAAGGAAACGGCTGATTTCCGTTCCGACAATAGGATCCTCGGCCTTATCCCCTTCATAGTAATAAGGAAGAGCGGTATAAGTTTCTCCTTGGAAAGTGAATTCATCATCCTTCCGTTTGATCGTAAGCGGAAATTGGGGGTCTTCGGGCCCCCTTTTCTGATGGTATCCTCTTTGCAAAAGGAGGATGAGAAGGATGACATATCCGCTCACAGAGAAG
>ONBI01000042.1 GCA_900316035.1 uncultured Eubacteriales bacterium
CTTCCGTACCTAAATCTTTATCGTGCTGCATGCGGGCGTTATTGTCGTTGCTATTTTCCAGCATATCGATCTGCTGGGTGTAGTTATCGATGCGCTCGCTCATCGTCTTATTCTCCCCGGAGACGTTCAATAGGGCAAACAGAGCCAAAGACGAGAAGACAAGCGTAAAGCAGGCAATCGCTATGGTAGCTCTTTTCAGGCGATGGGAAGGTTTCTTACTCCCTTTGCGCTGGATCCTGTCTTTCATAAGGCCCTTAGCTCCTTTCTAACACGCGTAGGATCGAGGCTTTCGCTCTCGGATTGGCGCGTATTTCGTCTTCGCTTGGTACAATCGGCTTCTTGGTGAGATTGGTGTAGGAATCTTCGTCTTTGGTTTTGGCGTATTTATCGACGTGATGTGGTTTATCGACTTTGCGGAAAGCATCTTTGACGATCTTATCTTCTTCGCTGTTGAAGGAGATGACGACGAGTCTTCCTTTGGGATTGAGGAAATCGATTGCTTTTTCGACCCCGGTCTTGAGTTCTCCGATCTCGTTATTGACTTCGTAGCGGAGTCCTAAGAAGAACTGCTTTGCCGGATGTCCCTCTTTGCGGAGTTCCTTTTCGGGAAGAACGCTTTTGATGATATCGACGAGTTGGAAGGTGGTATCGATGGATTTAATAGCTCTTACTTCTTCAATCTTCTTTACGACACTCATCGCATAACGGCATTCGCCAAGATCGTGGAAGACGCGGTAGAGTTCCTTTTCGGAGTAGGTGTTGACGATATCCTTGGCGGTGATACCATCGCTTCGATCCATCCGCATATCCAGCGGTGCATCGTAGCGGTAGGAGAAGCCTCGACTAGGATCATCGAACTGCGGAGAAGAGACTCCGATATCCATCAATATGAAGTCGGCGCCTTTCTCGTGTCTTCTTATCTCATCGATCGCATGGGCGAAATCGATGTGGAGGAAGTGAAGATCGACTTTCGAGGAATAGGAGGAGAGGAACCCGCGGGAATAATCGAGAGCATCTTCATCCCGATCGACGCCGTAGAAGGTAGAACCTTTTAAGACGCGGGCTAAGACTTCACTGGCGTGTCCGGCTCTTCCTAAGGTCATATCGACATAGGTAAGCTTCTTACGGGGAACGAAGGAGAGAACTTCTTCTAAGAGAACAGGGGTATGTTCGTTGTAGTTAGTCATATCGTCTCACCTCATCTAATGGCTTAAGAGCGACTGAGCGTCTTCGCTGAAAGTG
Organism: uncultured Eubacteriales bacterium; assembly: GCA_900316035.1. Lineage (GTDB taxonomy): Bacteria > Bacillota_I > Bacilli_A > RFN20 > CAG-288 > Enterosoma. Next base: position 1,243 of record ONBI01000042.1, read on the forward strand.
GAACCGATGTCATCCATGTTCTTGTTGAACGCCTCTTCATCCCAGATCTCCAGATGGTCACCGTTACCGGCGACCACTACCTTCTTCCCCATCTTGGTGTGATCCACCAACGATTTCGGAAGCAGGATACGGTTATGAGAGTCGATCGGGAGATCGAAGGTGTTGTAGAGGACGTTGCGTTTGACATTTCTGGCTTTCGGATCGAAATCGGGAAGAGCAAGGACTTTCTCCATCATCTTCTGGTAGGTCTCCTCGGGATAGAGGGCGATGCAGTGATCGAAGCCGAGAAAAGCATAGGCTTTTCCGCCTACGAACCCGTCCCGGTAATTGGCCGGAAGAACGAGCCGAAGTTTATCGTCGATGGTTAGGTCCTTATGTCCGAAAAACATTTTCCCTCCCACTTTCACCCACAATTATACACATGTCTCCCAACAGGTGCAAGAAAAATAGGATTTTTTTAGTATTTGCTCTCTCATACCTTCTTGTACTCTCCTAAGAAACAACCTATCCAAGTCTTTCAAAATGCCATAACTATGGTATTTTAGCGAAATTGTCACCTCACTTGGTCCGAAGTGGGACAAAAGGGAAGAGAAAAAGCCCCAGGTGGGAGGAAAACAACTTTTCCACTCCCAACTGGGGCTATTAAGTCGATTGTTTACAAAAAGCAGTATCTACTTTTTCTTCTCTTCTTCGTCCATATCTTCTCCCTGATCCGGGAAGTCCTCTTCGGATAAAGAGGAGAAGCCGTTATCGCTAGAAGGTTTATGGGTAGCGTTATATTCGTCTTCGCTCATCAGGGTGAAAAGAGGAGTTTCGACTCTCTTTAAAGGAACCGTCGAGAAATTGCTCGGTATCGCATCAAAAAGCAAGGCTAGAAAACTCCCTTTGAGATCATAGGAGCCGTCTTCTTCCGGAAGTAAGTCACTGTTTTCGGGGTCATCGGGAGAAAGGGTGAGATCGACTTCATCGTCGATACTGAAAGGTTTCACCTGGAAGTCATGGACGTCTTTGAGATGGATGGTCCCTTTCAAGAAGAGAGTGAGAGTCGAAAGGTTACCGGAATTCTCTAAGATTCCGGAGAAGACAAGATCTCCGAAATCGACAAGGTTCGGAAAGTTCCGGCTTTCCTTTTCCGTCAAAGAATAAGGAAGGGTAAACTCTTCTCCGAGCTGATTCTTATATTCTTCCGGACGGAAAGGGATACGGCTTTCGTCCCTGTTCATTCTTCTTCTCCTCTTAAGGAGAGCGAAAGATGCTCTTTGACGTTCTTGATGATCTCGGCTAAGGCGGCGTTGATCTCTTCATCCTTCAAGGTCGCTCCGTCTTTCCCGAAGAGAAGAGAGACACCCAGGTATTCTTTCTTCGTCTCCTTATCAAAGAAGTCATCGAAAAGCTCTACTTTCCTGACGTTGCTGTTCTTGACATGGAGAATCTCTTTCTTGAGTTCTTCGTAGGTGACTTTGCCGTTTAAGGCAAAGGAGAGATCTCGGCGGGAAGTCGATAAGGTGGAATAAGGAGCAAACTTGGTGTTACGGCCTTTTAAGGCAAGCAAAGCACCTAGATCGATCTCGCCTAAGAAAACCTTATCGGAAGAGAAAGAAGGATGAAGCTGACCGAAAGTGCCGATGAGCTGTTTCCCCATCGTGATATCGGCGCTTGCTCCCGGATGGAAGCAAGGGTTCTTCGAGTAACTTAAGCGGTAGCGGTTCGGGTTGATACCTAATCTTGCAAATAGTCCTTCGATCACACCTTTCATATCAAAGAAGTCATAGGGGCGGGACTGATAGCGGTCACAGAGAGAAGTCTCTCCTCTTAAGGCTAAAGCGAGATAGAGATGATTTCCTTTCGGGGTATCGACCGAAGAGATCTCAAATAAGGAGAGATTCTCCTGCTGATGGCTGACATTGTATTCGACGGTCTCATAAAGAGAAGGAAGAAGATCGCTTCTGACGATCTCATGGTCTTTCGTCATCGGGTTCTTGACTCTGTAGGAAGGATCGTGAGAGAAGACACAGATCGATTCATCCTGCTTTTCACTGATCATAGTGAAAGAAAGCGTCTCTAAGAAACCGCGGTCGATCAAGAAGGAGCGGACGACATTGCGCTCTTTCTGTTCCGGAGAGAGTTCTCCGTGGGTAATCGGCGAATGGACAAGGCTAGGAACGATCTTAGAAGCCGGATAGAAACGGAAGACTTCTTCATCGATATCGCATTGCTCTAAAAGATCGACTCTATCAATCGGCGCAAGAAGCATGTTCTCTCCGACTTTCCTGATACGATAGGCATCGAGAACCTTATCGATTTCTTCTTTAGTATAGGAAGAACCTAAACGGGCATTTAAAGCATCGTACGAGAAGGGGAAGGGTTTATTCTCTTTCTCACTGACATTATAAGAAGCATAATCGACGACTTCATAGGATTCTAAGAACTGAGGTAATAAGGAAATGAGAACCGCTAAGGCCTCATCAATCATCTTCGGGTTACGGGCTTTGGCAAAAAGCTGACTCGAAGCAGACGAAACACCTAAACGAGCGGAAGTATGACGGATATTGGCGTGATAGAAGGTAGCTGCTTCGACGACGATATTCTTGGTGTTCTCCGTAACCTCGTGTTCCTGATCCGAAAGGATTCCGGCTAAGCAGATTGGCTTCGTTGAATCACAGACAACCAAGTCTCCCGGGATCAAATCGTATTTCTTTCCGTCGAAAGCGGTGAAAGAAGAAGTGACATCTTCTCTTACTTCATAGAGGTTATCGGAATTCTTATCGGCATCGTAAAGGTTGAACGGCTGACCGGTAAGAAGCATCGCATAGTTTCCTAAATCGACTAACGGGGAAAGAGAACGTACGCCGGAAGCTTCTAAGGCTCTCTGAATCTCTAAAGGAGTCTTTTTCTTCGGAACCACATGGTCGATACGTAACGCATCAAACCTTACGCAGTGTTCACTCTTCGAATCAACCTTCAAAGAGACATTCTTCGGGGCTTTAAAGGTAGGAATTTCCTTTAAAGCCGCACCGGTAAGAGAAGAGATCTCTCTTGCTAAACCGATATAGGATAAGCAGTCCGGACGGTTAGGAAGGACATTGATATCGAGGAGAGTATCGTCTAATCCTAAATAGGAAAGAACGTTTCTTTCCCCGATCGGAGCATCACTAGGAAGTTCTTCGATTCCGTTCAAAGAAGGGGAATTCAGAGGTAAGGAATCTTTCGAGACACCAAGCTCCAATAAAGAGCAGCACATACCGTCGGATTCTTTTCCGCGGATTGTTCCTCTTTCAATCGTCTCCCCTAAAGCCGGAAGGACACAACCCGGAAGTGCGACGATCACCTTCAATCCTTTTTTGACATTCGGAGCACCGCAGACAATATCGCGGATCCCTTCCTCTTTTCCGCAATCCACCGTCAAGACATGAAGGTGATCGCTATCGGGGTGTTTCTCACAGGTGAGAACCTCACCGATGATAAGATTACTCGCCTCTGCTCTTTTTTCCATTCCCTCGACTTCAAAACCGGAGAAAGTAAGACGGGAACGAAGGGTTTCCGGCGTGAAGGAAGAGAGATCGACCAACTTGCTCAGTAATGCATAAGAGAAAACCATAAGCTACTCCTTTCTGAACTGTTCGACGAAAGCGACATCGTCGGTATAGAGACGTTTGATGTCGTCGATACCGTACTTGAGCATCGCCACACGGTCGATACCGATTCCGAAGGCATAGCCGCGGTATTTCTTATCGTCGAAACCGTTGAGACGTAAGACGTTCGGATGGACCATACCGGAACCTAAGATCTCGATCCAGCCGGTATGTTTGCATAAGGCACAGCCTTTGCCGTTACATTCAAAGCAGGAGATATCCGCTTCGACGCTCGGTTCCGTAAACGGGAAGAAGGAAGGGCGGAAACGGACTTCTCTCTTCTCGCCGAAAAGATGGCGGAGAAGAAGAGTAAGAGTCTCTAAGAGATTGCTGAAGGTCGCATCTTCGCTGATGACTAAGCCTTCGATCTGACCGAATTCCGGAGAATGGGTCGCATCGTTATCTCTTCGATAAACCTTGCCGGGGCAGATGACCTTGATAGGTCCAACGCCTTTTGCGGCTTTCATGACACGAGCCTGAACCGCGGAAGTATGGGAGCGGAGAACGAGATTATCTCCTAAAGAGAACGAATCCTGCATATCACGGGCCGGATGGTCCTTAGGGATATTCATCAGCTCGAAGTTGTTCTCATCGGTTTCGACTTCCGGTCCATCGGCGACGGTATAGCCTAAACCTAAGAAGAAGTCGGTGACATCATCGATGACGGCATAGAAAGGATGCTTCGAACCCAACGTTGCATGATAGCCAGGGCGGGTGATATCGACTTTCTCTTTTTCAAGTTTCTCAGCTAAGGCTTTATCCGCGAGTTCTTTCTGTTTTGCACTCAAAAGCTCACTAAGAGCACTTCTTAAGGCATTAAGTTCCATACCGAACTCTTTCTTTTCGGCGGGAGCGACTTCCTTCATCAAAGCGTAATAGGAAGTAAGATGGCTTTTCTTTCCAAGATACTTTCCCTTGAAAGCATTTAAAGAAGACTCATCGACTACCTGAGAGACTTCTTTCTTGGCTTCTTCAATCTCCCTTTTTGCTAAATTCTGGAATTCTTCTTTAGTCATTGTTGTTATCCTTCTGATGTTCGATCACGACCGCATCGTCCTCTTCTTCCTCTTCCTGCTGAGGAGCCATATTCACAGGAGTGTTATCCGCTTTTGTCTCTTCTTTCGTTTCGACCGGAGTCTCTTCTACCGAGGCAGAAGATTCTTCTTTCTTCTCCGCTCTTTCAAAGAACTGACGGAGATAAGAAGGTTCACTCGATTCGTTCTCCTGCTTCTCGATCTTCTTGACGGCATCGTTTTCCTTCGCTTTCAGATCTTCCGGAGCATTGCCCTGTGTCGGTAAAGGAGAAAGAAAAGGTTCTGCTTTCTTGACATACGGCTTATCGGCCGAGAGGAAATCGACTGCCTTATCAAAGTCGGTAGCGATAATAGCAACCTTCATCTTCCCGTGATAGGAAGAATCCTGCTGGACACCGAAGATGATATTGACTTCGTTGTTCTTATCTCCACCGGCGGCATCCGTGATAAAGGCGACCGCATAATTGACATCATCAAGTGTCGTATCGTCACCCACCGTGAAATTGATGATCATGCTCTTCGAACCGCGGATCGAGGATTCGAGTAAGGGCGAATTGATCGCACTTTCCGCAGCATCCAGCGCTTTATTCTTTCCTTCTCCATAGCCGATACCGATCAAGGCTAAGCCTTTTCCGGAAAGAGTTGCTTTGACATCGGCAAAATCGAGGTTGATGATACCGTGGACAAGAATGAGGTCGGTCACGGTCTTAACGGAAGAAGCCAAGACCTGGTCCGAAGCTTCGAAAGCCTTTCCGATCGACATCTTGCCGTTATTGAACATCATCTTATCGTTCGATACGACAATCAAAGCATCGACATATTTCTCGAGTTCCTTGATACCTTCTAAGGCATTGAGTTTTCTCTGTTTTCCTTCGAAGGTGAAAGGACGGGTCACAATGGCAAGAACAAGACATCCTGCTTCCTTAGCGGCTTTAGCAACAATCGGAGCAGCACCGGTACCGGTACCACCGCCTTCGCCGGCGGCAAGGAAAACCATATCGGAACCTTTGACCACAAGTTCAATATCGTTATAGGAGTCTTCCGCTGCCTTTTTACCCATCTCGGGAAGTCCACCGGCACCTAAGCCTCTTGTGACATTCTTTCCTAAGACAAGCTTATTTTCACAGGGAGAAGCACTCAGTGCCTGAGAATCGGTATTGAAAACCCAATACTCGACCATGTCCTCTTTATCGTGGATCATGCCGTTAACGGCATTACTTCCACCGCCACCTACACCGATCACTTTGATCTTGGCGTTAGCTTGAAGACCGGAAGCATCGAACATCGGTTTCATTTCTTCGTTTTCCATAAGGGTTGATCCTTTCATTCACCGCGGGAGAAGCGGTTCTTTGTCAGATACGGGCTATCGGAAGCAAAACTGTTCTTCTTCGTCTGATACGGATAGGAGCTAAGAGCGATTCCTCCTAAACAAGGTAAGTAACCCGATTCTCTTGCTCCTAAGGAAGCGCCGTTGAATAAGTAGACTTTCTTTCCTAAGCGGTTGGAGAAGAACTGATCCAGTCCTTCCATATTCGCGCCTTTTCCGACGAAGATGATCGGCGAATCGTCTTTCAATTGTTTCGCTATCTCTTCCACTAACGGAGATAAGCTTTCTTCAAACGCCTGAGATATCTCTTCGAGCGTCTTTCCTTCCGGTGTCTGATAAGGGAATCCGGTTTTCTTTCGTAGACCGAAGAGACGTGCGTATTCTCTTGTCTTTGCCGGGCTTAAGGATAGAAGCGAAGAAGCTTTCTCATTCATATCTTCTAAGCCATAAGGGATATTCGAAGCGGAAGCTAAGTGGCCGCCAGTAAGGGAAGCCACTTCGCATTGATCTTCTTCTAAGGAGAGCAGCGAATATCTTTCCGGCGAAGAGAATAACGAGAGATAGGAAGAAGAAGCAAAACAGGAAAGAGCCGTAAAGGAGAGATCCAGACCACAGGATTTACAGATATCCTCATAGAAGCGATAGGCGTTCTGATGGATCATATGCATATCCGCCTGCATCGCTAAGGAGGAAGTCTTGGTTCCTAAAGGGAACTTGCGGCTTTTCTCTCCGCCTTCCGGCGTAAAGAAAAGAGGGTCGCAGTAGAAGATCGTCTTGTTATCGACTTTCGCACTCTTGCGGATCATGTTGGCGATATTGATGAAATCGTGCTGGGTGACCGTATCGGAAACAAGCGTCGAGGTGTTCTCTCCCCGATAGACGCTATAGTCGATTGCCGGTAATAAAGCAAGCGTCACCGATAAAGATCCGCCAAGCTCGTTCTTGGTTTCGCTTAAAAGAGAAGTCAAAGCCTGTTCGGCCTCTTCTTTTTCCATGAACCCGTCTTTGGTAGCCGGAAGAAGTGGGCTCGAGAGAGCTTTTAATACATAGACTTTCCCAGGCCTTGCAAAACCGGATAAAACAGAGATTTTCCGACGGGAGAAAGTGATAGCCGTAATGAATTCTTTCATTCTTGCCTCCTTTATAAAGCAGTAGCAGGAACAACACGGATCGACCCGTTCTTATTGCGCATCGCCTGGAACAGGTAGACCGAATAAGTATGAGAAGAATCGTCTTCAAAAGAAAACGAAGTCGAAGGTAGTCCTTTCGAAGAAACGGTCAGAGCCATCGAAGAGAATTCCTGTTCCGGGAAGACCTTTGGGGAAAAATAATCGCCTAGATATTTCGTATCCAGATCTTTGAGAAGATAATACTGGTTATGGTTCTTATCGAAAAGAAGAGCCTGAGCGACATTGCTCCAGTTAGCATCTTTTCCCTTGTTGATGTATTCGATTCCTTCGATACCGGTCAAAGAAGAATATGGTAATCCCGCTAAAGGAGTAAAAGCATCTTCGATCTGATAGCCTTCCGGTAATACTTCCTTTATCGGGATATGGATCTCCGGTAAAGAAGAAGCTCCTTCTTTTGAAAAATCCTCTTTCAGAGAAGCTTTTCTTTCTTCACTCAGGGGTAAAGAAGAGATATCCTCTAACGCTTTCTCTAAGGTCTTCCCATCCGCGAGATAGGTCTTTTCCTGATAGGTAGCGACCGGATAATTCTCTTTGACGGTCCCTTTAGCTAGCAATCCGTTTGTCTCATAGCTTACGGAAAGAAGGAATCCCTCTGCGTTTTCTTTCGCCTTAGCGGAAGCTTTCTTGGTATCGAAGAGGAAATTCGGCTGATACGAATCCACGCCCGCAAAAGAGGCGATATCCTCTTTCGTGAAGTTGACTAATCCCGAAATTTTGGCTTCCTTTGCCTGGAAGCAGGGTAAAGAGAAGAAGAGAACCAGGAAGATAGCCGAGAGGATGGCAAGAGACAAGGAAAAAGCCCGGAGAATCCTCTTTCTCCGGAGAAAGGAATCCATGTCCGACTGGATAGCGGTATAGGTTGTTTCCGTGTCTTCCTTCATTCTCGCTCCTCAAAAATCTTCCCTCTTTCAGGAAGCTCTATTATTCTAGCCCAACTCCTCCTTTTAATAAAGCGGAGAAAGAGGAGATTTTTCCTCTTTTATCTCGCTTTGCTTTCTTCTTTCCTCTTCTTCCTTCTGATAGGGAGGATAAACGGAGAGACGGAGCCGAGTAAGAGTAGCAAACAAGGCAAAATGCTTCAGATAATAGACCGTCTCCTCTTTTACCTCATTCAGAGAGGAATAGACTTCATCCGGTACAAAAAGAACCTTCGTATAAGGTCGTTTCACAAAGAGAACAAAGAGAAATCCCTCTTTTTCAATCCGGAGTTTCCTTAAAGGGATCACATACCCAAAAACATTCGGGTGATACCCGATACAGCAATAGCAGGAAAGAGCAATCCTGCGTAAGCATTCTTTTTCGTCTTTCTCTTCTTCTAAAAGAGCCATCACTCTCTCCCTGAGATATCCTCTTTCCATAAGTTTTTCTTTTCCTCTCTTCCTCTCGGTAGGAAGATTCTAGAGAAAGGAAAAGAGAAGAAAAAGGACTTGGGAGGAAGAGAAAAAGCCCTTAGGACAAAGTCGGGAAAACTAATCCTTCTCGCCTTTGAGAGAACGGATACGGAAGACCACCTTCGAGTCTCCCTGATAGGTATCTAACCCGAGTTCCCCGTCGCAGAGGAAGGAAGCAAACTGCGGATCTCTTAAGGTATCAAAAGAAGAGAAGCAGACCGCTTTTCCTTCTTTTGAGGCATTGAAAGCATAGGCAAGTTTCCCACTCGGCGTAAACGAAAAAGCAGAAGAAGCCAAAGAAAGAGCAAACGTCGGAGCCGGGAATCCTTCTCCAAACGGGAAGAACCGGCAATAGAAGTCGTAGTTCTCTTTATTGAGATCTTCAATCGTTAAAGGAAGCTTCTCTTCTTTTTCTTCGGTATTCTCAAGCGCCTGTTTCTCGCATTCCGTAAGGAACAGAGTAGCGAGAGAATAGAAGCGTCTTTTTTCGAAGGTGACTCCACAGGCTCTTGCATGTCCGCCATAAGCTTTAAACAAGGAAGAATGGGAAGAAAGGAACGTATCAAACTTATAGCCTAAAGGAGCTCTTATCGATCCGACCAAAAGATCCGGATCCGAATCCTCCGGAGCTAAGACCAGTACCGGAACATTCTTTTCCCGCAAAAGTTTTCCGGCAAACAGTCCGCTGAGTCCCGAATAGGAAGGTGCGACCGTCACAAAGCCGTGGCTACTCTCGAGTTCCTGTTTCTTATCGAAGACAATATTCTTAACGATCTCTTTCTTTTTCTCATTGATGGCTTTGATCTGACAGGCTCTTTGATAGCTCTTCTCTTTATCGAATGGAGTTAGAAGGAACCTACAGGCATTGATCGTCGCCATCTCGTCTTTCTCGATTCTTCCGACGCTGTTCAAAGCCGGAATCAAGGAGAAGGTTATATCTTCATAAGAGACATCCGGATGCGGAACTAGATCCATAAGATTCGGATAGGCTCGGTTTCTTAGCAGGAGAAGAGATAGTTTTGCAAACTCGAGGTTATTTCCGACTAGCGGCATCACATCCGAAAAGACCGCACATCCCGCTAAGGTAGCAAAGTATTCGTCATCTCTTTGGAGTAACGTCGTAGCCACAAAATAAGCTAGACTTGCCGCCGAACAGGGATAGTCCAAGAATCCCGATAACCGGTCATGGAAAAGAAGATCGAGATTTGCTTTTTCTTCGGAAGGTTCATGATGGTCGATTGCGATCACTTCCATCCCGAGAGAATGGGCAAGGTCGACCGCCTCTTTCGCATTGATGCCGTTATCGACACAGACGATGAGATGATAGCCTTTCTCCTTGAACTGCTTTACTCTTTCTCCGTTCAACCCATATCCTTCCCGATAACGGTTCGGAATGAAAAAGCCGGGTTTCAGGCCTCTTTCATCCAAAGCCATCTTCAGTATCGAAGTCGAAGTCAAGCCGTCGACATCATAGTCGCCGTAGAGAATCGTCTTCTCTTTTCTCGAGATTGCTTTTTCCAGTCTTGCTATCACCGCCTGAAAAGAAGGAAGAGAGTCCGGTCTTGAAAGACGAGAAAAAGACCCTGGCTGGCAACGCCTGTCAAGGTCTTTCATCGTCATGTGATAGTGTTCTAATAGCTGTGTCTGAAAGGACATATTAATCCTGTGAATGACGGAAATCGTTCAGTCCCGGAATGATCGTCTCGTGCGGACCGTCATCGACATAGACGATGCCGTCCGGACCGGCGACCTTCTTCTCTTCGACTTTCTTGATGTTCTTCTTGGCTCTGCGGGCTTCTCTTCTCTTCGCAAAGGATTCGTTAAGACGTCTAAAGGAGATATGCGAAGCTAAGAAGACATAGAAGGGAACCGCGAAGAAATAGAGAACGACGAAGTCAAGTAACGTAAAGAGGATAAGACCTAAGGATAAACCTAATAATTCTTTGTTGATGAAGGCAAGAGCAAGAGCATAGATCAGAGTGATACCTAAGACCGGAAGAACCATCCAGAGAGCACGGCGCGCCGATTCGTTGGCGATCTCGGTTCTTTCTTCTAAGGTAGCGGTCTTACGGATCTTTCTTTCCTTCAGGGTCTCACGGTTACGGCCTAAGACCGGAACAAAGAGAAGGTTGAGGAGAGTAAGCGAGATCAGTAAGGCAAACGGCGTATAGGAAGTATAAGGGATCGGAAGAAGGCTCAGTAAGCCTAAACCCAAAGTCGCCATCAGGGTACCGGAAGTAAGTCCGGCTAAGGAGACATTGAGTCCGTACCGCAAGAAGAGATAGACAAACGAGAAGACGGAGATGAGATAGACGATGAGGATCATCGTATTGGTCGTATGGCTGACATTCGTCGCATAGGTGAGATAGGAGTTGACGACAAGAGAATCCTTGACGCCATGGGCATCTCCGGCCATCGGCGAATAGGAGGTAGTGCCGATAACACTGTCGCCGTTCTTCTCTTCGACAACGACTGTAGTATCTCTCATCTTGGTGCTGATGGTATAGAGGACCGAGTTACCGTTAGTATCTCTCACTTCGGCAAGATCGCGGTCGACATTGAGAGAATAATAAGTCATATAGTAGGCGTTACCTTCTTCATCCTTCTTCTCGACGATGTTGACGTTGCTCTTCGAGGCATCGTAGTAGAAGAAAGCCGTATTGGTGACTTGAGTAGACTTCTTCTCGTCAACCGAGATTGCCTGATAGGAACCGATCGTGGTATCGCTCGTTCCCATCGCCACGACATACTCTAAGAAGTTCTCTTTCGTCGAAAGCGGCTGATAGGATTCGGAGTTATCCCGGTAGGTGATATTGAGCGTATAGGTATTGGCAAAATCCTGGGAATTGGAGAAGAAGGAGCGAGGGCTACCGCCTAAAGCATAACGTAACGGGAAACCGATTCCTAAGCAGAGAGCAGCGATAGAAGGAAGAAGGATCATCATCTTGCGGGAGAAATGTTTCTTATCCGCAGAAGCAAAGGCGACATTCTTCTTTTCGGCTTTGGTCTTGGAGAAAGAGAAGAAAGGAAGCTTAGAATTCGCCGAATCCTTGACAAGCCAGTAGTTCATCCACTTATCAAGGTAATCCGTGACTAAGAAGGTGACGACTGCACCGACCATGATGAAACCGAAGAAAGTCTTATAGGAGCCGTTAGCAATCAGGAAGCTGAAGATAGAAATGATCAGGGCGATCAAGGAAACATCGAGAGAGACAAGATAGCTCTTGTGATAGCCTTCCTTGTTGGCTTTTTCGACATCCTTCCCTTTGCGCATCTCGGCTTTGACTCGCTCGTAATAGTTGACCGAGATAAACATCGATAAGGCGGCAATGATCGCAATACCGCCTAACGCGGCAACCGAGAACTCAAATCCTAAGGTGAAGGAGAGGAAGAAAGTGAAGAGGACGGAACCTAACATCGAGACACTTGCCGTAATACCGGCAAGACCATAGAAGACAATAAGAAGAACACAGAAGACCAGTAAGACGATACCGAAGATGAGATAGGTCATATTCAGAGCGGAATAACCGAAGGTTGCGGAGATGTTGTTCGAATAAAGAAGATGGATGGAGAAGCCGTAGTCGGTAGCGTTAAGCATATTGACAAAGGCTCTGGCGGTCGAAATCGTCCAGGCATTTCCGTCGATATCGGAAGTGATCGGAAGAGCGAGGTTCTCGCTATCGAAGTTGTTTAAGTCGATCTTGGCGATGACCTTTTCCTTGACTTCGTCCATCACGATCGTATCGTGGGTACCGAAAGCCTTATCGTAAGTATCGTCAACGGTCTTATCTTTCCAAAGGTAGACCGTCGTCTCATCGGTATTCTTATCGGAAGAGGAATCGTCTCCATCGGCAAAATAACGTCTGGCCTCTTTGGTCTTGTTGTCGCTTGCTTCTTTCGCGGCCTTCTTCAAAGCATCGAAAGAATCCTGATCCTTGACATGAAGCGTCGGATAAGGAGTGGTTCCGTTATAGGTGATCGTCGCAATATCGCCATCCTGATAGAAGAACTCGCTATTCGCATCGTAATAGGTTGCGGTATCGCCGATCGTCGAAATCGCTAAGGTACCGGTATAACCTAAGATCTCTTTGACGTTGTTGAGTTCGGTATCGGAAAGAGGAGAAAGCGAGACGCGGAGCTGATAACCGACTTCTTTTCCTTCGCTATCGTTCTTTCCCTGTACGATCTGGACATTGGCATTGCGGACACCGGCAGTATCGAGACGGTCCATGACCTCTTTCTCGATATCGATATCCGTTAGCTTCTTCGTGCCGTTAGCTTTGATATCCGGGTATTTCTCCACATCATAATCGGTGGCTTCTCTCTGTTCCAAAGAATAGACGAGCTCGGTTCCGGGCCCGTACTCCATCGCATCGGTTTTATTTTCCATGACGGCCTGAGTATTGAAAATGATGGCCCCAAGCATCGTCAGAATCATCACCATATAAGCTAAGAAGCGACGCATAGATACCCCTCCTGAAAAAATGAAGACTGAACGCACACGTTAGACCTTATTAATGTAGCAAAAAGCACTATACTTTTCAAGAAAATACGAACCTGGCAAGGACCTTTCAGCCCTGTTCCGTCGGCTTTTTGCTTTTTCCTTCCCCGTCCGGTAAAGGAACATTGAGATGGGAATAGGCTTTCTCGGTTGCAATACGGCCTTTCGGAGTCCTGTTGATCAGTCCGATCTGGACAAGATAGGGCTCATAGACATCCTGGATATTATCGACACTGGCACCGATCGCGCTGGCAAGAGCATTGAGTCCGACCGGTTTTCCTTTATAGCGGTAAATAAGACATTCCAGTATCTTCCGATCCGTCTCATCCAAACCTAAATCATCGATTGCAAGGAAGCTCATCGCCGCTTCACAGGCTTCTTTATCGATCACCGTCTTTCCTTGATAGGTCGCATAATCGCGGACTCTGCGGAAAAGGCGGTTGACAATACGCGGTGTTCCTCTTCCCCGTAAAGCCAATTGATAGGCCGCATCCAAAGCGATAGGAGAATGAAGAGCCTGTGAAGTTCTCATCACGATCTGCAGAAGTTCTTCCGGAGAATAGTACCGCATCGGAAGAAGAATCCCGAAGCGGTCTCTTAAAGGAGCCGATAGATTACCGGCATCGGTCGTTGCACCGATCAGAGTAAAAGGAGGAAGCGGAATCGTCAAAGTTCTTGCATCCGCTCCTTTTCCGACGATGATCGAAAGCATATAGTCTTCCATCGCCGAATAGAGGACTTCCTGAACCGGAACCGGCATACGGTGGATCTCATCGATAAAAAGGACATCCCCCGGATTCAAAGAAGAAAGAATCGCGGCTAAATCCCCGGTCCGAATCAAAGAAGACCCGTTAGTGAGCTTGATATCCGCTCCCATCTCATGGGCAACGACAGAGGCTAACGTCGTCTTTCCTAATCCCGGAGGACCGAAGAAAAGGATATGGTCGAGTGTCTCATTGCGTTTCTTTGCCGCCATGATCGAAATCGAAAGCTCCTTTTTGATCTCGCTTTGGCCGATCACCTCGTTGAGGGTTTTCGGGCGCAAAGAAAAATCGACGTCGTCCGATTTCTCGGCGAGCTCTTCGGCGACAAGATCCTTATGGACACCTTCGTTTTCCAAACTCATTTTTTCTGTAGATACGTAAGAGCCTTCTTCAGGTATTCATCCGCACTGAGATTGTTGTCATTGATGCTGAGCAAAGCGTCCTTGATCTCTTTTTCCTTGAAACCGAGATTCTTAAGACCCTCTTTGGCGGCATCCATCTCTTTATTGAGAGTGGTCGCCGAATTATCCAGAAGCGTAAGCTTCCCTCTTAAGTCAAGGATGATCTGAGAGGCATTCTTCTTTCCGATTCCGGGAAGCCTCATCAGAAAGACCTCTTCGGCATTATCGATCGCCTGAGATAGTCTTCCGACACTGGTAGAAGATAGAGCGTTCAAAGCCGTCTTCGGTCCGATTCCTTTGACGGAAGTAAGGGCGTTATACATCTTCAGCTCTTCGATTGTCTTGAAACCGACGAAGTACTCATCGTTTTCGCTATGGATATAGGAAACGAAAACAAAGAGGTTCTCCCCGATCGGGAATTCGTCGACATGGGGAACTAAGACGTCATAACCGACGCCGGCGCATTCGATGATGATTTCATCCTTGGTGTGAAAAGTCACCAGTCCGTGCAGATAATAATACATGGCTCACTTATTATATTGTCTTTTTCAAAGACTTTTTCTAACGTCGGAAGAGAATTATTCGTAATAGTCGAATTCGTACCCGTCCAAAACGACCGTATCCCCGGTCTTGGCCCCCGCTTCCTGTAACGCTTTATCAATACCGATCCGATCAAGATAGGCAAGCAGTCGATCGATCCCTTCATCGGTCTTGAGGTTGATAAGACGTTTGGTGCGTACGACTCTTTCACCGGCGATTTCAAAGGCGCCGTCTTCTCTTCTTAAGACCTGGAAGATCGGAATTCTTCCGTTATCGATCTCTTTGGCGGAGTAGACTTTCTCTTCGCTGTCGTTCGAGATGTTGTTCCCTTTGGCTTCTTCTTTCTTCGCTTCTTTGACTAAAGTATAAAGGCGTTTATTCAGACGCGTAAGTCCCACTTTATCCTTCGCCGAAAGAACAAAGACTTCATATCCTCTTTCGGTAAGAGTCTCTTTCAGAGAGGCAATCTTCTCTTTGTTCTCTTTGATATCGCTCTTATTGAGACCGACCACCATCTTTTTCTTGGCAAGTTCCGGAGAATACGTAAAGAGCTCCTTATTGATCGCCTCAAACTGACCTAAGGGGTCATCGCTCTGGGAGACATCGACAAGATGCAGTAAGACACGGCATCTCTCAATATGACGTAAGAACTGGAAACCTAAGCCTTTTCCTTGGCTAGCCCCATCGATAAGACCGGGAAGATCCGCGATCACAAACGACTGATCCGGTG
>ONBI01000045.1 GCA_900316035.1 uncultured Eubacteriales bacterium
AACACCTTGAACGGTCTCCATTGCCCATATTATAAGTTGAGATGGGAATGGGCCGCAAATGAAGGATGGCCATCCTTCATTTGCCACTTACAATATACGAGTTGAAAAGAATTAAGGAAAACGAATCCTACTAAAAACAGAAACTTATTAACCTATCTCGTATTTCATTTTCAGCTCATTGAGCCAGCTGTATTTGATTAGTCCTTCTCTCTGTAATCTTCCAACAACAATACCTGGAGCAATTCCTGTCTCTTGTGCAAAACGGAGTACACTCTTCTCTGAGAAATCGTGCTCGCTAACATATCTTTGATACTCTTCTTTATCAATTAAGGCATCCTCTGCCCACTTATCCGCCTTCTTTTCCTCTGCGTCTGTGATAGGAGAATCCATATCCAAATCGCCGAGTACAATATGAGCAAATTCATGGAAAAGACTGAACCAAAACTTATCGGCATCTCTGCCACGGGCAGTAAGGCCAACCACTATCTTCTTTCCATCAATAAAAGTAGCGCCATGCAAAAATGAACCAGTGAGATGTGGCAAGAACACTAATGCAATGCCACATTCCGCAAGCATCTTTTTCATTCGAGGGGAGAAAACTACTGGATCTTGCATCGTCATCTCTCTCAGTTTAGGAACAGAGGAAATCAGTTTTTTTGTATTTATCGATTCCGTAGGAATATCCCGTGCTTCAATCCTTGCTTCCTGGGCCCAAGCCAGGAAAGCCAAATCACTTTTTTCGGTAACGGCAAGGCGACGGCAAGCGATTCTAGTGATTCTTTCCTTCGTAATCAGTGACAAAGAAACGACTCCGAAAAATTTCCTTAGATGAGTTACCTTGTCATTTAGCGTATTCGTTACAGGAACCCATCCTAAATCAGCCATCTCTTTATAAGGAAATTTCTTAGCAATCTGCGCATCTTCCTGCAATGTGTTTTCCGCCTCGATACGTAGCATTCTGTCGCGATATATTTCTTCCAGATTATTCCAGAACTTAGCAGGAACTCCTAAAACCATTTCTAACTTAATAGCTGTTTCGGGAGTAAGGGCAACTTCGCCATTGATCAACTGACTGATATGTTTTTCAGACATGTTCATTCTGGCTGCGAATTCCTTCTGACTCATCTGTCTTCCGGATAACTGTTCCTTAATCGTTGCTCCTGGCGGTGTCGCAATCAATTTCTTACTTCTAATCATGTTTTGCCCTCCTGATTATTTCTAGTGATAATCAACTATTTCAAAGATTAGTGCAATCTGAATCTCATCTCCTCTCTTTTCAAAAACCAATCGATAAGGATGAACCAAGTCCACCGCATACTGCCCCTTCCGATTATTAACGAGAGGATGACATCGGCCGATGCGAGACTGAATCATCATTTCAACCGTATCGGCTGCACTGATTTCATCGATACGCTGGCTTATCTTTTCAGCCATTAGTAACCCATAATTCTTTTCGGCGGCCGAAGCATCGGTACAGATTCGCTGGATCTTCTTATTTTTATAAGTGATTTTCACAGTGTCTTTCCTTCTGCCGTTAACCTAAAAGGTAAATTTATATTACAAGAATCTTTCTATGATATCAATAATTATTTACCTTATAGGTAAATTTTCTATCACTTTCACATCTGCCTTGATTCTAAAAAAAGCTAACCACCTAGCCGAAATCCATCCGCCCTTCCTTCTTACTTACTCAAATAAATCAAACTTATGATATTTTAAAAGTACCCGAAGGAAAGGAAAGAAGAAGGCGCAATGAATAACAAAGTGATCAAAAAAGGATACGACCGTCTCAACGATCCCTTCTTAAATAAAGGCACCGCCTTCACGGAAGAAGAAAGAAAAGAATACGGATTAGTCGGTCTTCTTCCGCCTGTCGTTCAGGATATTGAAACCCAAGCGAAACAGGTTTATCAAAATATGGAAAGCAAACCGAACGTCTCCGAAAAGCGTCATTACCTGATGAGTATCTTCCGTACGAACCGCACCCTGTTCTACTATGTGTTTCAACATCACATCGAAGAACTGATGCCGATTGTCTACGATCCCGGCATTGCCGAAAGCATCCGTAATTACAGTGAATTCTTCATCACTCCTCAGAATGCAGCTTACCTCTCTATCGACCATCCGGAAGATATTGAAACCTCCATCCGAAACGCTTCGGAAGGTAGAGATATCCAGCTGATTGTTGTCACCGATGCAGAGGCGATTCTCGGTATCGGTGACTGGGGAACCAACGGTGTCGGTATCTCGATTGGAAAACTGATGGTCTATACCGCTGCCGGCGGTATTGATCCTTCCCGTGTGTTACCAGTTGTACTAGATTCCGGAACCAACAGAGAGAGTCTTCTAAAGGATCCTCTTTATCTCGGTCTTCGCCATAAGCGTCTAGATGACGAACCCTATTACGCTTTTGTGGATGCCTTTGTTACCTGTGTTGAAAAAATGTTTCCTCATCTTTATCTTCATTTTGAGGATTTCGGAAGAGGACATGCAGCTTATCTTCTTAAGAAATACATCACCGAATATCCGGTCTTCAACGATGATATCGAAGGAACGGGTATTGTCTCTTTGGCTGGTGCTTTAGGGGCGTTGAGTATCTCCGGCGAGAAGCTCACCGATCAAACCTATATGTGCTTCGGAGCAGGTACCGCAGGATGCGGTATCGCTCAGCGCTTCTATCAGGAAATGCAGGATGAAGGGTTGAGTCCCGAAGAAGCAAGAAAGCATTTCTATCTCGTCGATAAGCAGGGTTTACTGTTTGACGATATGGGAGATCTCACTCCGGAACAGCGTCCTTTTGCGAGGAAGAGAAGCGAGTTTAAAAATTCCTCTGAGTTAACCGCGTTAGAAGCAGCCGTCAAGGCCGTTCATCCGACGATTCTCATCGGCACTTCCACGAAAGGCGGAGCTTTCACAGAATCCATTGTAAAAGAGATGGCTTCCTATACAAAACGTCCGATCATCTTCCCTTTGAGCAATCCGACCGAACTTGCCGAAGCTACTGCCGAAGACCTGATCCGTTGGACAGACGGAAGAGCCTTAGTAGCTACCGGTATTCCTAGTAAACCCGTTTTCTATAACGGAATCACTTACTATATCGGACAGGCAAACAATGCTCTGATCTATCCTGGATTAGGTTTAGGCATTATCGCTTCCGGAGCAAAACTTGTGACAGATAGAGTGATTTCGGTTGCCGCACATTCTATCGGTGGAATCATCGATGCAAAGTTTCCTGGAGAAGCCGTTCTTCCTTCGGTTTCGAAAGTCAATTTCGTCTCCGATAAGATTGCGGCTGCCGTAGCAGAAGAAGCCAAAAAGGAAGGTCTCAACCGCAACGATTTCTTAGACGTAGAAGATTGTGTCTCAAAGATCCGTTGGGAACCTATTTATCGATAATTATCCGTAAGAAAACTATATGAATTTTTTGGGTAGTTCAAAAGAAGCATCTCTTCCAATGAAGGAAGTGATGCTTCTATTTTTTCACCGTAGACCGGGAAAACAGAGATCTTTCCGTAGCTTTCGATTTTCTTCCTTTTCTTCAACGTTTCCCTATCCTCGTCAGAGATAACAAAATCGACATCGGCATTGCTTCTCCTATGATCAGGATTAGCTGCCTTGGGAAGAACAATAGTATTGAGCAGAATATCATAACGGTTGCAGAGCTGAGCGACAGAGGCATCGTATTTCTTTGCCATCTCGGCGATTTCTTTATTCTTCAGGATTTCTCCGTAGGCAACCGGAGAATAAGCTTCCCTGACGATGCCTTTCTCTTGGCAATAGTGAATCCGTTCTGAGGGAGTGTTGCAGATGGGGCAAAGGACTTGGTTGACCATCGGTTTTACTTCAGCGGCTTCCCAAAGGTTATCGATATCTTCTCTCAAAATGTTCCTCGTTCATAAAAATATTCCTATTCTTCGGCCTTCCTTTAGAAGAGGCAGAACGGATTTACAAGCTTATAGCCTACTGGACAATTTTGCATAGTTCCTCATTATTGTCCAGTAGAGGGGGCACAAGAGATGATAAAGCGAGAAAGATACATTGAGCCTATCCGCGAATTTTATGATAGTGACTTGATTAAGGTAATAATGGGTATTCGTCGATGCGGAAAGTCGGTCATCCTGCATCAGATCATGGAAGAGGTAAATGAAAAATCGGATAACGTCATCTCTTTAGACTTTGAAGACGCCTCCGTTTTGAATGCTGTTCCAAATGGAATGGCTTTATTGAACTATATCGATACGCATCGAAAGAATTCTTTATGCTATGTATTCCTTGACGAGATTCAAAGAATCGATGGATGGGCGGAAGCGTGTCGAACTGTAAGGATAAGAAACTGCTCTGTTTTTATCAGCGGATCAAATTCCAAACTTCTTTCAAGAGAATTCACCAAAGAACTCTCCGGACGCTATATATCTTTTCGTAGTAAGCCTTTTGTCTATCGGGAACTAGCCGAATATGGAAAAGAGTTAGGCAAAGAAATTTCTCTTACAGACTATATCGTATGGGGTGGCTTCCCGAAAAGAATCGAATACAACAAGGAAAGTGCGCAGCGCCTCTACCTGAATGAACGGAACGAAACCATTATCTTGAATGATATTATCAACCGCTATCAAATTCGAAAGAGAAAAGTATTTAAAGGATTGGTAAATTACATTTTCTTATCGAATAGTGGAGTTTTTTTCCGCTCGATCCATTGAGTAATATATGAAAGGTGATGGCTTGCCTTGCTCTATCACGACGATTACAAAGTATATCGGATATTTCGAAGAAGCTTATGCAATTGATACCCTAAAAAGATATTCTCCGAAGGCAAAGAGGGAACTAGAATACTATCTCAAAGTCTACGATGAAGATGTGGCCTTCAATTCTATCCGAGTCTTAAATAACCGCTATGATCTCACCCATAATTTTGAGAATGTTGTTTATAACAAACTCATTTATATGGGCTACGGCCTTCAAGTTTTTCAGGATGCCTCCCATGAAATTGATTTCATTGCCAATAAAGGAAATAAGCAGTACTACATTCAGGTCGCTTATTCGGTAGCGGAAGAATAAGCGTATGAACGAGAGTTTGGTGCTTTTTCTAATTTTGATAACTCTATTCAGATAATCGTTATTTCAAACGATGATATCGACTATAGCACCAGCACGGTAAGACATATCCGTTTCAAAGGCTTTGTTGAGATGGAAGATCTGGGATAATCTCTATCCCGGTGATTTCAAAAAATCCGAATCCAAGCTTGATATTGCAATTTGTAACTACAAGCAGGAGTATTCTTTTTCGCAAGTATAGGAAAAGCCACCGGAACTTTTATGATTCCAGTGGCAATTCGATTTGATAGCAACGGATTATTCGAGCTCGATCGTTGACGGTGGCTTAGAAGTGAAATCGTAGAGTACACGGTTGACACCTTTGACTTCGTTGACGATGCGGTCGACGATATTGATCATGACATCGTTAGGAATGAGATAAGGTTTCGCCGTCATGAAGTCATCGGTCTGAACAGCTCTTAAGACAACCGCATAATCGTAAGTGCGGCTATCGCCCATGACACCGACGCTTCTCATATTGGAAAGAGCGGCGAAGTACTGGCTGATATTCTTATCTAAGCCAGCCTTCTTGATCTCCTCGCGGTAGATATAGTCCGCTTCCTGAACGATACGGACTTTCTCCGGGGTAACCTCTCCGATGATACGGACACCTAAGCCCGGACCTGGGAAAGGCTGACGGTAGACGATCGAATCCGGTAAACCCAAGAGTTTACCGACTTCTCTCACCTCATCCTTGAAGAGATTCTTGAGAGGTTCCACAAGGCCTTTGAACTTCATGTTCTTCGGAAGACCACCGACATTGTGATGGGATTTGATCTTGGCAGAGATTCCTAAACCGGATTCGATACGGTCCGGATAGATGGTGCCCTGGGCTAAGAATTCGACATCATCAAGCTTATTGGTCTCTTCTTCAAAGACCTCTAAGAAGGTAGCACCGATGATCTTTCTCTTCTGTTCCGGATCACTGACACCCTGAAGCTTAGAGAAGAAAAGCTTTGAGGCATCGACCGGGATGAAGTTGAGATCGAATTTACCATTGGGGCCGAAGACATCTTCGACTTCCTTGGCTTCGTTCTTACGCAAGAGCCCGTGATCGACAAAGACGCAATACAAGTTCTTACCGATGGCTTTCGAAATCAAAGCAGCGGTAACCGCAGAATCGACACCGCCGGAGAGACCTAAGAGGACTTTCTTGTCGCCGACCTGCTTACGGATTTCTTCGACCTGCTCGGTGATGAAGGATTCGCTCTTCCAAGTCGGTTTGCATCCGCAGATGTTATAGGTGAAATCCTCTAAGGCTTTCTGACCTTCTAGGGTATGTCTGACTTCAGGATGGAACTGCGTTGCATAGATGAGCTTATCGGGTGCTTCGAAAGCAGCAATCGGGCAATGCTCAGTCTTCGCGGTAGCCTTGAAACCTTCGGGAAGCTTACTGACTCGATCGGTATGGGACATGAAGACTTCACTCGGGGAAGAGAATCTTCCTAAGATTTTCGAGTCTCCGATTCGGGTAATGATGGTCTTTCCATACTCACTGGTTTCGGCATGTGTGACTTCTCCACCGAGTTCATAAGCGATAAGCTGAGCACCGTAACAGATACCTAAAATCGGTTTTCCTAAAGAGAAAATCTTCGGATCGATATGCGGAGATTTTTCATCATAGACGGAGTTCGGGCCACCGGTGAAGATGATACCTTTGACAGAAGGATCAGCGAGCTTTTCTAACGCAACCGTATAAGGCCAGACTTCGGAATAGACATGGCACTGACGGATTCGACGGGCAATCAATTGGTTGTACTGACCACCGAAATCGACGACAACAATCTTTTCTTTGTCCATAGAGGTCTCCTTGCTACCGGGTAATTATAAAATAAAACTTTCCTTAGTTGAAAGAATACTTCACTCTCTCAGGAAAAATCTTTTAGAATAGAGACGTTATGAACAAAGAGGAACTGTTTCATCGTATCGAGTCTCTGAAGGAAGAAGACATGGTTTTCACTCTCGGAGGAGCAAAGGTTGCGAACCGTTTTGATAAAGAAGAGAATCCTTTAGAGGAAGGCGATACTTCCACCGATTTAGCGATTGCGCTTTACGGTTTTGTTGCCAATGCTATTTTCTTGAAAGCCTCGACGCATGATTTCTCTTTGAACGGCTTCTCGGATTTTGCTTCTTATCTCAACCAAATCGTTTCAAAGAATCCAGAAAAAGAAAGAGGCAAAGAGAATTGTCTGAACACTATCCATCGTTTCCTTTTCGAGAAAGATAAACTGACGATGGAAAATCTCTTTGAAGCTTCCTATCCTTTGGCGGTACAGGACGAAATCAACCGACATCCGGAAAAAGAAAAAGAAATAACCAAAGTCGCTGAGAAAAAGAAAGAAGTCATCTTCAACGAAGCGACTCTCTTTATCCGTTCCCTTTATCATTCGGTTCTCACCTATGCCGATAACAGCATCAGTGAAAAGATCCAGTTCGATAAAGACAATTACGCAAACGGAATTCTTCTCTACGATCGGAAAGTCCTTTTCTTACCCGTCTGGGAAGATGCTTTCACTCTGAAAAAATATAAAGAGGTCGCTCTCCGCGACCTCAAAACGTTGTCTCCGACTTTTCCTATAGAGGAAGCAGAGTCGATATCTTTGCTTTTCTTCGGCAAGGATATGGTTGTCTCCGCTAAGCTTATCTAAAGAGAAGAACTACTTTGCTGTAGCTTCCTTAGCCTTCTTTTCGGCTTCCTCTTTTTCGAGGTTTTCTTTCGCGATCGAAAGCATCAGCTTGATACGGTTTTCCTGATTGACCTTCGCGGCACCGGCATCGTAATCGACCGCGACGATATTCGAATTCGGATAAAGCTCTCTCACCTTGCGAATCATGCCTTTCCCGGAAATATGGTTAGGAAGACAACCGAAAGGCTGCGTGCAGATGATATTCGGATAACCGGCATCGCAGAGCTCTAACATCTCTGCCGTAAGAAGCCAACCTTCCCCCATACGGTTTCCATAGCCGTTGACACCTTTATCGAGTTCCTTGACGTGTTCATACTTGGAAGGAACCGCGAAATGGGTGTTGTTTTTGATGGCATCGCAGAAGAGGTTCTGCATCTTGGTGTTGTAATCGAATAACCACTTGCAGACCATTCTCTTGAGCTTATGTCCACCGTAGAGATCGATATCGATGATACGGTTATCGATCTTGAAGAGCATGAAGTTCATCAGACCCGGAAGATTGACTTCGCAGTCTTCGTCACGGAGGAATTTCTCCAGGTTGTTGTTTCCTAAGGCCGCATATTTCACATAGATCTCACCGACGATACCGACCTTGACTCTGGGCTTTCCATCGAGCTGGATCGCATTGAAATCTTTGCAGATGGCATTGAGGTTTTTATTGATGGCTTTGGTGCTGGTTCCGCCATGTTTATGAAGAAGTTCATCGCTTAAGAAATCCGTCCACTTATCGGTCAGTTTCTGGCTTTCGCCCTTGTTGACTTCATAAGGTTCGGTCTGATTCTTCAGACACATGATGAGGTCTCCGTAGATGATAGCCGCAGCCCCCTTCATGATCATCGGAAGGGTGATCTTAAGGCCAGGATTCGGTTCAAGACCCGAGATATTGAAAGAGACAGTCGGGATATAATCGAGTCCTGCTTTCTCTAAGCCTTTACGAAGTAGCTTGATGTAATTGGAAGCACGGCATCCGCCGCCGGTCTGAGAGATCATCAAGGCGACATGATCGAGGTCGTATTTTCCGCTTTCCAAAGCATGGATCATCTGTCCGCAGGAAAGGATAGCCGGATAACACATATCGTTCTGAATGTACTTCAGTCCGGTCTGAGCGATGGCAGGCGAGGTGTCGGTCAAGAGCTCACAGTGATAGCCGTAATGGTTCATGATGTTCTGAATGATCTTGAAATGGATCGGTAACATCATCGGGAAGAGAATGGTGTAGGTTTTCCGCATCTTCTTCGTGAAGATGACTCTTCCGGTTTTATCGCGCTTCAGTTTTTTCTTTTCTTCTTCGGTCATCTTTTTTCACTCTCCCTTTCCCGTAACGCTTCTAACAAGGAGCGGATACGGATCTTGACCGTACCGAGATTGGTGACTTCATCGATCTTCAGCTGGGTATAGATCTTTCCGTGTCTTTCGAGAATATCTCTCACCTCATCGGAAGTGACCGCATCGACACCGCATCCGAAAGAGACAAGCTGCATCAGTTGCATATCGGGTTGCGAGCAGACATAGTTCGCCGCTTTATACATACGGGAATGATACGTCCACTGATTGAGGACATGGCTCGGATCCGGATTCTTCTCAAGACGGGAAATATAGTCTTCAGTGACCACGGCGCAGTTGTATTGCAGGATGAGTTTATCGATATCGTGGTTGATCAGAGGATCGACATGATACGGCCTACCGGCAAGAACGATGATGGTCTTATGCTCTTTTCTTGCTTCTTCGATGATGTGAGCGCCGTGCCGATCGATGAGCTTCTCATAGCGGGTATATTCTTTATAGGCGTTCTCAGAGGCTTTTCTCACTTCTTCTTTGGTGAGATCCGGGAAATGAGGTTTCAATACTTCATAGACCTTCTCCGGGAAATGGGCTCTTTCATAGAGATCGACATATTCCTTGATATAGTCGATACCGGGAGCATGGACGGGCTTGGCATTGGCGTTGATAACTTCGGAATAATAAGCGACAACCGGGCAGTTGTAATGGTTATCGGTATCTTTTTCCTTGATGTTCCAAGTCATGCAAGGATAGAAAATCTTCGTGACACCTTTTGCAAGAAGGTTGAGAACATGTCCGTGCATCAGCTTAGCCGGATAGCAGACCGTATCGGAAGGAATCGTCATCTGTCCTTCGCGGTAAAGTTTATGGGAGGAGCGGTCGCTTAATACCACCTGGAAGCCGAGAGTCGTAAAGAAAGCAGACCAGAAAGGAGTCAGCTCATAGAAGTTGAGTCCCATCGGGAAACCGATCTTGCCTCTCTTGTACTTCGTAGGATCATCAAACTCGTGATCGTAAGAGCGTAAGAGATGGTTCTTGAAAGAATACATATCCAAATCGGCATTGGACTTGGCTTTCTTGGTGACCGGCTTTTCGCAGCGGTTACCGCCGATAAAAACACGCTTATCATCAAACACCGACATCGTCAGATGGCAGTGGTTGTTGCAAAGCTGGCAGACATACGAATTGACGCGACGATGGAAATGGAGAAGCTGTTCCTGCGTGAGGATACTGGAAGAATCCAGTCCTAACTTCATCGCATCCAGTGCGGCACCATAAGCACCCATAAGACCGGCGATATTGGAACGGACCACCTGAACATCCAGTTCCTTTTCAAACGCCCTTAAAACCGCATCGTTGAGGAAAGTACCACCCTGAACAACGATTTTCTTTCCTAAGTCGTCTTTGGAAGCGCAGCGGATGACTTTATAAAGAGCATTCTTGACAACGGAAATTGCAAGACCGGCCGCGATATCGTTGACGCTGGCACCATCCTTCTGAGCCTGTTTGACCGAGGAGTTCATGAAGACGGTGCAACGGGAACCTAAGTTGACCGGTCTCTTCGCCGTTAAAGCAAGCTTGGCGAAATCTTCGACCGAGTAACCTAAGGAAGTAGCAAACGTCTGTAAGAAAGAGCCACAACCCGAAGAGCAGGCTTCGTTGAGGAAGATATCATCGATGACACCATTGCGGATACGGAAGCATTTGATATCCTGTCCGCCGATATCGATGATGAATTCGACATCGGGTAAAAAGTGTTTCGCCGCCTGGAAATGAGCCATCGTCTCGACGATGCCGTGGTCGAAAGAGAAGGCGTTCTTGGCTAAATCCTCACCATAACCGGTCGCCGAGGAACCGGCGATATAGGCGTTCGGATTCTTTTTCTGATAAAGATCCAGAAGCATCTTCTGAAGCAGAGCAATCGGGTCTCCTTTATTGGAGACATAGTCGGAATAACGGATGTTGTAATCTTTATCGATTGCGACCATCTTCAGGGTGGTCGAACCGGAATCGATACCGAGATATAAAGGTCCTTCATACTCGGAAAGAGGAAGAATGGAGACATGGTCTTTCTCGTGTCTCTCTTTGAATTCCTGGTATTCTTTTTCGTCTTTGAAAAGAGGTTCGATATAAGCGAAGTTCTCGTTGTTGCGATAGTTCTCCACCTTTCCGAGAATGGAATCGAGAACAACCGGTTTATCTTTCTTAGCGAGTAAGGCTGCACCGATAGCCACGAAATAAAGGGAATTCTCGGGTAAAACACCCTGGACATGCAACGTGGAATCGAAAGCCTTACGGAGTTCCGACATGAAAGTCAGAGGTCCGCCGAGATACATGACATTGCCTTCGATTTCTCTACCCTGGGCAAGACCGGCGATGGTCTGGTTGACGACCGCATAGAAGATGGATTCGGCGATATCCTCTTTCTTGGCTCCTTGGTTGAGAAGAGGCTGGATATCGGACTTTGCGAAGACACCGCAACGGGAAGCGATCGCATAGGTGCGTTCATGCTTTGAGGCTAGCTCGTTCATATCCTCGACTTTGACGTTGAGAAGCGAAGCCATCTGGTCGATGAAGGCACCGGTACCACCGGCGCAGGTTCCGTTCATACGGACTTCGACGCCGTTGGTGAGGAAAAGAATCTTAGCATCCTCTCCGCCTAATTCGATGATGCAGTTGGTCTCCGGATAGAAGTTCTTCGTTGTCTCACGGGTTGCATAGACTTCCTGATAGAAAGGGAAATGACAGCCTTCCGCAATACCCATACCGGCCGAACCCGTGAAGGCTAAAGCGACAGAATCCATACCCTTGAGCGGTCCTAGGCGAAGAGCAGAAAGCACTTCGCTCAGTTTCTCGCTGATACGGGAATAGTGACGTTCGTAGGAGGAATAAATCAATTTGTTCTGATCGTCTAAGACGACCGCTTTGATGGTCGTCGAACCGATATCGATACCGACAGAAATCATATTATTCTTTCTTTTCCTTTCGAGATTGGCTGTGGCTTAAGTCAAGGACGACACCTTTGACTCCTTCTCCGGGTTTCTCCTTTACCGTAGCCGTAAAGTTCTCTTCCTGTTTCGGTTCTTCTTCCGGAATGAAGGGCCCGCGTTTTTCGCTTTCTTCTCCATGGATATAACTTGGATTATCAAAGGTCTGCTGAATCGAAGAGCGTAAGGCAAGAGGCATACCTTCTAAAAGAACATTCTTGCTTTCTTCCGCAATGGTGAATTTATTGAGAAGTGCAAAGTAATTGAGATAAACACCATAGAAGACAGAAGCTACCGGTGTAATCAGGACAACTGGAACAACCAGATTGAAGTTATCCACACGGATCAAAGAGCAGACATAAAGGGAAAACCCATAGAAAAGAGTAAAGAGAGCATAGTAGATCCAGTTGCGACGGATATCTTCTTTGAAACGGAATCCGGAGGAGAAACGTCCGAAGCTTCTTCTCGATAAAGAACGTGCCATCGAAGCAGAGACATTCCGATCCAAATCCGGTAAAACCATCGACGCGATGTGATGATCGACAAGGTTGTTATCAAAGAGGAAGAAAAGAGATAAAGCCATCGGAACAAAGAAAATCAATCCGATATAGACACTCATCGGCTGAGAGAGGAGATAACCGGAATCCAAAAGGAACTGGTTCATCTCTTCGGCCGTTGTCTTAGGATCCATATATAAAGTTCCGAAAGTATGGAAAGCATCGCTAGCACCATCAAAACAAGCAACCAAAGAAGGAAGAAGCGGAGAAAGAGCTAAAGCGAAGATGACAGCGATTCCTAAAGCGATGAAGAAGATGGATAAAGCGCCGAAGATACCGCCTTTATTGTCTAAGAAGAAAGCATGATAGCCATCGGCATAATTGAAATCTGGGTTACCGATACCGGTAAGACGGGCTCTCACTCTTTCTTCGACGGTGTAATACATCGGCAAGATGAAATAAAGAAGGAATAAAGAAAGGAATAAGGAATAAGGGGCTAAAGAACCTAGAACCATCGTCAAAAGAACCGGAGGAAGAAGGAGAAGAAGATCCATCGTCAGATCCTTCGGTTTATAGGCTCTTGCTCTACGCAAGCGGACACGCTGATTGAAATTGGAATCTGCACTCATTTTTTCCATGAAAAGCCACACTCGATGCAAGTATAATAACAACTCATTTCCACCGATTCAAATAAAAGAAACAAGTGTGTACGAGAAAAGGATAAACAGTAAAAATTCTGAGCTGGAAAAGGTCTCTTTTCCTAGCAGATTCTTTTCCTTTTTTTAACAGCAACAATCGTTTCATCTTATACATTTGTTTTTTTATACATCTGTGCTTTGTTTGTCAAAGTACTTGCAAATCAAAAAGGGATGCGATAATCTATCCCCACACAACGCGAGCAGACACTCTTTGGGAGGTTTACCCGCATGAGCAAGTTTAAAATCATTGTCGACTCCTCGAGCAATATGACGGAAGAGGATTTTACCGAAAAAGATATCGGCTTCAGCGTCGTTCCGCTGAGCTTATTTGTCGATGGCAAAGAATATATCGATTCCGATCTCGATGTCGCTTCCTTTATGAAAGAAGCTTCCCTGACCGACAGCAGAGTTTCGACGGCCTGCCCGGCACCGGGAGCCTATTTAAAGGAGTTCACCGGAGCCGATAACTATATCGTCATCACTCTTTCAAGCAAAGTATCCGGATCCTATAACTCCGCTTTTGCGGCAAAAGGCTTAGCCGAACATCCTGAGAACATCTTAGTTCTCGATTCCATGGGTGCAGGGGGATCGTTAGAACTTTTAGTTGAAGATGCTGTCGCCTATATCCATCAGGGAAAGAGCCTTTCGGAAATCGAGCAGCTTCTTTCGAAAGATAGAGAAGACGATAATCTCCTTTTCTCCCTAGAAAAATACGATTCTCTCATCAAGGCGGGACGCGTTTCCAAGTTCATCGCCATGGTTGCCAAGATGATGCGTATCCATCCTCTCGGTTTTGCCGATAAAGGAACCATCGCCATCAAAGAGAAGCTTCATACGATCGACGGTGTCCTCAAACGCATGGTCTTCCATATCTCGAACTTCGTCAAAGGGACCAAAGACCGTATCTGCATCATCTCCCATACCTTCAATGAAGAAGCGGCCAAGAAACTGAAAGAGAGACTCGAATCTCTCCATGAATTCAAGAAGATCATCATCCGCAAGAACCAGGGCTTAGTCAGCTACTACGGAAGTGATAAAGCTCTGCTTGTCTCTTATAACTAAAGATAAATATCTTCAAAAAGAGGTCTGACCCGTGCCAGACCTCTTTTACGTAATGTTTGAAATTGCTTCTATTAGAACGCCCAAGCGCCGTGAACGAAGATCGGAATCTCTTTTCCGTTCTCATCCGTTCCGGTGATATCCAAAGTATCGTCTCCGACCATGAAGTCGACATGGCTTAAGGAGCTATTGATACCTCTCTTCTCTAACTCCTTGAGGGAGTATTTTTCATGGTTCGGATAAAGCTCGGTAAAGCCTCTACCTAAAGCTAGATGGCAGGCAGCATTCTCATCATAAAGAGTGTTATAGAAAAGGATACCGGTATCGTTGATAGGAGAATGGAAAGGAACCAAAGCACATTCGCCTAAGTAGGAAGCCCCTTCGTCTAAAGAGAGGATGCTCTTAAGAACCTCTTCTCCTTCTTCGGCTTTCACTTCAATCGCTTTGCCGTTATGGAAACGGGCAGAGAAGTTCTTGATAACCTGGCCGTTATAGACAAGAGGTTTGGTCGCATAGACAATACCTTCGGCTTTCCCTTTCCAAGGAGAAGTGAAGCATTCTTCGGAAGGGATGTTCGGCTGGAAGAACTTACCATCATCGGTCTTTTCTCCACCCCCTAAGAAGATGACACCAGGGATAAGACCGATGGTCAGATCCGTTCCTCTATCCGAGCGATAGTGAAGAGAAGTGAGATGGAAAGAATTGAGCTTCTCACATCGTTCCTTGAGATCCTCTTCATGCTTTTCCCACTCTTCGATACCGTTGCCATTTTCCGCGCGGGAAGTCTTGAGAATCGCTTTCCAGAGCGCTTCGATAGCTTCCTCTACCGGAAGATCCGGGAAGACCTTCTTGGCCCAGGCTTTGGTCGGAGCACCGGCGATACACCATTGAGCCTTATTTTCCTGGGCTTCGCGGTATTTTCCGATAACCTTATATTTATTTGCTTTGATACGGGCGACTTTATTGGCATCGACTCCTTTTAATCCATCTGGATCATCTCCGTCGATCCAAATAAGGATAGGCGTATGATCCGCCATGAATTTATGGGCTTCCTCTTCAAAAGAAGGGACATCCGAAAGAACCTCTTCAGACGCTTCCTGATAATCGACTTGATCCATCTTGGCAGACTGCCAATGGACAAAGACTCTTTTGGCTCCGTGTTGATAGCATTTTCTTGCAACCAGAGAAGCAAAAGGTTCCAGTTCGACGTTGGTGCGGATAACGACATATTGACCAGGCTGAACGTTCGCTCCGGTCTTGACAATCAGATCGGCATAGGCATCGAGAAGTTTGGTATCCATAGTTCTATTGATTCTTCCTTTCTTCGTAAGATGAATCCATTATAGCGGAAAAGGAAGGGCCTTTCTTTTCCTTTTTTCGGTCCTTTTTCGAAATTCGTGAAAATCCTGCACAAACTTGTCTGTCATTGTTCAGTGATTTTGTCCCTATATCTTCATGTGTCTCCAAGGATGCTCAGATGATGGCTTATGTTGTTTCTCCGATGCAGGAACAGGACCT